>JAZOSH010000086.1:0-26813 GCA_045656985.1 Eubacteriales bacterium | reverse complement strand
GCAAGGCATATAGATTGCGAGAACGATGCGCTTGAGTTTATAAAGGCCAAGAAAAAAGAATACTACGATGCGCGCCACAATGTCTATGCCTATGTGCTTGAGGGCGGAAATATCATGCGCTATTCCGATGACGGAGAGCCGCAGGGAACGGGCGGAATTCCCGTGCTTGAGACGATAAAAAAGAGTGGTGTCTCGGATGTCTGCGTGGTGGTTACCCGCTATTTCGGCGGCATTTTGCTTGGTGCGGGCGGCCTTGTCAGAGCCTATTCTCACGGCGCGGCGATCGCACTCAAGGCGGCAGAGATAGTCACCTACCGTCAACATTATATTTACGAGCTTTCGTGCAGCTATACCAACTATCAAAAATACCTTTTTGAGCTTAATCGGGCGGGCGTGCTTGTAGAGGACACCATCTTTGATGCCGATGTCACAATTCGCTTTGCTCTGCTTCCCGATGCGGCAGAAGGCTTTATAAATAAGATAGTTGAGATTTCGGGCGGCAAGGATATACCGAGGAAGGTCAACGAGAAATTCTGTTGAGGGGATATAAAAACATGAAAAACACTAAAAAGATGATTTTGGGTGTGGCTCTTCTCATAATAGCTACAATGGGCGCAAATTTTTGGATGGCAGGCTCGGCAATTGGAGCTGTAATGTTCTTTGTGGGACTTCTCACAGGAATATTTTTTGTTATTGACGGATATTTGAGTGTAGATAAATAATATCGGGAGGGTCATACCCTCCCGATATTATTTTGTCTTCCTTACATCTGTCGGGCAGATGCCGTATTTGTTTTTGTATGCCTTACTGAAGGCATAGACCGATGAGTAATTGAGAAGCTCGGCGATGTCGCCTATCTTCATTTTTTTCTCCTTTACAAGCGAGCGGGCAACGCGCAGACGACTGCTCTGGTAGTAGTCAAGCAGTGTTCTCCCCGTCGTTTTCTTGAAAAGCGATGAGAGGTAGCTGTAGTTGTAGTTGGTAAGCGTGGCAAGCTCCTGCAGGTTTTTTAGTGTGAAGATATGGGTGTCTATATAATTCATAAGATTGTAACAGAATATGTCCGAGCCGTCAACGCTTGAGAGTGCCTCCTCGGTGGGAGAGAGGGGAAAGTCACGCAAAAGGTAGATAAGTATCATCTCAAAGGAGTGCGTCAGCAGTTCCTCCGAGTGCGCCCTTGTGGTCTCTCCGAACTCGGAGAGGGAGTTCTGCACAAGATTTCTTATCTTTTCGTCAGAGAAAAGTCGGCGTTTAGGGTCGCCAAAGGTCTGCATTATTTTTTCAAGCTGTTCAGCATACGACTTGTCCTCGGTATAAAACGAGAAAAAGTCATAGCGTAAGGGGCGCTCTGCGTCAGAGAATATTCCGTGTCGGTCAGCAGGGAAGGAGAGGTATATATCTCCTCTCTTTATCGGTATTTCCACTCCGTTTGTGGTAAGTATGCCCTCGCCGTCTGTGACGATGGTAAGCTCAAACCAGTTGAGGTGGATATGCTTTGGGACCACGGTGGTCTTGTCGCAATAAAGTCTGCCTATCTGTACAAGCTTTACCTTTCCGTATTCTCTTGGCTCGCGGAAATAATAATCAAGATGGTAGAGCTTGTCTGCGGGGGTCGGCAGACCCCCATTAATATACATTTTGTTTTCCATAACTAAATTATAAGATGAAAAGAGTCTTTCGTCAAGGCAATTTATAAAAAAACAGTTGACTTTTTCTCAAAAAAATGCAAAAATCCAAAAAAATGACAAAAAAACAGTAAAGCAATGATATTTACAAAGCTGCAAAGAGGGTTTATAATGAACTCATAAGAGCGGCAGAGGAGCATCTGCCTGTATATTGGAGGAAAATTTTATGAAAACAATAGCAGTTATCGGTTGTGGAAGAATAGCAAACAATGCGCATTTGCCTGCGCTTATGAAGCAGGACGATGTTCGTATCAAGTATGCCTGTGACATTCTTATTGAAAAGGCAGAGGCGGCAAAGGAGAAATTCCCGAAGATTGAAAATGTTATCGTTGACTACAAGGTAGCACTTGCAGACCCCGAGGTAGATGCAGTATTCGTGCTCACCCCCAACTACGCGCACTACACGATAACCATGGATGCGCTTCGTGCAGGCAAGCATGTTTTGTGCGAGAAGCCTATTACAGTAAACTACAAGCTCTCCTGCGAAATGGCTGAAGAAGCAAATAAGCAGGGCAAGATGCTCAATATCGGCGTCTGCAACCGTCATCACAAGTCGGTAGAGGAGGTTGCAAGACTTGTTGAGGAGGGTAAGCTCGGTAATGTATATC
Source organism: Eubacteriales bacterium (assembly GCA_045656985.1). Lineage (GTDB taxonomy): Bacteria > Bacillota > Clostridia > Oscillospirales > CAG-272 > HGM12713. The sequence goes on along the minus strand of JAZOSH010000086.1, from coordinate 24,520 downwards.
ATGTTCATTGCATTTACCGTAACTTCCGTAATATTCCCGGACTTGGCGGCGCATTTACCACCAAGGAGCAGTCGGGTGGCGGCGTTCTTATTGACTGGGGCGTACACTTCCTTGACCTCATTCTTTACATTCTCGGCGGTGCAAAGCTCAAGAGCGTAACCTGCAACGCATACAGCGAGATGGCAAAGAATATGAAGGACTACAAGTACACATCTATGTGGGCAGAGGATACAAAGGATGTTGAGAACGGAACAAACGATGTTGAGGACTTCATTTCGGGCTATGTTCGCACAGACAAGGCAAACATCTCCTTCACAGGTGCTTGGGCACAGAATGTAGGTGTAAACGAGATGTACATAGACTTCATGGGTGACAAGGGTGGAGTAAGACTTGACTATTGCAAGCAGTTCTCTTACTGGAGCGCAGAGACCCTTGAGGAGACAAGAACCAACCACGATATCCCCGATATGTACCAGAAGGAAGAGGAGGCATTCTTTGCTTCTATTGACAGCGGTGTAAAGGACAAGAGCCACATTGACTATGTTCTTGAGAGCGCAAGACTTCTTGATGTGCTCTATCAGGCTTCCGAGAGAAATGAGGAGATAAAGCTCTGATGAAAAAGATAGGCTTTGTTGACTATTATATCAGCGAATGGCACGCCAACAATTATCCCGCGTGGATAAAGGCGGCGTCCGATGCTATGGGTGAGGATTTCACCGTTGCATATGCATGGGCAGAGCAGGAGCTCTCGCCTGTATATAACGAGACCACAGACCAGTGGTGTGAGAAATTTGGTGTTGAGCGTTGTGAGACGATAGAGGAGCTTTGCGAAAAGTCGGATTATATCGTAATTCTTTCGCCCTCAAATCCCGAAAAGCATCTTGGTTATGCCGAGAAGGTGCTGAAATACGGAAAGAACACCTATATTGATAAGACCTTTGCTCCCGATTTTGCAACGGCAAAGAAAATATTCGATATTGCAGAGGAAAACGGCACTCGCTTTTTCTCGTCGTCAGCGCTTCGCTACGGAACAGAGATAAACGGTCTTTCAGCTGAGCGCGTCTGCACAACGGGCGGCGGCGGAAATATTGCCGAATATATAATCCATCAGGCAGAGATGGTCATAAAGGTGCTCCGCGCAGAGCCCCAGAGCGTTACTGTAGAAAAGACGGAGAACGGTTATGCTTGTGAAGCAACCTTTGAAGGAGGCAAGTCTGCGAGAATGACCTACGCACCAAAGCTTCAGTTTGCACTTTCGGCAGACGGCGGTGAGCTTGTGGATATTAAATCGGATTATTTTGGCCTGCTTATCAGAGATATGCTTCGTTTCTTCATTGAGGGAACAACATCCTTTGATGTGAGCGAGACACTCAAGGTAATGAAGCTTCGTGAAGCGGTTGTCCGCGAGGTAGAAAAGATATAAGGAAAAGAAGATGAAAAAATTGAAGGTTGGAATTATAGGCTGTGGCAGAATTTCCGTTATGCACTTTGAGGCTGCAGTTGATCTTGAGGAAGCCGAGCTCGTTGCTTGTGCCGACATAAAGCCCGAGCGTGCCGACGAGGCTGCAAAAAAGTACGGCATTCGTGCTTACTACTCCTATGAGGAGATGATAGAGAAGGAGGAGCTTGATGTAGTTCAGCTCTGTCTGCCTCACTACATACACTCAAAGGTAGCAATTTATGCTATGGAAAAGGGGCTTGATGTCATTACAGAAAAGCCGATGGATATAGACCTTGAGAGTGCTGAAAGGGCAGTTGCTGTCGCAAAGGAGACTGGCAGGACCTTTGGTGTTATCTCACAGTGCCGCTATAACGATTCGGCACAGCTTGTAAAAAAGGCAGTACAGTCGGGCAAGCTTGGAAAGATAATTTCCGCTCGCTCAACGCTTACCTGGACACGCTCGGACGATTACTATTCACATAGCGATTGGAAGGGTACTTGGAATAAAGAGGGCGGCGGAGTTGTTATTGACCAAGCTATCCACTCTATTGACCTTGTGCGTTGGATAGTTGACGACGAGATAGAGGATGTTCAGTGTACTATGGCAAATATGGCACACAAGGCGGTCATCGTTGAGGACAACGCCAACGGATTCGTTCGTTTTAAGAACGGCACGACCTACGGCTTCTGGTGCATGAACAACTACGGCTGTGACGAGCCTATAGAGATAAGGCTTCTATGCGAAAAGGGAAAGGTAGTATTCGGATACAACGAGGCACTCATAACCTATAACGACGGCACTGTTGAAGAAATAAAGAAGGCTCCCCAGAGCTTTAAGGGCAAGGATTATTGGGGAAATTGGCATGTTCGCCAGCTCTCCAATTTCTATCGCGCTTGTCTCGGACTTGAAAAGCTTGATATAGACGGCGAGGAGGCCCTTAAAACTCACAGACTCATTTGTGAAATTTACAATAAAGGTGGAATGAAGAAATGAAGATAGGCGTAATTACAGATTGCTTTAAGAAAAGCCATTTTGAAGGAATAGAAAAGGCGGCAGCTCTTGGCTGTCAGGGCGTACAGATATACGCAACAAAGGGCGCGTTTTCGCCCGCAACACTCACAGACGAGGATAAGGCGGCTTATAAGAAGCTCCTTGCCGAGAAGGGACTCGTAGTTTCCGCACTTTGCGGAGATATGGGCGGTCACGGTTTCGAACTTGCTGACGGAAATGTAGACAGAGTTGAAAAGACCAAGAGAATAGTTGACCTTGCGGTTGAGTTCGGTGCTACCGTTATCTCTACCCATATCGGTGTAATCCCTGCCGACAAGACAAATCCGAGATATAAGGTAATGCTTGATGCACTTACCGAGTGCGGTCTTTACGCAAAGGAGCGCGGGGTTACACTCGCTATTGAGACAGGTCCCGAGAAGGCTGCAACTCTTCTTGCATTTATTGAGGACACAAAGGGGGGCGTTGGCGTTAACTTCGACCCCGCAAACTTTACGATGGTAACGGGACAGGATGCTGTTGAGGCGGTCTACATGCTCCGCGACCATATCGTTCACACACACGCAAAGGACGGTGTGATGCTTGACAAGAATCAGAACCCCGAGGATGTTTATCATGCCTTCGCAATAGGCGGTGTTGAGGCACTTAATGCATGCAAGGGCTTCCTTGAGGTGCCCCTTGGACAGGGACAGGTTGATTGGGACGCATACCTCGCGGCGCTTCGTGACATCGGCTACGACGGCTTCCTTACCATTGAGCGAGAGACAGGTGACGACCCTGAGGCTGACATTGTTATGGCAGTTGATTTCCTTAAGAACAGAATTTAACGGTTTTGTAGTAACATTTGTCAAGAATAAATCAAAAAACAACGAGGTGCATTATGAAAGCACTTAAAAATGTAAATGTATATGTAGAGGGCGAGGGGCTTGTGAAAACAAGCCTTGCCTTCGGCACGCATATTGACAAAATCGGTGGCGATGTGTGCGGTGAGGAGTTTGTTTCCTTGCCCGAGGATGCCATCGTTCTCCCTGCGTTTATTGACATTCATGTGCATGGTGCGGGCGGAAATGATGCGATGGATGCAAGTGCCGATGCCCTTGCGAATATTTCCAAAACCCTCGCAAAGGAGGGAACTGCGGCATTTCTCGCAACTACCATGACACAGAGCGAGGAGAAAATAAAGGGCGCACTTGCGGCAGTACGAGATTATCGCGCGGCAGACATAGGTGAGGGAGCAGAGCTGCTCGGTGTTCATCTTGAGGGCCCCTTTATAAACGAGAAATACTGCGGTGCACAGCCTAAAGAGTACATAAAAGCCCCCGATAGCACCCTCTTTGATGAATTTCAGAGCGAGAGCGGCGGACTTATAAGGATAGTTACTCTTGCCCCCGAAAAGGAGGGCGCGGCTGAATATATCGGCCATCTCTGCGAGAGCGGAGTGGTTGCTTCCGTGGGACATTCCAATGCTACTGCGAGAGAGGTAAGTGACGCAATAGAGGCGGGTGCCTTGAGTGTTACCCATACCTTTAACGCGCAATCTCCCGTACACCACAGAGATATAGGTGTTGCAGGTAGCGCGCTTTTGCGTGACGAGCTTTACTGTGAGCTTATTGCCGACGGAATTCATGTAAGCATACCTGCTATGAAGCTGCTTATAAAAAATAAGCCCCACGATAGGCTCGTGCTTATTACCGATGCTATTCGCGCAAAAGGACTTGGCGACGGAGAGAGCGAGCTTGGTGGACAGAGAGTTACCGTCAAGGGTGGCGAGGCTCGCCTTGATAACGGCACGCTCGCAGGCAGTGTGCTTAAGATGAATAATGCCCTGCGAAATCTTGTTACACTTTGCGGTGTAGATATATGCGATGCGGCAGATGCTGCAAGTGCGAACCCCGCAAGGCTGCTTGGAGTTTATGACGAGCGCGGAAGCATTGCGATCGGTAAACGGGCAGACTTTTGCGTGCTTGATGCAGATTTCAATGTGCTTTGCACTATTCGCGGTGGCGAGATAATTTATAAGGCATAGAAAAAAGCGCTTATGATATTCATAAGCGCTTTTTTAATGTATTTAGTTATTCATTCCATGTCCGTGGGCACATGGTTCGTCGAAGAAGCCCTCAAGGTTTACCTCAAAGCGACCTGTCTCATTTTTTGTAAAGCCTATGGCGCGGAGGAGTCCCTCGTCACGCGCCTCACCGTCAAAATACGCTCTGTGAACGCCGCAGAGGTCAATAAAGTTAAGTGTGCCTCTGCCCATAACGAAGAGCGCCTCAAAACTCTCAAAATCGTTCGCGGGTGCGATATCGTAAAGAATTCCGCCCTCGCCTGTGAGCTTGAATTGGCAAACGCCTGCAAGGCGACCGTCACTTTCGGCAAAGTAAGCCAGAAGATCGGGATTGTATTTTACACCGCAGAGTGAGCAGATGCGTTCCTGCTCTGCCTTTGACTGTATGGGAAGTACTTTTAACATTATTTATATATCCTCGCTTTTAATTGTGTTATATGATTTAAATTTTAAAGCTGCCTCTTCGCCCTTGAGGTACGCAACCTCGTCGGGGGTAAGATGTCGCCATTTGCCCACAGGCAGGTCTCGGAGCATAATGTGGCCAACAGCAACTCTTGAAAGTCTTTTTACTTTGAGCCCCACCGCCTCGCACATCTTGCGTATCTGTCGGTTTCTGCCCTCATAAAGAGTCATCCTGAGGGTGCTCTCGCCCTCCTTTTTTGAGATGAGCTCAACCTTTACAGGCAGAATTTCGTATCCGTCAAGCACCATAGGCTCGCCGAGTGCGATAAGCACATCGGGCGACGGCGGCGGTGTGACGGTGACATGATATATCTTCGGTATCTCGTGACGCGGATGCGTGAGCTTGTTTGCAAGCTCTCCGTCGCTCGTCATAAGCAACAGCCCGTCAGAGTCCATATCAAGTCTTCCAACGGGATAAACTCGCGCACCAACATCGCCCGTAAGGTCACGCACTGTGTGTCTGCCCTTTTCGTCGGACATAGTGGTCACATATCCGCGCGGCTTGTTGAGCATTATGTAGAGTGCCTCGCTTTCGCGGCGCTCTATCCTTTTGCCAAGGTATGTCACCACATCGCGCTCGGGGTCTATCCGTCTGCCAAGCTCTGCTACCTCGCCATTTACCAGCACCCGACCAAGCTTTATTTCATTTTCTGCCGCCCGACGCGACATCACGCCACAGTCGGTGAAGTATTTCTGAAGCTTAATTTCTTCCATCGTTTCCTCAAGAGAATAGATTTTTTATTTTTTCCAAAAGACCCTCTCTTGTCTTAAGTCTCTCGGTGCCCGTTGCAAAGACAAGCTCGGAGGAGGCAACGCATTCGCCATCAAGATAGGCACAAAGCCTACCCGCGCTATCACCCGCACTTATCGGGGCAAATTCAAAGCGGTGATAAGGCTCAACCGAATAGACAAGGGAGTCGCGTGCCCCTCTCGGCAGCACCGTACAAAGCGGCTCTGTGTTGGTGAGGGGAATATACGCCTCACTGCCGCCCACCACAGCCTGAAGATAGCTGAATTCACCTTCCGCATAAAGCTCTGCCGCCTCATAGCTATCAAAGCCGAGGTCAAGAAGCTTTTTGTGGTCATTCCAATCATCGGGTGCATTCAGTGTGACCGCGATAAGAGTAAGTCCGTCGCGCTCGGCGGCACTTACAAGGGCGCGCCCACTCTTTTTGGTGTAGCCTGTCTTAACGCCGATAGCTCCCTCGTAAAGAGTGAGCATCTTGTTATGGTTATATAGCAATCTGTCATTGCCATCAACGGCAACAAGAGTGTGCTTCTTTGTTGACACTATCCGTCTGAAGATTTCATTGCCGAGTGCTTCTGCGGTGATAAGCGCGAGCTCGCGTGCGGTTGTATAGTGCTCATCATCGTAAAGCCCGTGAGGATTTACAAAATGGGTGTCTACAAGCCCCATTTCATCTGCCTTATCATTCATAAGGGCAGAGAAGCCCTCAATACTGCCACCTACCTCAATAGCTATTGCCGCTGCAGCATCGTTTGCGGACTCAAGCAGCATAGCATAAAGCAGATCAAGCATAGTTATCCTCTCGCCCTCAAAGAGGTATATTGACGAGCCCTCAACGCCAACGGCATCTGCCGCCACGCTTACCACCTGCTCGGGGTCCGAGTTCTCAAGTGCTACGAGGGCAGTCATGATCTTTGTTGTGCTTGCCATAGCCATGCGCTTGTCGGCATTCTTTGCAGTGAGCAGAGAGGAGCTTTCTGCCTCAAGCAATACAGCACTTCCGGCAGAAAGCGAGGGTGGCGTGACTGTCGGTAGGGTATAGGCAAGCTCGGCAGCCTCCTCTTTGGCTGTCGGTGCAGTCAGTCTTCGGTCACATCCGAAAAGTGAGACGGATATAATAAGAGCAAGAAAAAAGGCTATTTTTTTGAGCATAGGGCACCTCAAGTATTTTTTATTAAATTATACTTGAGATGCGCTCAAAAAATAACTGATTACTCCCCGTCGGTCTTGTTCTTTGAGAAGATGTCCTTTATCCTTGCGATAATATCGGGGGTTCTCTCAACGAAATCGGCGATCTGATCAACGGGATCGGGCGAGCCCTTCATTCCGACATTGATAAATTCAACATCACCGTTTTTGTCAACTACAAGGAAGCCCACAGGCGAGACCATAAGTCCTGTTCCGCCGCCACCGCCAAAGTTCTGGGGACGGGGACGCTCTGCCTTATCGTTATAATCCACTCCGCCCGAGGCGATTCCTACAGATATTTTTGAGATAGGAATGATAGTCGTGCCTACATTTGTGTTGATAGGCTCACCTACAACGGTATTTGCATCTACCATTGAGCGGATGTTCTCAAGAGACGATCTGATTATTTCGGGGATCTTGTTTTCGTTTGCCATAGCTCTTTTCCTTTCGATGTATGGTTTTATATATTATTTGTTATTTTCGTTTTTGGTGGGCGTGCTTGATGACGCCTTTTTCTTCTTTTTGAGAAGGTTTTTTATGAATTTGATAAGTGTGGCAATGCCGAGATCAAGTATCTGCCAGACGCGTATTGAAAATACAAGCTTTATGTCTGCAGTGGGGGTCTCGGAAAGGAAGTCGGCGCTTATATCAATATCGGTGCGCTTGAAGCCTTTTACATTTTTTGAGTTCTCAAGGTAAGGATAAAGTCCCGAAAGTATTTGATTTATCGCACCGTATGCGATAGCGGTAGTTGCGGCATCTCCAGTTGCAACTCTTATTCTGAAACGGGGGATCCTCACACGCAGATGCCCGAAGAATTTTCCAAGCACAAGTAACACAAGATCTGCTATGTCGCCAATATCGTTTACCATCTCGCCCATCGTCTTTTTTGGCGAGTTCTTCTTTTTTTCTTCCTTTGTCTTCTTTTTCTCAAGCTTCGTTTGACGCTTCTTCTCGGCATCAGCCTTGAGCTTTGCCCGCAACTTTTCACTTTGCTTTTTTGTCATTGAGTGATTTTTCTTGCGGTCGTCCTTTTTGGGGAGAATTCTTATCCTTACAAACAGCACTCTTACAGAAAGCGAAAGCTCGCCGTTGTAGACTATCGTCACAGCTCCGCGCAGGGAAAGAAGAAAGCCGAAAAACAGAATAATGCCAAGTATGATATATAGCCAGGTCAAGCTCTCTCCTCCCTTCGTGAAAATTTTCTTCTATAAAGTATTGACTTTTACGCCAAGCGCTTATTCAGCGCTATTCGTCTCTTGGAGTTCGTCAAGCTCAATTTCAAGCTGTGAGTCATCCTCCTTTAGAATTGGAAGCTCCTCGCGCTCTGGCACAAGGGTCTCTGTTGCGGGAAGCTCGGAGAGCGAATTGAGCCCGAACACGCGCAAAAATTTGTCAGTGGTAGCATAGAGCATCGGACGACCCGGGGCATCAAGTCTGCCGCAGGAAGTGATAAGCTCCTTGTCAATAAGTGAGTTTACGGCATACGAGCTGTCAACTCCGCGTACCTGATCAATAAAGCTTCGCGTCACGGGCTGGTTATATGCCACCACCGCAAGCACCTCCATTGAGGAGGCAGAGAGATTTCCTCCGCGGCGAATGCCAAGTGCCTCGCGTACATATGTAGCATACTGCTCCTTTGTTGATAGCTGGCAGGTCTCGGGGAAGAGCAGAAGCTGAATTCCACGCTCTTCAGCAGCAAAGCTTTCGCTCATATGCTCAATAACTGTTTTGGTGTTGCGGACATCAAGTCCCAGCACCTCAGCTATCTTTTCGTATTTAACAGGATAGCCTGCGGCATAAAGAATAGCCTCTATCGCTGCCTCTATATTCTTTATCTGAACAACATTTTCTTCCATAATGTCTCCTTATACTCCTTCGGTCTCTGCCATAGAGGGGGCATTTGCGAAAAGCTCCTCCTCGTCGATCTCGTCGGTATTCTCGTTGATGATGAATTTCGTTCTTGCATCAAGGATAGCATTCTCCCTCTCTTCACCGTCGTCTGCGATTACGAGCTTGCGTGTTTTGATAAGCTCAAGCACACCGAGAAAGGATGCTATAACATCGGGTAGGCTCGCCTCGCCGTCAAGCAGCTCTGCAAGTGAGGCGGCACCCCTCTTTTCAATATGCTTGATAATAGAAACGATCTTAATCTCAACAGGAATTATCGGCTTGCTTATCATTGGAGCAAACGCCGAGCTTGAAGGCTTGCGGAGATTGTTGTTATAGGCCACCATTCGCCTTACCGCCTCGCACAGCGACATTACATCCTGATCGGCAACAAAGGTCTTGTCAACACTTATCTCGTCGGTGTCCTTGACCATTCTTGCACTGTAGTAGGCATACATCGGTGTCAGCTTTACAGCCGCCTCCTTTGCCTGCTGGAAGCGAACGAGCGCATCGGTAAGCGGCATCCTCGGGTCTTCCTCATCGGTCTCTGCTTTTGGAAGAAGCATCTTGCTCTTGAGAAGCATAAGCTCGCTTGCCATAACGATAAATTCCGAAGCTATCTCCATATCAAGCGCCTGTGCCTCTGCGATATACTCAATGTACTGATCGCAGATAAGGGCTATCGGGATATCGGTTATGCTTACCTTATTCTTTTGTATGAGTGAGAGAAGAAGGTCAAGAGGGCCTTCAAACTCATTAAGTCGGTAGGTTACGGCTTCCATTTTTGTCTCCGTCAGATCATATTGCAAAAATTATAAAGAGCAGGTCAATAATTCCGTTTCTCACAAAGCCAATGACAGGGGAAAGAACGCCCGTGAGAAGCAAGAGCATAATTGCGATGTGGATATATCTCTCATATTTCATCACGCCAAAATAATATTTTGGCGGGAGAAATACATATGCAAGGCGTGAGCCGTCAAGTGGCGGTATCGGCAAGAGATTGAATACTGCGAGCGTTACATTGAGCGATATTCCGTAGTAGAGGAATATGCCGAGAAAATATATAACGCGAATTGTCGTCTCGTTTGCTGAAAGAAGAAGCTCCGGCGATGAGAAAACAATATAATACACCTTCAGCATAGCCGCGAAGATCACTGCAAGCAAGAGGTTAGATACAGGACCTGCAGCGCTTGAAAGCGCCATGTCTCGCCTTGGTTTTTTAAAATATCTTGTGTTTATCGGCACGGGATTTGCCCAACCGAAGCCCGCAAGCAGCATACAGATAAATCCGATGGGGTCAAGGTGCTTTATGGGGTTGAGGGTTATCCTGCCGAGATTCCTTGCGGTCGGGTCACCGAGACGGTATGCAACATATCCGTGCGCCGCCTCGTGAAGAGAAAGCGACAGAAGGATTATCGGAAGGCAGAGAAGAAGGTGTATGATATACTCCCTTGCGTCCCCACCGCTTGTTATCATATATCTTAACATTTAGTATGTTCCTTTCAAACTCAATCAGTGTAAATGATGTCGTTTCTGCAAAGATCCTCAAAGCTCTCACGGCGTACTGCAAGACGCGCCTTGCCGCCACTTACCGTAACTATCGGTGGGCGGGGGAGGCGGGTGTAGTTTGACGCCATTGAGTGATTGTAAGCGCCCGTTGTCAGCACCGCAAGTATATCTCCGCGATGCACCTCTGAGAGCTCCATGCTCTCGCCAAGCAAGTCTCCCGACTCGCAGCAGCGGCCCGCAAGGGTAACTCGCTCTGTGCGGGGTGCATCTGCCCTGTTTGCCACCACGGCGGTGTATTGTGACTGATAAAGGGCGTACCTCGGGTTGTCGGGCATACCGCCGTCAACCGAGACATATTTTCTGAATTCGGGTATATCCTTGACAGAGCCAACTGTATAAAGAGTTATTCCTGCCTCGGCAACAAGTGAGCGTCCCGGCTCAAGTATAACTCTCGGCATAGCTGTGCCGTGCTTCTCACAAAAGTCTCTTACCACCTTTGCGATGTCGCCTATAGCCGCGGCATAATCTATCTTTCTGTCATACTCGGTGTAGGGAACTCCAAGTCCGCCGCCAAGATTAAGCTCGCGAAGCGTGTAGCCGCATTCGCGCTCAACAGATGCGATAAATCTTATCATAATATCTGCGGCATCCGAGAAGGGCTCAATGTCAAATATCTGTGAGCCGATGTGGCAGTGAACACCTGCAAGCTCAATGCCGTCAGCCGCGATTGCGCGCTTTACAATGTCCATAGCCTGTCCTGTGCTTATGGGGCTGCCGAACTTTGAGTCAATATTTCCTGTAACCACCGCACGGTGGGTGTGAGGGTCAATTTCGGGTGTTATGCGAAGCAGTATGCGCTGCTTCTTTCCTCTCAAAACAGCCGCCAACGAGAGAGTCTCAAGCTCGTCAATGTTGTCAACAACAAATGTGCCAACTCCGCTGTCGATAGCAAAGGCTATATCAGCATCTGTCTTATTGTTGCCGTGAAAATATATTCTCTCGGCAGGGAAGCCTGCCTTTGTCGCGGTGTATATCTCGCCCGACGAAACGCAGTCAATGCCAAGTCCCTCCTCGGCTACAAGCTTATAGATGCCTGTGAAGCAGAGCGCCTTTGAGGCATAGAGAGGGAGCGCATCATCCCCGAAGTTTTCCTTTGCGGCGCGCAGATATGTGCGGCACTTTTCGCGTATTACATCTTCATTCAATACATAAGTGGGAGTGCCGAACTCGCGTGCAAGTTCAACTGTGTCAAGGCCGCCTATCGTGAGGTGACCCTCGGCGTTTATGTTAAGGTGGTCATATAGTATCATTTTGTTTCTCCGTTTCACCGCTTGTGCGGCAAAGGTTATTTTTTAAGTGAGTCGGGAAGATATGTTTTAAGGTCTCCGAGATGCTCGTCTATGTTTGCTCTTACAACCGAGAATTTTCCGTTTTCGTAGTTGAAAATGTTTACTGTCGCGTTGCCGACATAGGCGTTAACAGAGGGGTCAGCTTCAACATGTATAGCGCGTACGGGCGTTGCGTGTGAGGCAATAACAACGGTCTGGCCGTCATGCTTTTCAGCTATTCTTCTGACCTCCGCTACAACTCTGTCGCGCACCTCGCGTACAGTCTCGCCCTCGGGACAGTATGCGCCGTCAAAATTATCTCTCCAATTTACAAATATCTCGTGGTCATCCCTTATGATGTCGGGAAAGAGAACGCCCTCCCATCTTCCCGCGTATATCTCGCGAAGCTCCTTTGAGGGTGTCACCTCAAGCTCGAAGGCTTTTGCGGTGGGAAGCGCGGTATTATATGCACGGAGCAGGTCACTTGCGTAAACTGCGTCTACCTTAAAATTCTTTTTTACATAGTCGGCGACAAGCTCTGCCTGCGTGCGACCGAGGTCTGTGAGGTCAAAGTCGGAGTGTCCTGCGAACTTATCCTCCTTGTTCGCCACGCTCTGCCCGTGACGAATAACTAAAAGCTGAGTCATCTTTTTTCCTTCTTTTGGTTTACTTTATATTTACATGTTTGAGTATTGCGCTCCAGAGCTCATTTTTGCCCTCGTTCTTGAGGGACGAAAAGGGAATAACTCCGAGTCCCTCTCTAACAAGAGGATGCTCGGCTATAGCCGCAAGATTGTTCTTGCGCTCTGTTGCGTTGAGCTTATCGACCTTCGTTGCCACCACTATAAAGGGTATCTCGGATTCTGCCATAAAGCTCATCATCATCTCGTCGTCTGCGGTGGGACCCACGCGACTGTCAACAAGCTGGAGTACAAGTGAAAGAAGGTCAATGTTTTTGTTCTTTGTGAAATATCCGTCGGTAAGCTCCGACCATTTCTTCTTATCCTCGGCGGTGCGCTTTGCGTATCCGTAGCCGGGCAGGTCAACGAGAAAGAGCTTCTTGTCAACATCATAGAAGTTTACCGTTATCGTCTTACCGGGCGCACTTGAGACGCGCGCAAGCGACTTTCGTGAAAGAAGTGTATTTATAAGTGAGCTTTTTCCAACATTTGAGCGTCCCGAAAAAGCCACCTGCGGTATCGCATCGGTCGGGAACTGCTTTGGCAGACCGGCGCTGATGCGAAGAGATACATTCTGTGTGTTTATTGCCATGTTTTTCTCCTTTCAAATGGAGTATAAATGCTTATCTTCTCGGTGCGGAGACAGTCGCACTGTTCTGTGTCAGGGGAGGAAGAAAATCCTCTGTCTCCTCTGTCTTCTTTTCGCACCTTGCCGTCTTTTTTGCGGGAAGAAGCGCGTAAGAGAGCACCTCTGAGAGGGTGCGGCAGGGAACTATCTTTACATTCTCGCGTACCGCCGAGTCAAGCTCGTCTATATCCTTTTCGTTGTCAGCGGGAATAAGCACAGTCTTAACGCCTGCCGAATATGCCGCCATGGTTTTTTCCTTGAGTCCGCCAATAGCAAGCACGCGACCGCGAAGCGAGAGCTCGCCTGTCATCGCGATGTCGCGGCGAACACGGCGACCTGTCAGCGCGCTGACGAGAGCCGTAACTATCGTTACACCCGCAGAGGGACCGTCCTTGGGGATAGCGCCCTCGGGGAAGTGGATATGTATGTCCTTTGTCTTATAAAAATCGGTGGGTATGCCATACTCTGCGGCAATGCTTCTTACATAGCTTACCGCCAGGTTTGCGGACTCCTTCATAACATCGCCAAGCGAGCCTGTAAACTCTGTCTTGCCGCTGCCCTCAAGCACAGCTACCTCTACCTTGAGCATATCTCCTCCCGTCTGCGTGTAGGCAAGTCCGTTTACTATGCCTACCTCGTCGTCCTCAGATATAAGCTCGGGCAGTATCTTGCGCTTGCCAAGAAGCTCGGAGAGGTTTTTTGCCGTTACCGAAACGCTCTTGCGGCTCTCATTCTCAACAAGGAGCTTTGCCGCACGGCGAGCAAGGTCGGCTATCGTGCGCTCAAGATTACGAACGCCTGCCTCTCTTGTATAATAGTCTATTATCTCACAAATAGCCTCATCGCTTATGCGGAGCATTCTCTTGTTGAGTCCGTGGCGGGTGAGCTGCTTGGGGATAAGATGATTTTTGGCAATAGCCAGCTTTTCGCTCTTGGTATATGTCTTGAGCTCAATGACCTCCATTCTGTCAAGCAGGGCACGCGGAACTGTATCAAGAGTGTTTGCTGTTGCTATAAACATACACTCCGAGAGGTCAAAGGGAATTTCAATAAAGTGGTCGCGGAATGCCTTGTTCTGCTCGCCGTCAAGCACCTCAAGAAGTGCAGATGCGGGGTCTCCGTGCGCGTCGCGAGTCAGCTTGTCTATCTCGTCAAGAAGCACAAGAGGGTTGCGGACGCCTGCCTGTGAGAGTGCCGTCATTATTCTTCCGGGCATAGCTCCAACATAGGTCTTTCTGTGACCTCTTATGTCTGCCTCGTCACGCACTCCGCCAAGAGAAACACGCACATACTTGCGGCCTGTTGCTCTCGCAATTGATGCGCCTATTGAGGTCTTGCCGACGCCGGGAGGGCCTACAAGACAGATTATCTGGTTTTTGAGGTTGGGCGTAAGCTGCTTTACCGCAAGATATTCAAGAATTCTTTCCTTGATCTTCTCAAGCCCCTCGTGGTCATTATCAAGCATCTTTTTTGCCGCCGCGATGTCACTGCGTTCCTTGGTGGTCTTGTTCCAAGGGAGCTCAAGACAGGTCTCAATGTGGGCGCGCATTATCGTTGCTTCAGAGGAGCCAAAGGGAGTTTTTGACATTCTGTCAAGCTCCTTGAGGAGCTTTTCCTCGGCGTCCTTCGGGAGCTTTGCATCATATATTTTGCGTGTGAACTCGCCTATCTCGCTGTTTGCTCCCTCGCCAAGCTCGTCCTGAATTATGCCGAGCTGCTCGCGCAGATAGTATTCCTTCTGATGGCGATTGAGATTTTCTCTTACCTTCTTATGTATCTTCAGCTCGTAGCCAAGCAGGGTGGTTTCTTCCTTGAGAAGTGCTATGAGCACCTCAATCCTGCGAACGGGCTCAAAGGTAGAAAGCACCTCAAGCTTATCCTCAAACTTTACAAGTATGTTAGAGGCGATAAAGTCTGCAAGCAGTGCGGGCTCCTTTATTGACCTTGCGGCAAGCATGATGTCATCTCCAACCGAGGGGAGAAGCTTGACGAGGCTCTCAACCTCGCTGATAATTGCACGCGTATATGCCTCGCTCTTTACACTGTCAACCTCTGCGAAGGATATCTCCTTTGAGATGGCAGTTGCCATAAAGTAATCGGCAAAGCTGCGAAACTCGCTTATCTTTGCGCGCGAGATTCCCTCTGCTATTATCCTCACATTGCCTTCGGGCGTTTTTACAGTTTGCTTTATTTTTGAGACTGTGCCAACCTCAAAAAAGTCTCCTGCGGTAAGCTCCTTATCCTCACTCTCAAAGTCCTTTGCTGTGAGAAGTATTACATTTGAGTCGGACTCAAATGCAGCCTCTGCCGCCTTTACCGATGCCTCGTCTGATACCTCAAAGGAAAGGGCGATGCTCGGGAAGGCCACTATTCCGCGAAGAGCGATCACGGGAAGCGTTACCTTATCTATCGTTTCTATATATCTTGACATTTTTTCTCCTGTATCTGTCGGTTTATTTCTTTAATAATATATTATAACACACCTTTGTGAATTTTTCTACCCTTTTTAATAATATTATTGTGTTTTTCTTGTGTTTTAGGACAACTTTTCTTTGAAAAGATGAAAGAAAAATCAAAACAAAAGAAAAAGCACAACGAGGGTCGTACTGGCGTGTCTGTTATCATAAGCTTGATACTTTGCCAAATACGAGCCGTTGTGCGTGATGCTGTGGTGTTGGTGCCGCCGACAGCATGATTATTATACCGCAAGAAAAACGATTTGTAAATACTCAATTTTGACAATTTTACAAGGTTGATTTTCGTTAAAAAAGACGGGCAAGAGAATTTTCAAAATTAAATGTCGTAGCTAATTGTGCATTTTTGCCAACAGGTTGGAAAAAACTGTAAACAGAGCCCTTTTCAAAAGCCTTGATTTGATTGGAAAATGACTAAAAAATGGGTGATTTTGTACATTTTGACATACATGGACGAAAAAATAATTTTTTTGAAAAAAGATAAAAAAAGTATTGACAAGGAGGAGATAATGTGATAGAATAGCGGAGCAAAGAAGCAGAGCGTTCTCCGCTCTCACCGTGCCGCAGGGCGCGTACGGTACAATATTTATTCCCGATGGGCGCGTATGCGCGTATTGGGCTGTTGTGTGCGGAGAATTATTTGGTTCTACCGCATATTTTTTTGCCGAAATCGGTTTGGAGGTGTATTTAACATTAGCGCAAAAGAATTGTTGATAAACGAGGAGATAAGAGTTAAAGAGGTCAGAGTTATAGGAGAGGACGGAGAAACTCTCGGTGTAATGGGGACCGACGCAGCACTCAACCTCGCTTACGATCGTGGATACGACTTGGTGCTTATGGCGCCGCAGGCTGTTCCCCCCGTATGCAGAATAATGGATTACGGAAAGTATCGCTTCGAGAGAGATAAGAAGGAAAAGGAAGCGAAGAAGAAACAGCAGATCATCGAGATAAAGGAGATACAGCTCTCGTGCAGAATTGATACTCACGACTTTGAGACAAAGCTCAAGCACGCACAGCGCTTCCTCGGTGACGGAAACAAGGTAAGAGTCGTAATGCGCTTTAAGGGAAGAGAAATGAGCCATGTTGCTATTGGTCAGGAGATCATGGCAAAGTTCATTGAAAGCTGTTCCGAGCTCGGTTCGTCTGATAAGGCACCCGTGCTTGACGGCAGATTTATGAGTGTAACGCTCACCCCTCTCAAGTACAAGTCAAACTAACGGCAAGAAATTTTATATAAACCGCTTCACGGTGGTTAGTTTAAGTCAAATAATGCGGATACCCGCTGTTTTGATAAATGATACACAAAAGGAGTATAGAAAAATGGGAAAGATCAAGACACATAAGGCTTCGGCAAAGAGATTTTCTGTTACCGCATCGGGTAAGGTAAAGATCGGTCACTGCCACCACAGACACAACACAGGTATGAAGACCGCAAAGAGAAAGAGACATCTGCGCTCCAGTGCAATTCTCAGCAGTTCGATGACACCTAACATCAGAACACTCATCCAGAAATAATCGTACAGAACTATAGGAGGAATTTGAAATGGCAAGAATTAAGGGCGCAATGATGACGCGCAAGAGAAGAAATAAAATACTCAAGGCAGCAAAGGGCTACTGGGGAGCAAAATCCAAGCACTTCAAGATGGCAAAGCAGGCTGTTCTCAAGAGCGGTAACTACGCAGTCGCAGGCAGAAAGCTCAAGAAGAGAGATTTCCGCAGACTTTGGATCGCTCGTATAAACGCACAGGCTAAGGCAAACGGAATGAATTATTCCACATTCATGCACGGCCTCAAGCTTGCTGGCATCGATCTCAACCGTAAGATGCTCGCAGAGCTCGCTGTTAACGATAAGGCTGCATTCGCAGAGCTTGTAAATAAGGCAAAGGCTGCTCTTTAATCAGAGCTATAAGAGGGACTGTTAAAAGCAGTCCCTTTTGGTTTAGAAAAATTTATAAGGATTATTGCCGTCATACTGTGTCGGCAAAAGCAAAGAAATGGTCACATCAAGACAGAACAGTACAGTAAAGCTTGTCTGCTCGCTCTCAAAGAAGAAGGCAAGGGAGGAGACAGGGCTTTTCAGATTTGACGGAATTAAGCTTGCGCGCGAGGCACTCACAAAAGGGGTCGCCGTTACAGAGCTCGTGATGTCGGAGAAGGGATATGATACATATTTCGAGTCGTTGAGGGAGCTTTGCCTCTTGCGCGGAGTCACGCCCTTCATCGTTGCCGATGAGCTTTTTGATAAGATGAGCGAGGAAAAATCGCCCGAGGGAGTGATAACTGTTGCAAAAGCTCTTGACAAACTTCATAAAATTGCTACAATAAATAATAAAGGCGAATTTTTGGACATGCCAGAGATGGGTGAGAGCGTGATGCTTCTTGAGGCGATACGCGACCCGGGTAATCTCGGCACAGTTGTGAGGACTGCAGCGTCTCTCGGACTTGACAGACTCGTGCTTTCGTCGGATTGCGCCGACATTTATAATCAGAAAACGATAAGAGCGGCAATGGGCTCGCTCTTTATACAGAGAATAGATATTTTGCCCGAGGGTGCCATGCCCGAATATATCGCGGCACTCGCGCGGACGGGCCGCCGTGTTTTCGGTGCGGCACTTCACAGAGAGGCGAGAGTGCTTGGTGAATTTGGGCTTTGCCGCGGAGATTGCTTCGTTATAGGCAATGAAGGTCACGGGCTTACAGAGGCAACCGTAGAGGCATGCGAGAGCTGTGTTCTCATTCCTATGAGAGAGGGCTGTGAGTCACTCAATGCTGCAATGGCGGCGGGAATATTTATCTGGGAGACCTCAAGGGTAAAGGACTGATTTTTTTCGGAGGAAGGGTATGAGTAAGGATAACGCGCTTTATTGGGTATGGCTTGCCCGCGCACTCGGCGTGGCATCAAAGAGCTTCGTGCGCCTTATTGAGCGCTTTGAGGACCCTTATGAGATATACTCGCTTGACTCCGAGGAGATAGAGCATGTTGAGGGGATAAGCCGTGCTAAAAAGGATGCACTTTCCGATAAGAGCCTTGAGGCGTCGTACGGAGTGCTCAAGTTCTGTCGGGCAGAGAGGGTGGACATTATCACCTATGCCGATAAGAGGTATCCTTCAAGGCTGCGTCAGCTTCAGGACCCACCTGTCGTCCTCTTTTGCAAGGGCCGTCTTCCCAACCTTGATTCAAGACTTTCTGTTGCCGTGGTCGGCACGCGAAAGATGAGCGAATACGGAAGACAGTCTGCGTATAAAATAGCTTATGAAATGGCGGCGGCGAATACAGTTATCGTAAGCGGCATGGCACTTGGTGTTGATGCCGTTGCGGCGTGCGGCGCTATAGCGGCAAAGGGAGAGACGGTTGCCGTTCTCGGATGCGGAGTTGATGTGGTATATCCGCGCGAGCACAGAACGCTCTATGAGAAGATCATAAAGAACGGAGCAGTTATAAGTGAGTTTATGCCCTCCGAGCGACCTGACCGTCACAATTTTCCGATAAGAAACAGAATAATAAGCGGGCTTTGTCAGGGCACGCTTCTCGTTGAGGGTGACTCCCGAAGCGGTGCGCTTATAACCGCAAGGACGGCACTCGCACAGGGCAGGGAGGTGTTTGCCCTCCCCGGCAAGATAAATGAGAGTAACTCGGAAGCCCCCAATGAGCTTATCCGTTCGGGAGCTATCCCCGTGCTTTCCTCTGACGATATAATCGGGCATTACGATTTTCTTTATCACGATGCCATAAATTACAGTGCGCTCAAACGCTCCAAGGCTCATTCGGAGCTTGATGAGGAGCTGATTGATGCACTTTCTGTAGGCTCCCGCGCTACCCGCGAGGCGGCGAAGGTGCCCGACACAGAAACAAAGCTGCATGCAGTGAACACAAAAAAGACTGTCGCGACAGAACCTAAAGAGGAAAAGTCGGAGACAGTAAGAGTAGGTGAGGACACCGAGGCGCTTCTTGCCTCGCTTGATGAGGTTTCAAGAAGGATATTCTCGGAGATGCCTATAGATACGGCAGTCTCGCCCGATGCTCTGCTTATCGGCGGGATATCTGCCTCCGAGGCGATAACGGCACTCACAATGCTTGAGCTTTATGGGCTTGTCGGCTCGCTTCCGGGCGGACTTTACATCAGAAAATAATTGCGGAAACGCTTTTTAGAAACAGAACAAATTGAAAGGGAAAACAAATGGCAAATCTTGTTATCGTGGAGTCGCCCTCAAAGGCGTCTACCATAAAGGGCTATCTCGGCTCAAACTATAAGGTAATAGCTTCAAAGGGTCATGTTCGTGACCTTCCTAAAAGCACACTCGGAGTTGATATTGAGAACGATTTTGAGCCTCATTATATAAACATCAGAGGTAAGGGTGACCTTATCAAGGAAATAAAGAAGGAGGCAAAGGCGGCAAGCAAGGTATTCCTTGCAACCGACCCTGACCGTGAGGGAGAGGCTATCGCATGGCATCTTGCCACGGCACTCGGTATTCCGCTCGAAAAGACTCTCCGTGTAAGCTTCAACGAGGTGACAAAGTCGGTGGTCCGTTCTGCCATAAAGGAGCCTCGTGAGATAGATATGAATCTTGTAGATGCCCAGCAGGCAAGACGAATTCTTGACAGAATAGTTGGCTACAAGCTCTCTCCCTATCTTTGGAAGAATGTAAGAAGCGGACTTTCTGCCGGACGCGTTCAGTCTGTAGCTACAAGAATAATCGTTGAGCGCGAGGAGGAGATAAGAAATTTCGTTCCCGTTGAATACTGGACGGTTGATGCAGAACTCTCGCCCGACGGTAAGAAGAGCTTTGTGGCTCATTTCTACGGAAATGAGGAGGGCAAGATAAGGCTTTCCTGCGAGGAGGAGACTCTTCGTGTTGTGAATGCTGTTAAGACTGGCGAGTTTACAGTCAAATCTATCAAGCGCGCAAAGAGAAAGAAATCTCCCGCGCCCCCTTTCATAACCTCCACCATGCAGCAGGAGGCGGCGCGTAAGCTCGGCTTCCAGTCACAGAGAATAATGAAGATTGCGCAGGAGCTTTATGAGGGTATCAATATAGGCTCTCAAAACGGCGGCGTACAGGGTCTTATCACCTATATGCGTACCGACTCGCTCCGTATCTCGCAGGGCGCGCAGGAGGCGGCAAGAGAATATATATCGTCAAAGTACGGAGATAAGTATTGCCCCTCTACCCCCAGAATATATAAGCCCAAGAAGGGTGCGCAGGACGCGCACGAGGCAATAAGACCCTCGCGTGTTGAAATAGAGCCTGCTATGATTAAAAAGTATGTCACAAGCGACCAGTATAAGCTTTATAAGCTCATTTGGGAGCGATTTATTGCAAGCCAGATGGAGTCTGCAACCCTTGCAACAGTAAATGCAGAGTTTGAGTCGGCGGGATATATCTTCCGCGCGGGCGGCTACACTGTTGAGTTCCCCGGATACATGGCAATGTATGAGGAGAGCGAGGAGGAGACAAAGGCTGCAGATGAGATCTCCGAGCAGAAGGATATCAAGCTTCCCGACATTAAGGAAAATGAGAAGCTCGTGCTTGGCGACATCGTATCGCTAAAGCATTTTACAGAGCCCCCCGCAAGATATAAGGAGGAGACTCTTACCAAATTCCTTGAGGATATGGGCATCGGCAGACCGAGTACCTATGCAACTATTATTTCAACTATTATAGCAAGAAACTATGTCAAGAGAGAAAGCGGAAGAACACTCGTTCCCACACCTATAGGCGAGATAACCAACAAGCTTATGCTTGAGAGCTTCCCTGATATAGTTGATTATAAGTTTACCGCTAAAATGGAGAAGGATCTTGACGCCATAGAGGAGGGCAGACTTGAGCTTAATGCATTGCTCACACCCTTCTGGAGCGGATTTGAAAAGTCTTTACTTGCGGCTGACGAGAAGGCAAAGAACAGCACACTTGAGATTCCCGTTGAGACTACAGACATTATCTGCGATAAGTGCGGAAGTGTTATGATAGTCAAGAACGGACGCTTCGGTAAATTTGCCGCTTGTCCCAATTACCCCCAGTGTAAGAACACAAAGCCTCTTGAGTCGAAGACAAAGGAGACACCTGTAGCAGAGAGTGAGGAGACAGCCGAAAAGAAGGCTCCCGTTATTGCCGACTTCAAGTGCGAAAAGTGTGGTGCCGATATGGTACAGAGAAGCGGCCGCTACGGAAGCTTCTTTGCCTGCAGCAGATATCCCGAGTGTAACTTCACAAAGCAGAAGACCAAGGATATAGGCGTTCCTTGTCCCAAGTGCGCGTCAAAGGTCGTTATGAAGAACGGCAGAAACAAGACTGTCTTTTATAGCTGCGAGAGATATCCCGAGTGCGATTTCTCCTCATGGGATATGCCCGTGAATGAGAAGTGCCCCGACTGTGGAGAGATACTTTTCCGCAAGAAGGGTCAGGCTCTTCTCGTTTGCCATAATAGGTCCTGCGGCTTTAAAAAGCCCGTTGAGGACTGATAAGGATAACACCAGAAATTAAAGTTTTTGAAGGGTTTGGGAAGCTTTATTTAAAGCTTCCCAAGAAAAAGAATGAAACCAATTATAAACATATACGGCGCGGGGCTTGCAGGCTGTGAGGCGGCGTGGCAGGCGGTTCGCGCAGGTGCGAGGGTAAGGCTTTATGAGATGAAGCCACAGAAGTACAGCCCCGCGCATCATTCCGAGAAATTTGCAGAGCTTGTATGCTCAAATTCTCTGCGTTCTGACAGTGTGACAAATGCTGTGGGACTTCTCAAGGAGGAGCTTCGCAGAATGTCCTCGCTTATAATGGAGGCGGCAGACGCTACCCGTGTTCCTGCGGGCTCGGCACTTGCCGTTGACAGAGAGCTTTTCTCCGATTATATAACCAAAAAGATAAAAGAATGTCCCGATATAGAGGTCATCTCATGCGAGAGGTGTGATCTTGACGAGGGAGTGACTACCGTTATCGCAACAGGTCCTCTTACCTCGGAGGGAATGGCAGACTATATACAGAATACGCTTGGTTGCGGCGCGCTCCATTTCTTTGATGCGGCGGCACCGATCGTTGATTTTGATTCTATAAACACAGATGTTGCCTTCTTTGCGTCAAGATATGACAAGGGCGATGCAGACTATATAAACTGTCCTATGACAAAGGAGCAGTATGATGCCTTTTGGGAGGCGCTTTGCTCGGCAAAGGAGGCAGAGCTCAAGGAGTTTGACCGCGAGGAGCAGGAGAAGATAACTGTTTTTGAGGGCTGCATGCCTGTTGAGGTCATGGCAAAGAGAGGCTATGAAACACTCCGATACGGACCGCTTAAGCCTGTCGGGCTTGTGGACAAGCGCACAGGAGTTGAGTCGTACGCTGTGGTGCAGCTTCGCCGCGAAAATGCCGAGGGCACGATGTATAATCTTGTCGGCTTCCAGACACACCTCACATTCGGTGAGCAAAAGAGAGTTTTCGGTATGATACCCGGACTTGAAAATGCTGAATTTCTGCGCTACGGAATTATGCACAGAAATACCTATCTCAATTCTCCGGGGCTTCTTGACCGCTCTTACAGACTGACCACAAGAAAGGGAGTTTTCTTCGCAGGTCAGATGACGGGTGTTGAGGGCTATATAGAGTCGGCGGCATCGGGCTTTGTGGCGGGAATGAACGCCGCGCGCGAGGCACTTGACCTTTGTGATGTTGAGTTCTCACAGAGAACGATGATAGGAGCTATGTCAAACTATGTTGCCACGGGCGGCACGGGTAAATTCGTGCCGATGAATGCCAATTTTGGCATCGTTGAGCCGCTTGGATATAAGGTCAAGGGCGGTAAGATAGCAAAATATGAGGTAGTTTCCTCCCGTGCACTTGAGGAGATAGCAGAGGTAAAGGAAAAATACGGTATTTAAGAGGTGTGATATGAGAATTATAGCAGATGTAATGGGAAGCGACAAGGGCGCACGCGAGCTTGTAAAGGGCGCGTGTGACGCGCTTCGCGAATATAAAAATATAGAGCTTACTCTCGTTGGTGACTCTGCCGAGATACGCGCGGCGCTTGCCGAAAATAAGGTGAGCGAGAGCGAGGTCGAGATAGTACATACCGATGTTGTTATCGGAATGTGCGATGACCCGCTTTCTGTCAACAGAGCAAAGGCAGATTCTTCTATGAGCACGGGTCTCCGTATGCTCAAGGAGGGCAAGGGCGATGCATTTGTAAGTGCGGGCAACACGGGAGCACTCTTTACAGGTGCGACGCTCATCGTAAGAAAGATAAAGGGAGTAAACCGCCCCGCTATCGCAGCTGTTCTTCCTATGACACCCCCTGTGCTCCTTCTTGATTCGGGAGCAAATATCGTTGTTACACCGCAGTATCTTCTTCAGTTTGCCGTTATGGGAAGCGAGTATATGAAGAAGCTCTACGGAGTTGAGCGTCCCAGAGTAGGACTTCTCAATAACGGCGCAGAGGAAACAAAGGGAACAGAACTTCAGCTTGAGACATACAAGCTCTTTTCGGAGAGCCAGGAGATAAACTTTGTCGGCAATATTGAGGGCAACAGGCTCCCGCAGAATGCTTGTGATGTTCTTGTTACAGACGGTTTTACAGGTAACATACTCCTGAAGACTATGGAGGGTATGGGTAAGCTTATGAAATCAATGCTTACCGACCTCTTCAAGAAGAACATAGGAACAATGATATCCTACCTCTTTGTAAAGAAAAATCTTGCCTCGGTCAAAAAGAATTTTGATTCAAGCGAGCACGGCGGCGCGCCTATCCTCGGCGTGTCAAAGCCTGTTATAAAGGCTCACGGATCGTCAAATGCAAAGGCATATAAAAATGCAATCCGTCAGGCGGCAGCTTACGCCGAAACGGGCATGATAGAGGAGCTTACAGAAAAGGCGGCAGTTCTTTTTTCAAAGAAAAAGACCGAGTCGGAGGAATAAAGACACAGAGTTTGTTGTGTCAAACAGTAGATGTATATAAATTGGGATTTATCGGGGAGTTAGTTGACGAGAAGGATTATCCAAAACCCTTTTTGAAAAAAGGGTTCTGGACTCCCAAAAACTTTCATTACAAAAGGTATAGCTCCCGCAGACCTTGCTCCGCCCTTGCGTGCTCACAACGGTCATAAACGAATATT
>JAZOSH010000085.1:0-31824 GCA_045656985.1 Eubacteriales bacterium | reverse complement strand
AACGATAGCCTTAAGACCGTTATTCTTTTTTAACCAAGCAATATCAAGAATATTATCTATTGCCTCTTTTTTTGCACTTTCAATAAAGCCACAGGTGTTGATGATAACAACATCTGCCTCGGTCTCATCAGGTGTGACCTCGTATCCTGCGCTTACAATTTCGTGCAGCATTACCTCGGTGTCAAGCTGATTTTTGGGACAGCCAAGTGAAACAAATCCAATTTTCATTAAAATATAACCTCTTTGGGTGAATTTTTACCACCCATTATAATATCATATTTATACACATATGTCAAGTAAAAGAGAGTTATCAGCCATATTTAGCAACATTGTTAAAATTATCCGATGAGGTGTTACAATCTGACTTTTTATAGGAAAGCATCCACTTGTATACTTCGGGATTTGTGTAGGTGTCTATCCACGAAGCGTGCTCAACATCAGGATATATAGTAAGCTTTGCGTTGCCGCCTCGCTTATTTACTCCGTCAACCATCTTTTGACTTTCCTCTGGGCGCACTGTGATGTCAAGGGCTCCGTGAAAAGCCCAAACGCCCATGTTTTTAAGTCGTCCCGTATCCCAATACATTCCGCCGCCGCATACAGGAACGATAGCGGCAAAGTATTCGGGAATACTTATAGCAAGCTGCCATGTTGCATAGCCGCCCATGCTTGCACCCATAATGTAGAAATGGTCGGGATCGGCGTTTTTGTGCTCGGTTATCTCCTTAACTAATCCTTTAAGTGTTTCGAAGTAATCAAACCAAGTCTCTCTGCAGCAAAGAGGGGCAACAACTATAAATTCAAGCTCGTGCTTATCTATTGTGGGGAATATAAGGCAGGTTTTCAGGTGTTCGAAGCTTGTATTTCTTGTTCCTGCACCGTGAAAATGAAAGAGCACAGGATACTTTTTCTCATTATTGAAATTATTTGGGTAGGCTATAAGATATTCAAGCTCACCAAATTTTTTTTCTTCGTAAATCATAGCTACCTCACATTAGAAAATTTCTTTAAGCTCAGATGGAGTATCTACCAAAAAATCGGGGCAGAGCTCGGATAGCTTTTCTCTGTCTCTGTATCCCCAACTTACTGCGACTGATGTCATTCCCGAGTTCTTTGCAGTTTTTATGTCAACATCACTGTCGCCAACAAAAGCTGTCTCATAGGGCTCAAATCCAAGGCTTGACGCAATCCATATCGGAACTGTCGGGTCGGGCTTGAGGGGCATGTCTGTCTGACCTTGAACAAATGCAATAGTATCATCGCCGAAAAGCTGTGCCACGATGCCCTTGGTGAAGGGATCCTGTTTGTTTGAGAGAACGGCAAGAGTGAAGCCGCGAGCCTTGAGCGCGCGCATGGCCTCGCCCATACCCGCATAGCACTCCTTGGTGTCAAGGTGCGTTATGGCGTACATATCGCAGTAATTCAAATAAACTTCCTCGAAAAAGTCTTCGTTATCGTCAAATGTCCCCTTGGGGCAGGCTTGGCGAACAAGATTTCTCGCGCCGTTTCCTACCATAACGCGTACCGCCTCGGTTTCGTGCGTCGGGAAGCCGTAATTTCTCATCGTCAGATTAAGTCCGTTTGCTATTGCTTCTATTGTGTCGGCAATAGTGCCGTCAAGATCAAAAATAATTAATTTTATCATCGCATAACACTCCAAAAGTACTGACATAATTATAGCATTAAAGACACTGTTTGTCAATCAAACGCTGCTTTAATGTTAATATGCACAATAATTTTTTTGAAGAAAGTCAAATTTCGTAAAATAAGGTCTTCCATTTATCTAAAAAATGTGATATAATATTTAGTCGGAAATAATAGCATAAGGAGAAAATACCTGTGATAAGAAATGATTTGAGAAATGTTGCAATAATTGCCCATGTTGACCACGGAAAGACAACCCTTGTTGACGAAATGCTCAAGCAGGGCGGCATATACCGCGAAAACCAGGAGACCGTGACAAGAGTTATGGACTCGGGAGATCTTGAGCGAGAAAGAGGAATCACCATTCTCGCAAAGAACACCGCGGTACACTATAAGGATGTTAAGATAAATATTATAGATACTCCCGGACATGCTGACTTCGGTGGTGAGGTTGAGCGTATACTTAAGATGGTTAATGGAGTTATCCTTCTTGTTGATGCAGCAGAGGGACCTATGCCCCAGACGCGCTTCGTGCTTCAGAGAGCGCTTGAACTTAATCACAGAGTAATTATCGTTATAAATAAGATAGACAAGCCTGATGCGAGAATAGGCGAGGTAGAGGACGAGATACTTGAGCTTCTTATAGATCTTAACGCGTCGGACGAACAGCTTGACAGCCCCATGCTTTACTGCTCAGGAAGAGCAGGTACTGCTACCGAAGATCCCAATGTAGCAGGCGAGAACCTCATGCCCCTCTTTGATAAGATACTTAACTATATCCCTGCACCCGAGGGTGATGAGACGGGTGAACTTCAGCTCCTTGTTTCCTCTATCGACTATAATGAGTATGTTGGAAGAATAGGAATAGGACGCATTGAACGCGGCTCTGTTCGTACAAATCAGGATGTTTATATCTGCAACTACCACACGCCCGATGTGCCTCCCAAGAGGACAAAGATTGTGGCTATATTCCAGATTGACGGACTTAATAGAGTTCAGGTTGATAGCGGAAATATGGGCGATATCATCTGCTTCTCGGGAGCAGAGAATATCACTATCGGTGACACTATAACGAGCCTTAACGCGCCCGAACCCCTTGAGTTTGTCAAGGTCAGTGAGCCTACAGTTGAAATGACAATTTCTGTAAATGACGGTCCTTTTGCGGGCAAGGAAGGTAAATTTGTTACCTCCCGTCAGCTCCGTGACAGACTTTATAAGGAGCTCCTTCGCGATGTTTCTCTCCGCGTAAGCGACGGTGAGACAACCGACGAGTTCAAGGTTGCGGGTAGAGGAGAGATGCACCTCTCGATCCTCATTGAGACAATGCGCCGTGAGGGCTATGAGATGCTTTGCTCAAATCCCAGAGTTCTCTTTAAGGATATAGACGGCGTCAAGTGCGAGCCTATGGAAAGAGTAACTCTTGATGTGCCGAACGATTTTGTTGGCGCTGTTGTTGAAAAGCTCGGTCAGCGAAAGGGAGACCTTCTTGAGATGAATCCCGTAGGAAGCAGAATGAGAATTCAGTATTCTATCCCCGCAAGATGTCTCTTTGGCTATCGTTCAGAGTTCCTTACAGCGACTCACGGAGAGGGAATCATGAATACCATCTTTGATGGCTACGCACCCTATCGCGGAGAGATAGTAATGAGATATACAGGCTCGCTCGTAGCGCACGAGAATGGCGAGACAACAAGATACGGACTCTTTAACACGCAGGAGCGCGGAAATATGTTTGTCGGCCCCCAGACTCCCGTTTATGAGGGAATGATCGTTGGAGAGTGCCCGAAGAATGAAGACATTACAGTAAATCCCTGCAAGAAGAAGCAGTTGACTGCAATTCGTTCGGCAGGTGCTGACGAGAAGCTCCTTCTTACACCGCCCGTAATCTTCAGTCTTGAGGAGGCTATTGAATTTATTACCGATGACGAGCTTATCGAGGTAACACCCAAGTCGATAAGACTTCGCAAGAAGATACTCAATAACGAGCTTCGTATGAAGGCAGTAATGAAGGCAAGAAGAGAAGCCGAGGCAAAGAAATAAAATGAGAACTGAAAGACCAACGCTTGAGGAGCTTATGCGCTCCCAGAATTCAACTCGTTGGCCTGCCCGTTGGAGCGAGGTCTACGATGAGGTAATGGATGATTTTGAGAAAAACGGATGTGTTTTGCTTGATCCCGATTACTATGATAGAATAGGCGAAAAATACGGTATGCTTCGCGATTTTCGCGAGGACTATAAGCGCGCTGCGATTGAGATAGCAAGGGACGAGGGACTTTCCCGCGTGCTTGCGCTCATTTGTGACACTATGCGCCATAGAACAACGGCTATGGCAGAATCAAATGCATTAGAGCTTCCTCATAATGCCGACGGCTCGTATGATATAAAGTACGAGATGATAACGGCCCTTGCCATGACCTATATGGCTGATTATACCTACGGGATTCTTAAAGAGCGCAATCTTCCCGAGCATCAGATAGACTATGCGATGAATGTCTTTGACGGAATGATAAAGACTTATAAGGCGCGAAATGAGGGGCGCGCCGGCGCTATGTCGTGGGCGTGGTATCAGCTTGGTGTTGATGCAAAGCTTTTTGATATGGGACGCCTCCAGATAGAAATGGGAGCAAAATTCCCGATACGCGCGACCGTTTATGAGAATGCAAACGGTGATACATTAGCTCTTGCTCAAAATACAACACTTCACCGAGACGGACAAGTTCTCGGCTCGGCTGGTTATGAAGACGCCGAAGGCTCGTGGGAGCCGACTGTAGAAGAAACAGACACCGCTTATATCGGCTATGCTTATGATAATTACGGCTTTGTAAAAAAAGAAAAACTCACCCTTGATAAGAGAGAGTGGAAAAAGCTTATAGAGCCCGGTGACCCGATGATCGCTCTGCACATTCCGCCCGTGAGCGGAATGACTCCCGAGTCAATTGACCGTGCCTTTGCGGATACGGTGGAATTTGCCGCAAAATACTATCCCGAATTTGAATATAAGGGATTTATATGTGGAAGCTGGCTTATGGATCTTCACATTGTTGATCTTATCGGAGAAGACAAGAACATTTCAAAGTTCTGCAAACGATTTGACAGAATCTCAATAAAGAGCTCTGCTCGTTCTGTCTTTTCCTTCGTTTTTCTTCAGACCGATGTCAACAATGTTGATCTTGCCGCTTTGCCTGAAAGCACCTCGCTTGAGAGGGCTCTCAAGTCACATTATCTTGGCGGCAGTGCGATACACGAATATTACGGATACATACCTAAAAGCAAGATATAAAAAAGAACAGAGGCGAAAGCCTCTGTTCTTTTTTGTTATCTTACGCCTTGAGTCTTGCCTCAAGAGCCGCAAGCTCATCATAGAGAGCCTGGGGAACTCTGTCACCAACCTGTGCGTAGAATGCCTTAATATTGTCAATGTCCTCAAGCCAGGAAGCATTGTCAACTGTGAGAAGCTCCTTGATGGTATCAAGTGTAACATCCTCAAGTCCTTCAATGTTAATGTCCTCTGCCTTGGGAAGGTATCCAATAGGAGTGATGTCGGCATCAACTTTGCCTGCACATCTGTCAAGGATCCACATAAGAACACGCATATTGTCGCCAAATCCGGGCCAGATGAAGTGTCCCTCATCGTCGGTGCGGAACCAGTTAACATGGAATATCTTGGGAGCATTGGGAATAAGTGTACCCATCTTGAGCCAGTGAGACCAGTAATCACCCATATCGTAGCCAACGAAGGGTCTCATAGCCATAGGATCGCGTCTTACTACGCCGACAGCGCCTGCTGCAGCCGCAGTTGTCTCGGAAGCCATGATAGAGCCAACGAACGCGCCGTTCTGCCAGCTTGTTGACTGGTAAACGAGGGGAGCGGTCTTTGCTCTTCTTCCGCCGAATACGATAGCGGAGATCGGAACACCTGCGGGATTATTGAACTCCTTGGAAATACAAGGACAGTTCTTTGCAAGAGCAGTGAAACGGCTGTTGGGATGAGCGCCACAGGTTGACTTATCCTTCTTGTCAAACTTTGTGCAGTCCCAAGGATTGCCCTTCCAGTCAATAGCATTGCCCGGTGTGGGAGGATTGTTGTCAAGGCCTTCCCACCAAACTGTGTTGTTAGCTGTATTGTGAACAACATTTGTAAATATTGTATCCTTAAGACATGTGTGAAGAGCATTAGGATTGGACTTCTCGTTAGTACCGGGAGCAACTCCAAAGAATCCGTTCTCGGGGTTAACAGCCCAAAGTCTGCCGTCCTCGCCTACGCGGAGCCAAGCAATATCGTCACCTACGCACCATACCTTGTAGCCCTTCTTCTGATAGAACTCGGGAGGAATAAGCATTGCGAGGTTTGTCTTACCGCAAGCAGAGGGGAATGCTGCGCAAACATACTTTGTTTCGCCGTCGGGATACTCAACACCAAGGATGAGCATATGCTCAGCCATCCAACCCTCTTTGCGTCCGAGATAGGAAGCAATACGGAGTGCGAAGCACTTCTTACCAAGAAGTACATTTCCGCCGTAGCCCGAGTTTACAGACCAGATTGTATTATCCTCGGGGAAGTGACAGATGTAGCGGTTTTCCTCATCAATATCGGCTCTTGCGTGAAGGCCCTTGATGAAGTCACCACTCTCGCCGAGTGCCTCAAGAACATCGGTTCCAACACGAGTCATTATAAGCATGTTAAGAACAACATATATAGAGTCGGTAAGCTCAATGCCGTATTTAGCAAAAGGAGAGCCAACGATACTCATAGAGTAGGGAATAACATACATGGTTCTGCCCTTCATAGAGCCTGTGTAGAGCTTTGTAAGCTTTGCATAGCACTCATCGGGAGCCATCCAGTTATTGATGTTTCCTGCGTCTTCCTTCTTTGTTGTACAAATGAAGGTTCTACCCTCAACACGAGCAACATCGTTTACTGCTGTTCTGTGAAGATAGCAGTTGGGAAGAAGCTCTTCGTTGAGCTTAATTATCTCACCTGTTGAGCAAGCCTCTGCACGAAGAGCCTCGGCCTGCGCCTCGCTGCCATCGATCCAGACGATCTTATCGGGCTGCGTCATAGCAGCCATCTCGTCTATCCAAGCGCGAACATACTTGTTGTTTGTCATTTTCTTTCTCCTTAATAAAATATATATACTATATTATAGTACAATTTAACCCATGTTAATAATATCACAAACTAATATTATTTTCAATACTTTTCTCTGCAAGTTACAGATTATTAACATTTTGGCCTTCAAAAAGAAAAATGACTGTGAGTACGAGTTCACAGTCATTTTTTTATTTAGTTCAATGTCTCGAGATATGCAACAACATCACCAACAGTGGTGAAGTTTCTGATATCATCGTCGTCTATCTGAATGCCGAATGTATCCTCGCACTGCATAACGAGGTCTGCAAGCTCGATAGAATTGATGCCGAGGTCGTTGGAAAGTTCAGCTTCCATTGTGATCTCGCTCTCGTCGATCTGAAGCTCCTCAACAAGAAGCTTTACAAACTTTTCGTACATGGTTATACCTCCAAAAAATGTGATGTCTTTTCCACAAGTTCATAGTTGACTCGGAATTTTATTCCAAACACAAATATTATATAATAAAATCGTTGAGTTGTCAAGAAAAATTTTGTTTTGTTGCAAATTTCCAAAATAATTGACAAAATCCGACTGTATATGATATATTATTATTGTTATGTTTTTACGGGAAAGGAGGAGCAAAATGGGTATTTTTATTAAAAGACCGCTCTGCCTTTTCTGCTTTTGCTTTATATTCGCCTCGCTTCTTGCCTGTTCTTTCTCGGGAAGGTATGCTCTTGTTGGCTTTTTCTTTTGTCTTGGAGCCTCGGTTCTTTTATTTGCGTTTTCATTTATTTTCAAAAACCGCAAATACGGCCTTATTGAGGCATTTATTGCGCTTCTTTTTGCTGCTGTAGCTTTTCTTGTATTTCATCTTTCAATAAATATGCCAATACTTGCAGCGGAAAACTATTGCGGAGAGGATAAAACAGTTCACTTTCTTGTGCTTGATGAGGATTATTCATCAAGATACAGCTCACGGTATACGGGAAAAATTATTATGGTGAACGGCGAGGAAACTAATATTACCGCCAGCTTTATTTGTGAATATGAGGGAGATTACACTGCGGGGGACTATGTTCTCGGCTTTGGCAAGATAATTCAACCGCAGAGAGAAGAAGGATTTGTCTCGCTTCCCGAAGAGATCCTGCTTAATTTCCAGCCAACAGTTGAAAATGAACAGATGCCCGTATATAAATATGATGGCTTTCGTCTTGATATTCTTTGCGCGAGGATGAGAAATTATATATCAGGTATTTTCTTCAAAAGACTTGATTTTGAGTCAGCGTCGCTTTCTATCGGTCTTTTAACTGGAAACAAGAGCTTCGTTGCAACAGAGACCGTTCGTGATTTCCGCCGTGCGGGTCTTTCACATGTTCTTGCGGTAAGTGGACTTCATCTCTCAATAATTATAGGATTTGCTGACTTTGCTCTCAAAAAGCTCCGTGTAAACCGAAGCCTGCGCTGTATTCTTATGACGGCGCTTTCACTTATTCTTCTGGCTCTTGCGGGCTTTTCAGCATCTGCATGCCGCTCGGTGCTTATGCTTCTCTGCGCCTATCTTTGTTTTATGCTCTCAAGAGACTCGGATGCCCTCACCTCGCTTGGCATAGCAGGCTTTGTCTTGCTTTTGCTCTCGCCCTATTCGGTGGGAGACATAGGATTTTGGCTTTCTTTTCTTGCGACTCTTGGACTTGTTAGCTGGCTATCACTACTTACTGATCTTATCGCTCGCTTAAAATCAAAGAAGAGCTTGCTTTCTCGGTTGCTGCTGTCGGCATTCGGCAAGCTTTGCGTAGCACTTTCCACTACCTTCTGTGCAAGCGCAACTATACTTTTTGTTAGCTGGCTTGTTTTTGGGGAAGTTTCTGTTATAGGCTTGCTTTCAAACATTGTTGTTACGCCGCTTTGTTCGTTGTATCTTATAGTAACTCTTTCCGTGCTTGCGCTTGGTGCGATACCTTATCTTTCTCTTGGACTTGCTGCACTGATCAAGGCTCTTTGCAATATCATAACCGAGCTTACCTCGTTTTTCTCGTCGTTTTCCTTTGCGGTAGTTTCTCTGCGTTATCTATTCGCGGGCATCATTATTTGTGTAATGACCGTCATGCTTGCAGTGCTCCTTGTGGTAAAGCTCAAGCACAAGCGGATAATACTCGCAGTACCTTTCGGGGCTATAGCGGCATTTTGCATTTGCCTTTGTGTGCATAATACAGTTAATACAGGCTATGCAGGAGGCTATATAAGCGCCTCTAACAGAGATAGTCTTGTCCTCACAAATGGGAACAGTGCAGTGATAGTTGATGCTTCTGACGGCACATATGATCCCTTTTATAATGCGAGAATTTTGGCCGAAGCAAGCTATGCTACCGAAATTGATGCGATTGTGCTGACACATTATCACGCGAGACATATCTCCTCTCTTGACAGACTTTGCCGTCAAGAGCTTGTGAGAACCATCTATCTCCCGATTCCAAGCACGGAGGACGATATGATCCTTGCGAGTAATATAGCCCGTTCCGCCAAGGAAAACGGTGTATCCATTATAACATATCAGTACGGCGATAGCTTTGAGGCAGGCTCGCTTTCGTTTTCTGTTGATGAGCCGCTGAAATGTCCTTACTCAACACGCAAGATACTGTTCTTTTCTGTCAAGGGGGACGAGGAAACGCTTGTCTATGCAGACTCCTCGTGGGAGCATACCAAGGAATGTCTTAAAATTGCCTCACAGATAGCACAGAGCGATGTAACAATTCTGGGAGTACACGGCCCCGAGAGAGCAGAGGAAAGGGACTATTATGTTCCGGAGCGCTTTCCCGAAAGGCTTATTGTTGGGTCGCTTGAAAAGGTTGTAAGTATTTCATATTTTGAATTAAAATGATAAGGAGGGAATGTCAATCCCTCCTTATTCTTCATATTATAATAATTGTAAAGTAACAGAGCAACTATAAGTATTATTAGCCGCGTGTGCGGCGTGGAGAAGTAATATGAATAATAAATGTAAGATAGCCTTTATCGGGGGGGACAGACGGCAATGCAGTGCGGCGCGCGTACTTGCGGATGCCGCAGATGTTTATGCTTTCTGTCTGTCTGAGTCGGGAATAGGGGATGAAAGGGTAAAGTGCGTGGAGGAGCTTGAGGTAGCAACAGAAAATGCCTCCGCAATCGTTTTGCCCCTGCCTGCATCAAGTGACGGAGTTCATCTTAATTGCTCCTTTGATGATGGGCGGAAAATAAAGCTTCAGAGCATTCTGAAAGTGGCGGACAGGTCGACGCATATATGCGGAGGAAAGCTCCCGCCCGCATTTGTTTCATCAGCGGAGGAGAAGGGATTCCTTCTTTTTGACTATTTTGAGTCGGAAGAGCTTCAGATAAAGAATGCATATACAACTGCAGAGGCGGCGCTTTCTGTGGCAATGAATGCGCTGTCTAAAAATATCTGCGGAGCAAATATTGCTATATCGGGTTATGGAAGAATAGCCAAGCATCTTGCAAGGATTCTTTTATCACTCGGTGCGAATGTTACCGTTGCTGCAAGAAGACAGTCCGAGCTTGCGTGGGCAGAGTCGTGTGGCTGCGATACAGTTCTCATAGACGGAGGAGGGGGACTCTATTCCTTGACGCAAGGCTACGATATTATATACAATACAGTTCCGTCTTGGATATTTGACAGAAAATTTCTCGGTGCGCTTGATAAAAGAACAATTATGATAGAACTTGCATCAGCACCGGGAGGAATTGATATCTGTGCCGCTAAGGAGCTCTCGGTAAACATAATCTGGGCGCTCTCGCTTCCTGGAAAATACGCACCCATCAGTGCAGGAGAGCATATAGCTGAATGTCTTTTGAGAGGATTTA
The DNA here is from genome assembly GCA_045656985.1 of Eubacteriales bacterium. GTDB lineage: Bacteria > Bacillota > Clostridia > Oscillospirales > CAG-272 > HGM12713. The sequence continues at coordinate 21,251 of JAZOSH010000085.1, read as the reverse complement.
GCGAAAGGGGGATGTTATGATAGGTTTTGCTTTTTGCGGCTCGTACTGTACTCACGCAGCATCGCTCATTGAGCTTGAGGGGCTTGTAAGTAACGGTTACGATGTGCAACCGATAATGAGTGAGAGAGTTTATACCACAGATACAAGATTCGGTAGCGCTGAACAACTTATCAGGCGTGTTGAGAATATTTGTGGGCACAAGGTGATCCACACCATAGTTGATGCTGAGCCGCTTGGCCCAACGCTCTCGCTTGATGCGCTTCTAATCTGTCCCTGCACAGGCAATACACTTGCTAAGATGGCGGCAGGAATTACTGACAGTGCTGTCTGTATGGCTGCAAAAGCTCATCTGCGGGGAGATAAGCCACTTGTTATCGCACTTGCTTCAAATGATGCTATGTCGGCAAACATGCGCAACATAGGAACTATGCTTAACCGAAAGCATGTGTATTTCGTGCCGATGAAGCAGGATGACCCCGAAAAAAAGCCCCACTCCCTTGTAGCCGATTTTACACTTCTGCAGAATACCCTGAAAAGCGCACTTGAGGGTAGGCAGTACAGAAGACTTTTTATATAGAATTCGGCAAACAGTAATTTAAAAGACCACCATCCGGCAACACCGCTGGGAGGTGGTCTTTTGTCGTTTTTGGTGACTTCATTTCCCGATTTTGGGCGAGAGCTTATGGCAAAAACACCCCATTTTAAGCGGATTTATCCTGGATATTACTTACAAAAAATAATAAAAATGTAAAATAATGTAAATTTAGAGGAGGAAAACAAAAAAATAGCCTATAAATGAATTAAAAATAGGGCATTTTTACCAAAAAGTAATATTTGCTGAAAAGTTTTTTTAAAAAAGCAAAAAAACTTCTTGCAAATGTATATATTATGGGGTATAATATAGTCACGGTGGTTAAAAGTGGTTGAAAATGGTTTGGTGTGGTGAAAAATCAAACCAAAAACCGCAGAAAGGAGGCAGAAGATATGCTGTCTGGTGAATATAAACATACGCTTGATCCTAAAAAGAGACTGTTTATTCCTGCAAAGCACAGAGAAGAACTTGGCGAGACTTTTATGATAGTCAGAAGCATAAGAGATAAATGCCTCAAGGTCTACTCTTTAGAGGAGTGGGCAAAGTACATCGAGCCCATAAAGCAAATGGCAAGAAAGGATTATGAAGAAGTAACAAGAATGCTTCATAGAAACGCAGCACAGGTATCACCCGATGCGCAGGGAAGAATAATTCTTACTCCCGCACTTATAGGGCATGCTAACATCGTTAAGGGCGCTGTTGTTGTTGGATGCGGTAATTACGCAGAGATTTGGGCGGAAGAGGAATACTCGGTAACACTTGAAAACGAGGACCTTGACGCTATCAGAGCTACACTTGAATCCTTCGGACTTTGATATGGGAAACACAAAAGAATTTTCGCACCGTTCAGTTCTACTTGACGAGTGCATCGCGGGGCTTGACATAAGACCCGACGGAACATATATTGACGGCACCGCAGGCGGTGGCGGACACTCCTTCTCAATTGCCAAGAGTCTAAAGGGGGGACGGTTGATTTGCATCGACCAAGACTCTTCGGCAATTGAGGCGGCGTCAAAAAGGCTTGAGTTGTTTGGCGACAAGGTCACAATCGTAAGAAACAATTTTTCAAAGGTGCGAGAGGTTTGCGAAAGCCTTGGGGTAGAGAAGATAGACGGACTTCTTCTTGATCTTGGTGTATCATCGTATCAGCTTGATACGGCAGAGCGCGGCTTCTCTTACAATGCAGATGCACCTCTTGATATGAGAATGGATAACCGAGCTACTCTTGATGCAGAGGTCATTGTAAACACCTACAGTACAGAGGAGCTCAAGAGAATACTTTATGATTACGGAGAGGAAAGATTTGCTCCACAGATAGCCTCGGCGATCGTTGCCAGAAGGCAGGAGAGTCCGATACGGACAACGGCAGAGCTTGCCTCGATTATCAAGGGTGCTATTCCCGCGCGGGCGCGCGAGGGCGGACATCACCCTGCAAAAAGAAGTTTTCAAGCAATAAGGATCGAAGTAAACCGAGAGCTTGATGTAATAGAGCCCGCAATAAGAGATGCGGCAAAGCTGCTGACAAAGGGCGGAAGGATAGCGATAATCACCTTCCACTCACTTGAGGATAGAATAGTCAAGCAGACCTTTGCTTCTCTTGCCGAGGGCTGTACCTGCCCAAGACATTTTCCTGTGTGTGTTTGCAACAACAAACCCACACTCAAGATAGTAAATAAAAAGCCGATAGTTCCCACGAGCGAGGAGCTTGAGGAAAATCCACGTTCAAGAAGCGCAAAGCTTCGCGTGGCGGAGAAGCTGTAAAAATATACGAAGATAAATCGGAGGTTTTGCTATGTCGTCTAAATTCGGAAATGAATCCTACACTCGCTGCATCACTGCGCTTAAGGAAAGATACGGCTCCAGGGGTATCGGTGCGAGCGTTCGCAAGAGTGTGGAGTCAGGAACGAAGAAGGATGGCGCGGCAAGAGAATTGACCTCCGGTTCTTTTTGCACCTACGATCCTCGTAGCGGTGTTGCTTCCGGCTACCGCAGTGGAGAGTACAGTGGCGGAAAGTATATGACCTCTGATGATTTTGTAAGATATTTTAGGAATCGTCATTCCTTCAGTCTTCCTACATCAAAGCATCCGGGCCAGGTTGAGCGTTCAACCACAGGTAAGAGCGCAAGTGCAAGAGAAGGGTCATCTGACTCAAAGGAGGGCCACATACGACGCGCGGTTTCGGCGCTTATAGAGCTTAAGAACAAGTGGCTTCCTGTTGAGGAAAAAGAGGGAAGAACGGTTGGTGCAAGATTTAAGTTTCCTGCCGCAGCAATGAGTTGCATAGCAGTTTTTGCCATCTCTCTTGGGCTTATAGTGAGCGGATCTGTGATGCTTGGTAACGCATCGGGACAGATTGGAAGCCTTAATACAGAAATATCGGTTCTTGAAGCAAAGCAGTCGGAGCTGCAAAGCGAGCTTGACCTGAAATACGACATAGAATCAATAAAGACAGATGCCGAGGCACTCGGTATGATATCGGGTAAATTTGCGGGCGGTCAGTATCTCAAGGTAAGCGCTGATGAAGAAATTGAAATATATGAGCACGAGGAAGCTGCTGCTCCTCTCGCCGCATTGCTTAGTGCAATCGGCATAGACATTGAGTGATGCATAAAAAAACCGGTCTCTTCATATCCATAATTAGAGGGAAGTTTAAAAAGACTTCTGATAGGATAATTGAGGAGGTAAGAATGGCAGGCGGACAAATAAGTTCGAGTGCGATAAGGCGCTCAACAGTGGTTGGAATAATAATTCTTGCTGTGTTTGCGCTCCTTCTTGTAAGGATATTGCTTTTACAAACGGTTGACTTTGATAAATATCAAAGAAAGGTCATTGATCAGATGACCACCGAGTCAAAGGTACCCGCCGACAGAGGAAAGATATACGACAGAAACGGAAATGTTCTTGCAACAAATATCACTACCTACCGAGTATTTATCTCGCCCTCCTCAATAAAGAGCGCACAGGATAAACTTGACGAGGGAAGTGAAAAGAACTATTACGAAATTGTTTCAAAGGGCCTTTCCGAAATACTTGGTGTAGAGTACAGCACGGTATACACACAGGCGACAGAATATACAAGATACCTTGACAGAACGATAAAGCGGAAGGTGAGTGAAGAGCTCGCCGATAAGGTCCATGCATTTATTGATGAAAATGGACTTGAAAATATGATATATCTTGAGGCGCAAAGCACAAGATATTACCCATATGGCTCGCTCGGTGCGCATGTCATAGGATTTACGAACACCGACGGTAAAGGGCTTTACGGAATTGAATATCAGTATGACGAATACCTTGGCGGTATTGACGGATACTACATAAAGGCAAGAGATTCATTCGGCAATGAGATGCCGCTTGAATATACAAGCTATATAGAAGCGATAGACGGATACAATGTTGAGTCGACTATTGATGCATCTATTCAGGGATTCCTTGAGGAGCAGATAGCACTCACGGTTGCCGATCATCGCGCAACGAACAGAGCAACGGGTATCGTAATGGATGTCAAGACGGGAGCAATACTCGCAATGGCAACATCGTCTGAATTTGACCTTAACGATCCGTATACACTTGACGAGCTTTCCGAGAAGATAATCACCGAGTCGGGTCTTTCGGAGGACTCTGAAGCATACAACGATTTGAGACGAAACCTTTTGACCAATATGTGGTCAAACAAGGCGATAACAGAGAGTTATATTCCCGGTTCAACATTTAAGATGGTTACCTCCTCTATGGCGCTTGAGGAGGGTGTTGTTTCTCTTACGGAAAGATGCACCTGTAACGGTTCGCTTCTTTTTGGAGGACACACGATACACTGTCATCAGACGAAGGGGCACGGAACACTTACCTTTTCAGAAGGACTTCAGCAGTCCTGTAATGTGTGGTTCATGACACTCGGCAAAAGAATCGGTATTGAGAATTACAGAAAATACGCCGAGGCATTTGGATATTACGAGAAAACAGGCATTGACCTTCCGGGCGAGGGAAACAGTATCTTCGCAAGCGAGATGACAGAGCTTGATCTTGTGATATATGCCTTCGGTCAGAACTTTACAGTAACCCCTGTGCAGCATATAAGTGCGGTCTCTGCGATCGCTAACGGTGGAACCTTGGTTACTCCGTATGTTGTTGAAAGGATAACTGATGATTCGGGTAATATAATTTATGAGCACGAAACAAATGTAAAGCGTCAGGTAGTAAGCGAGGAGGTCTGCAAGACCGTTGCGAAAATGCTTGAAGAGGGTGTTTCAGGCAGCGGAGGAGCAAAAAATGCCTATGTTGCAGGCTACAGGGTGGCTGCAAAGACGGGTACATCCGAGAAAAAGGAAAGAGAATGTCCCCAGTGCGGAAGCACAGGTAAGCTTCTTGAAGGTGAGATAGAGAGCGAAGTAACGAAATATATCTGTACGATATGTAATTACATAGCTCCTATGAGTTACTTCAAGGTCAGTCAGAAATATATTTGTTCGACGGCGGCATTTGCTCCTGCGGACGATCCCGAGATAGCGATTATCATTCTTGTTGATGAGCCGACAAGAGGAAGCCTTTACGGAAGTACAGTGGCAGCCCCTTATGTAGGCAACGCGCTTGAGAATATTCTTCATTATATGGGCGTTGAAGAGGTCTATACCCAAGAGGAGCTTGACAACATGGCAATCAAGGTGTCAAGCTACAAGGGATGGAGCATTTCATATGCGCGAAGAATGATTGAGGCGGCAGGACTTGATGTTGTTGTCGTTGGAGACGGAAATGTTGTGAAAAGTCAGCTTCCCGAAAGTGGAAGCTATATAGAAAAGAAGGGCGGCAAGATCGTTCTTTATACAGACAATGAGATTCCAAGTGATATAAGAGTTCCAAATCTTCTTGGTAAGACAGCGGCACTCGCAAATCAAACTCTTGTAAATCTCGGCTTAAATGTAAAAATAGAGGGAACTCCGCATTATCTTACGGGTAATGAAAAGATAGTGGTGGTAGAGCAGTCACATCCTGAGGGTACAATGGTGCCAAAGGGAACTGTTGTAACACTCACCTTCAGATATGTGGGAGCTGACGATTAAGCAGAAAGTGAAAAAGCGCAGCGCGCGGAAGTAAAAATCATAATTACTTTTGGAGGCGTATATGCGGCTTTATAAGCTACTTTCGGCAGCGGGAATAGAAATCCCTAACGGTGTCTCTGACATAGAGATATCAGAAATAGTAACCAATTCAAAAAAAGTGACAAGGGGATGCATGTTCGTATGTATAAGCGGACTGCACTACGACGGTCATGATTTTATAAAAAACGCAGTGGATGCCGGCGCTTCGGTTATAGTGTGTGAGGCGTTGCGTGATGAGTGTGTGGGTGGTGCCGCAGCTATTATAGTTAAGAACACAAGACATGCTGTAGCTCATCTCTATAACGCGTGGCACGGCGATCCTGCGAGTAAAATGAAAATAATAGGTGTTACGGGAACAAATGGAAAGACGACCGTAACATATATGCTAAAACAGCTTTTTGAAAGGTGTGGCTGCCGATGCGGTATCGTCGGTACACTCGGGTGCTTGTCGGGGGGCAGGCAACTCGGGAATGGCTCGGCAGACACCCTTGCAAATATGACAACTCCTGACCCTGAGGTGCTATATGGTGTGCTTGCCGAGATGGTGAGTGACGGTATTGAATACCTCTTTATAGAGGCAACATCACACGCATCGGCACTTTCAAAGCTCGACGCTGTTGAGTTTGACACGCTAGTGTTTACAAATTTAACTCAAGATCACCTTGATTTTCACGGAACGATGGAAGAATATCTTTCTGCAAAGGCTAAGCTTTTTGGACGATGCAGACGAGCCGTGATAAATCTTGACGATAGATACGCAGCAGAAATTCTTGCGGCAAGTAGAGCAGAGAAAAATCTGCTTTGCTCAACAAAAAAGGAAGAAAATACAGACTTTTTTGCATCGGATATATGCTTCGGCAATAAGACGGGTGTGAAATACAAGGTCACACAGCGTGCTCCTCTTGGCGAAGAGATATTCGGTGTTGATTTACCCTCATTTTTTGGAGGATTTTCGGTAATGAACTCACTTGAAGCTGTGGCAGTTGCAAGAGAGTACGGATTTTCTGCCGAAAGTATAAAAAAAGCACTTTGCGGGATACACGGTATCCCAGGCAGAATGCAGCGGGTAATGATAGACGAAAATGCATCGTTTTCGGTCTTTATAGACTATGCGCACACACCCGATGCCATTGAAAATGTCTTGCGAACGGCAAGAGAACTTGGCGGCGAGGGAAGATTGATACTTCTTTTTGGTTGTGGCGGCGAGAGAGACCGTTCAAAGCGAAAACTAATGGCAAATATCGCATCAAGACTTTCCGATCTTGTGATAATAACCTCGGATAATTCAAGAAGCGAAGATAAAATGCAGATAATCTCCGATATATATCGGGGTATTGATAAAGAAAAAGAACATATAATAATTCCCGATAGAGAGGCGGCGATAAGATACGCCGTTAAAAATGCCCGAAGCCGGGACATAATAATTCTTGCGGGCAAGGGACACGAAAAATATGAGATAAACGAAACGGGCAGACACCCGTTTGATGAGGAAAAGATAGTAAAGGAAGCCGTGGCCGAGTTTTTAGGCTGACGACAGAAGGAGGTACACCGTGAAGGTCAATATAGGAAGCAGGGCAATATCAATGTCAAGACTTGCGCAGATATGCGGAGGAATTCTTTGCTGTATCGGCGGCGAGAGCGATAAGGATATTCAATTCCAATCGGTATGTACCGACTCAAGAGAGACCGAGGCAGGCGCTCTTTTCATAGCTATGGGAGGAGAGCGTGTTGACGGCCACGATTATATTGATGCGGCTCTTTCTCTTGGTGGCGGTTGCGTTCTTTGTGAGCGTATTCCCGAGAGAATAAGTGATAAGAGATGTGCTGCAGTTGTTGTTGAGGATTCCATAAAGGCTGTTGGAGAGCTTGCAAAGGCTTACGATAGAAGCATAAATCATAAGAAGATAGCTGTTACAGGCAGTGTGGGTAAGACCACAACAAAGGAATTTATCGCGGCTGTTCTTGCAGAGAAATATCGCGTTCATAAGACCGAGGGTAACTATAATAGTAATATTGGTCTTCCTCTTTCTATTCTCTCTATGAAGGACGACACAGAGGTGTCTGTACTTGAAATGGGCATGAGCGGTCTTGGCGAGATAGATTACCTTTCGCGTCTTGCAGAGCCTGATATCGCAGTAATTACAACTATCGGCTCCTCGCACATTGGTCACCTTGGTAGCCGTGAGAACATCTGCCGTGCAAAGCTTGAGATCGTTAACGGACTCAAGAAGGGCGGTACGCTTATCGTAAATGGCGATGAACCCATGCTTTTTGGGTACGAGAAGGAGGACATTAATGTCCTTTCTGTGGCTATTGAAAACGAGCGTGCGGATTATCGTGCGATAAATATAAGAATTGACGGTGCTTACACAGTATTTGATGTAGTAACCCCTGTATCAAGGATAGAAAATGTTGCAATCCCCGTTATAGGAAACCACAATGTTATGGCCGCACTCTTCGCATTTGCTGTAGCGGAGAAGAACGGACTTGACTGTGTATCCATCTGCGCGGGTCTTTGCAACTTCAGACAGGTAGGAATGAGACAGAATATATATACTGTTGGCGGTATTCATGTCATAGAGGACTGCTATAATGCAAGTCCCGAGTCCATGAAGGCAGCTATATCCGTTCTTAAGGAGCTCTCCTCGAAGAATGAGAACTCAAGAATGGTAGCTCTTCTTGGCGATATGTATGAGCTTGGTGATGAAAGCGGCAGATATCACGAGCAGGTGGGCGCAGATTTTGCGCTTGCAGGCGGAGAGCTTCTCTTTACCTTCGGTAGCTCTGCTGACGGCATAGCAACGGGTGCAGTGCTTCACGGAATGCATCCTGAAAATGTATACAGAAACAATGATATCAAAAATCCCTCGCTCAGCGGAGAAATGCTTCTCCATACACTCAAGCGCGGTGACATTCTGCTCGTTAAGGCAAGCAGAGGGGCCGCAGCAGAGAGAGTAATTGAGTATATCAAGGCGAACGAGGAGAGACTTTGCAACTAATTTAGGAATTTACGGGGCAGTTGATGTACAAACAGTTATTTTTTGAGTTTATTATAGCAACGGGTGCGGCATTTTTGCTGACAGTAGTGCTTTCGCATTATGTTATTCCCGTTCTTAAGGGGCATAAGGTGGGGCAGAGCATCCGTGAGGAAGGTCCGGCATGGCATAAGTCAAAGGCGGGAACGCCTACGATGGGTGGCATATGCTTCATAATGGCGATACTTTTTGTGTCGGCAGGCTTTACCCTTTACTATGCTGTAAAAAACAGACAGAATGAGCTGATACCTCTTGCACTTACCTTGGGCCTTGCAGTATTTAATGGTCTTATAGGCTTTGTTGACGACTACTGCAAGCTCCTTAAAAAGCAAAATGAAGGTCTGAAGCCCCTTGAAAAGGCGATTCTTCAGGTAGTAGTTGCAATAATTTATATTGTAGCGCTTAAATTAACAGGTTATATTGATACCGTTGTTCACATACCATTTACTGATATTCAGTTTGAGCTTGGTATATTCTATTATGTGCTCGCACTCGGACTTATCGTTGGAATGGTAAACAGTGTAAATCTTACAGACGGTATAGATGGTCTTGCATCTACGATAAGTCTTATCGTAGCAGGATTTTTCGCCTTTGTGGCATTTAACTTGATGAACACCTCGCTTGTACTCATTTCGGGTGCACTTGTTGGAGGAATGATAGGATTTCTTATCTTCAATCTTCATCCTGCAAAGGTGTTTATGGGAGATACAGGCTCGCTTTTCCTTGGAGGAATACTGACAGGCGCAGCATTTTTGATAAATGAACCCCTTGTGATACTTATTGCAGGCGGTGTTTTCCTCTTTGAAGCAATTTCTGTAATGCTTCAGGTATCTGTGTTTAAGCTCACGAAAAAGAGAGTATTCAAGATGGCGCCCGTTCATCATCACTTTGAAAAGTGTGGATGGAATGAGGGCAAGATAGTAGGTGTTTTCGGTTCTGTTACTCTTGTTCTTTGTATTATTGCTTGGTTTAGCATATAAAATAAGCTCGTCGGAGGTGTTGTTATTTTGAAGGAAGCTCAAAAGAAATCAAAACAGCAAGCCTCCGGCGCTTTTTTGTCCTCAAAGAAAGCTCTCGTTGAAAAAAAGATTGGCGAGATGAAGGAAAAACGCGAGGATATGCTTGAGCGCAATGACCCTATATATCTTGAGCCACTTACTCTCAAGGAGGAGATAGACGACGCAAAAAGACCTCTGTGTAAGGGAAGTGTTGATGTAAGATTTCTTCTTTACGCAACACTGCTTCTTTGCTTTGGAATAGTAATGTGCTATAGTGCAGGCGTTGTTGAAGCTGAAGTGCAATATGATAATCCGACATACTATCTTGTCAGAAATCTTATGTTCAGCTCCCTTGCAATAGTTATAACTATACCTTTTGTTATCTTTGCCCGTCCTTGGCACTGGCGTTACGCGGCTGTTGGAATATATGCTCTTGCTATCTTTCTTTTGCTTATCGTTCTTGTTGTTGGTGTAACGGGCGGCGGTGCACAAAGATGGATACAGGTAGGTCCTGTAACTATCCAACCCTCCGAGATAGCCAAAGTGGGCGTTGTTATGATGCTTGCGTTATATATGTCAAAATATGAAAAGCAGATAACAAGTGTACATAAATTCGGCGGTAATTTCAAGCACGGTTTTTTCATGCCGATGATGATAATAGGGCTTGTTTGCGGTCTTGTAGCACTTGAAAGACACATTTCAGGACTTATGATAATAGGAATTCTCGGTGTTGTTGTAATGTTCCTCGGTGGCACAAGAATTAAGTGGCTTGCTCTTTTTGGCGGTGTTATTGCGGTCGCCTTTGTGGGCCTTCTTGCGGTTTCAAGCTATGCGCAAGAGAGAGTATATACATGGCTCTTTATCGACAAGGTAGACCCACTTGGTTCTGCATGGCAGACTCTTCAGGGAATGTATGCAATAGGTTCGGGCGGATTTTTTGGAACAGGACTAGGGTCAAGCCGACAGAAATACGGATATGTTCCAGAGCCACAAAACGATTTTGTATTTACAATAATCTGCGAGGAGCTCGGCTTCATCGGCGCATTTCTACTTATAGCACTTTTTGTGCTTCTCATTTGGCGCGGAATAAAGATTGGTCAGAAGGCACCCGATAAGTTCACAGCACTTACCGTATGGGGACTTACCTTCAAGATCGCTTTACAAACAGCAATGAATATTGCGGTGGTAACAAATTCAATGCCAAATACGGGTGTATCCTTGCCCTTTATAAGCGCGGGCGGAACTGCCCTTATGATACAGATATTTGAGATAGGAATTATCCTATCCATCTCGCGCTTTTCATATCAGAAAAAATAAATTGACAGGAAAATAGATTTATGAGAGTAATTTTAACGGGTGGCGGCAGTGGCGGACATGTAAATCCCGCACTTGCGATCGCAGACATAATAAAGGCAAATATACCCACAGCAGAGTTCTTGTTCGTGGGAACATCAAAGGGACTTGAAAACAATCTTGTTCCCAAGGCAGGATATGAGCTTCGTCATGTTGAGATAAGTGGCATAAGACGCTCACTTTCCCCCTCGAATATAAAGACTGCGTTCCGCATCATTACCTCGCAGTTTGAGGCTAAAAAGCTTCTTAAGGAGTATAAGCCCGATATCGTTATCGGTACAGGTGGATATGTGTGTTGGCCCTGCGTTCGCGTGGCGGCTTCTATGGGGATTCCCACAATGCTTCATGAGGCGAATGCTACACCGGGCTTTGCGGTAAAGCGACTTTGTGGCAAGGTTGATACTATTCTCACAAACTTTGATGAAACAGCAGAGCGCCTCAAGGGTGCAAAGAGAGTAGTGAGAGTAGGTATGCCTATGCGAGGAGAATTTGAGCGCATTTCAAAGGCAGAGGCACGAAAGGCTCTCGGTATTGAGGATAAGACAAAATATGTTATACTTTCCTTTGGCGGAAGTCTTGGTGCACCTATGGTAAATGAGGCGGCACTTAAGGTTATGCGTGAGCTTTCGTCAACAAGAGAGGATATAATACACTACCATTCAAGCGGTAGCCGTGAGTATGAAAACTCAAGTAGAATCTTCAAGGAATGGGGACTTGATAAGTATTCAAATCTCGTGCTTGCAGATTATATTTACGATATGTCACTCAAGATGGCGGCAGCAGATATTTGTATCTGCCGTTCGGGCGCGATGACACTTGCAGAGCTCACAAGACTTGGCTGTGCGGCAGTGCTCATTCCATCACCGAATGTTACAGACAACCATCAGTATAAAAACGCCAAGGTGCTTGCTGATGCAGGTGCTGCTGTGATAGTTGAGGAAAGGGAATTTGGAATGAGAAGTGTGACCGAAGAGGTACGCACACTTATTGAAAACGATAGCTTGCGCGAGAAAATGGCAAGGAGAATGACAGAGTTCTGCGATCCCGATACGGGTAAAAAGATATTCTCCGAGATAGAGCGCTTGGTGGTAAAAAAATAGGATTTTGAGAGGAAATACAAATGAAAGGAAAGGATCGTTTGCATGATAGGGCTGACAAAACGGTGGAGATAAATCTCTTCGCCGCCATTTCGGTAGCAGTTATTATTCTTGCGGCTATCCTTTCTCTTTTTGCGGTTTTTGAATTTATAAAAGGCATAACTGTTGCGACAAAATTTGAGGTGTCGGGCAGCGACCGCTTTAGCGCAAGCGAGATGGCGGCATTTGCGGAGATAGGCAAGGGAGATATGCTTTATGAAAGAACCGCTCGCGAGCTTGAGGAGACGGTTGAAAATAATTGTGCCTACATAAAAAGTGTAAGGGTAAGAAGAAATATCTTTGGCAAGCTCAAGTTTATCGTATCAATGCGTGAGGCGGTCTGGGTGCTTGAGATATCGGGAGATTACTATATTCTTGACGGAGACCTTCTTGTGCTTGAGGAGACGGCTAACATAGACCGGGTTGAAGGGGAGGGAGCTATCTGGCTTACACTTCCAAATCTTAAAAGAGTTGTTGTTGGTGAGCGTGTTATCTACGGTGACGGCGACGAGGAAATAAGCAACACCGAGGATATAATGAAAACATTGCGAGGCTCTCTTCTTGGAGAGCATATAACACGCGCTGATATTGATAACAGGTATGATATCCATCTTGGGATAGCCGATAGCTTTGAGGCTAATATTGGAAGCTTCTCAAGACTTAAGATAAAGCTTGAATATCTTATTACCGCGTTGGGTGAGGCATATGATGACGGAGCTATCGGAGGAACGGTAGATATCTCCGATGCAGGGGACAAGGTTAGTGTAAGACCAATATATGCAACCCCCGAAGAGGATACAGAAGAAGCGGCAGGATAAAATCCTGTCGCTTTTTGTTTTTTGCGTAAAAAAATTATGAAATTTTAAAAAAACTATTGCAAAATTCACGAAAATATATTATCATATATGTGTATATAAAATTTATCTTGCGAAGATGAAATTTAATGTAAATTGTTTAAAATACGGGAGGAAAAAGACATGCCTTTTGAAAGAGACGACAGCTTGGACTGCGGTGTTTGTATAAAGGTTGTTGGCGTCGGTGGCGGCGGAAACAATGCAGTCAACAGAATGATTGCTTCAAATATTAGAGGGGTAGAGTTTATTACGATAAACACCGATAGACAGGCACTTCGTAACTCAAGCGCACCCAGTCAGCTCGTAATAGGTGAGAAGATCACAAAGGGCTTTGGTGCGGGCGCTAATCCCAGCATTGGTCAGCGTGCGGCAGAGGAGTCACTTGACGAGATAAAGTCTGCACTCGCAGGCGCGGATATGGTATTCGTAACCGCAGGTATGGGAGGCGGAACGGGCACAGGTGCAGCTCCCGTTGTTGCAAGAATAGCACATGAGATGGATATACTTACCGTTGCGGTAGTAACTAAGCCCTTCGCATTTGAGGGTAAGAGAAGAATGGATCAGGCGGTTCAGGGTATAGCAGAGCTCAGCCAGTATGTTGACTCTATCGTAGTTATCCCCAACGAGAGACTTAAGCAGGTCTCCGACACAAGAATCACACTCTTCAATGCATTTGAGGCAGCAGATGATGTTCTTCGCCGTGGTGTTCAGTCTATATCTGACCTTATCAATGTTCCCGGTATGATCAACCTCGACTTTGCCGATGTAACATCTGTAATGGCTCACTCCGGCTATGCTCATATGGGTGTTGGAAGTGCAACAGGTAAGGACAAGGCAGAGATCGCTGCAAGAGCTGCTATCTCCAGCCCGCTTCTTGAGACATCTATCAAGGGCGCTACAGGTATCGTTATCAGCTTCTCTGCATCTCCCGATATTGGACTTGAGGATGTTGATGTTGCTGCTACTATGATAGCAAACGAGTGCAATCCTGATGCAAGCGTTATCTGGGGTGTTGCATTTGATCCCGAGCTTGAGGACGAGCTTCGCATCACACTTCTCGCAACAGGCTTTGAGAAGAAGCCCGAGGACTATGCTCGTGAGGGCGCAGAAAAGCCCGATGCTACCGAAACTGTTGAGCCTTCGGCAGATAAGGCATCTGAGAAGAAGCCTGCCAAGAAGTCTTCTAACGATCTTGATGATATTCTTGGTGGATTTGGTTTATAATTAATAGCAATTACATATAAAGCGCTCAGCCAAACGATAGTTTGGCTGATTGCTTTTTTGAAATAGAGGTATACCGGTGGTTGAATTTTTAACCTCACTTTCACTGTGGGGAACGATAGTAAATACTTTGGCGGTTATCGCAGGATCGTTTGTAGGTATTCTTATAAGAGGGCTTTCAAGCGGGAAGAAGGCGGGTGGCAGAATCGCCGAGCTTCCCGATGTAATTATGAAGGGCGTTGGACTTTGCGTTCTTCTCATAGGTATTACGGGCGCGATAAAGACAGAGAATATAATGGTTGTTATTATCTCTATCGTGCTTGGTGGTGTTATAGGCACCTTGCTTGCGCTTGAAAAGGGAATAACTGGACTTGGCGAGCTGATAGAGAAAAAGACTGGCGGCAAATTCGGTAATATCACACAGGGGTTTGTCAGCGCAAGTCTGCTTTTCTGCGTGGGCGCAATGGCGATAGTTGGCTCGCTTAGTAGCGGTCTTTTGGGTAATCACGATACCCTTTATGCAAAATCGCTTCTTGACATGATATCGGCAGTTATTTTTTCTGCTACACTTGGATGGGGGGTTATGTTCTCATCTGTACTCGTACTTATATATCAGGGAGCAATAACACTTGCGGCAGGCGCGCTTCAACCGCTTTTGTCTGATGCTGTTATCTGCGAGATGACTGCAGTTGGCTCGTTGCTTATCATAGCGCTCGCTCTCAATATTTTGGGACTTACAAAGTTCAAGGTTATGAACTATGTTCCTGCTATATTCATACCGATTTTTATTTCTTTGATAATATAGCTCAAATCTTTCCGAAAGGAGAACATTTATGACCGAAAGAAACGAATATATAGATAAGAAAATAATGACATATAGCGCAGTATCACTTGCTCTGACATTTATTGCGATCGTCTTGCGCTGTATTTGCCTAGTCTTTTTCTATGACGCGGGCATAGGCTATTATAATGAGGGGATCTTGCCGTCAATGCTTGGCGCACTTTGCTTTGTAAGCGCTTTGTTTTTCGCAAGTGCTATCTTTAAGGTGGGCGATGATACTAAATGTTCTGACGGAAAAGAACAAGGCACTCTTATAAAAGTGGTAAGTTGTGTTGCTGCTATCGCCTTTCTGCCTTTTGTTCTTTTTGGTATCTCGTTTGAAAATAATATTTTGCTTTCCGCAGTAACGCTTCTTGCTGTAGTCGCATCGATTGTATATTTCCTTGCTAATATCTTCTTTCCCAAGGCAGGTAGCGAGCCACAGGCTCTTTGCGGCTTTGGAGTGGTAGCTTTTGCTATCATTACTATAGTTGTTACTAATTTTGATTATTATGAGCTTCTTAATGGCCCAAATAAGATAAATCTTCATCTCGCACTTCTTTCAGTTATGCTTTTTGTGCTTGCAGAGATACGCGCCTTTGCCGGTGTTATGAGAAAGGGGTATTATATTTTTACTCTTACAGCGGCAACCTTCTTTACGGGAGTTTCATCGTTTCCCGTCCTTATTTATCGGATTTCAACGGGAACTTCTATCTCATATTTGAACTATCATATTGCTGTCTTTGGTATTTTTGTATATCTCGTTGCTCGCCTTATATCATTTACACTTGCATCAGGCAGAGCGGAGAAAGAGAAAACGGAGGACGGCCAATGAGTGCTGATAAGAGAATTCTTTGGATACACAAGAAGATAGCCGCAAACTGCTATCCAAACTCAACTCATATGGCAGAGCAGTTTGATATCTCTCAAAGACAAGCACAGAGGGATTTTGAAACGCTTAAGACCGAATACGGTGCACCTATAAAATATTCCTCAGCAAGACGGGGATATTATTACACTGCACCATTTTCGCTTCCACAGAGCGAAAGCGAAGACACGGAGACAGAGTATATTGACCTTGTTTCAGGCGTAGAGGAGAGCTTTCGTGACGCTTGTGACGAGCTTCAGCTTCGTCTGCCATATACCGCAAGTTTGCAGATAAAAGATAAGCTTACGGTGATGAATATGCGTCGTTTTATAATCTCAAGGGAGGGAAGAGACATATATAACTGTGAGTTTTATAATGTTGATAACTTTCTTGGTATTATGCTCGTCTCTGATGCCGACATAAGGGTCGTAAAGCCTGAGTGGCTTAGAGACAAGGTTGTAGATGCGGCAAAGCGTATACTTAAAAATAACGAATAAAAAGGCGTGGCTTATGCCACGCCTTTTTAAATTAAAAATTTTCTTCTATAAGATTATAAAGCTCACCCCAGTTGGCGCCTTCGAATTCGAAGGCTTTGCATTTTGCAGGAGCTCTGTCGGGGCGCAGAGATTCGTCCGCGGGGGCTTGATTCTGTGGAGTCAGTGCGGTGTGCATATAAAGAGACGACATATTGAGCTGCTTCGCCCCTGCAATATCGGTCTCTCGGTCATTGCCTATCATTATGCATTTTGAAATATCAAGCTTTTGGTCGTCAATAAGCTCCTCATAGAATCGTCTATCGGGTTTTCTGAAGCCATAGTCAGAGGACAGATAGATTCCGTCAAAGAATGTGTCGAGTTCAAGTAGGCGAAGCTCATAAGAGGTGAACACATGTTGTGCGTTACTTAATAACCAGAGGCGGTATCCCTTTTTCCTCAGAGCATTCAGTGCTTCCTTGACCTTTGGATAGCAACGGATATACTCAATAGACAGTATGCGGAAAAGCTGCGCCGCCTGAACGCCGAGTAGCTCAACATCTTCTGTTACTCCGCCCTCGCGGAGTAGCTGACACATAACCTCTTCAAAAGGAATTTCGGGAAAGCATTCATAGCTCTGTCCCGCCTTTGCTTCGCGAGCGCTCATGGACTTCTGAAATGCACTCTTAAGTTCTGTGCCCGAGCAATGAACTCCATAAAAACCGAAAAATATAGCACATTTATCCCATACAAGGTCGCTTTCTTCGGTATGAATATCAACAAGTGTTCCGTATAGATCAAAAATCAGGTCGGTATATTTCATAGATACTCCTATCAGGTGTTCATTCTTCTTTCAATGCAGTTGCGCCCCAGAGCATTTAGAAAGCCGGAACCGTTATATATCTTGTAGTCGTTGATAATATCTCCCACATCAAGCTCACGCAAGGACTTGTCACGCAAAATCAGTGCGCGACGAGGAGCGGGATTGAGAATCAGTATTTTCTGATGTCTGCTTTCAAACAGGAAATTCTTTGCTGTCGCAAGCCCCGACAGATCAACGAAGAGAATTCTCACATTTAACTGATTTACATAGTATCCCGATTCAAAAAAGGTTGTCTCTGCACGCTTTCTCTTGCTCGGTATAAGCTTGCATTCATATGTTTTCCCGTTTGCTTCAACGGTGAAATCGGAGGTGTCGTCTGCTCTGAATAACGAGCGAGTGGCAGGCTTAACTTTTGAAAGTTTGAATTTCTGATTTTTACAAAGCTTTTTTAGTTCGCGCATGAATTTCATTCTTGAAGCAAATATTCTTCTGTAAATAAGAATGTTTACAAGAGCAATAATGAAAATTATAATGAAAATAAGTGTGTTTCCAAGCTCACGCCATAAAAGAGTTGCTATTTTTGATAAGGTTGATGCAAATGCCGGAAGCGAGCCAAAGCCTATTGAATATACAACAATAGCAAGGATAAGCGCCTTTATGATGTTTCCTATATCGCGAATGAATTTCGGGATAGCTTCAACGATTGCCTTTCGCTTCTTCTTATTCCACCAGTAACGGTTATTGTGCGGAATATATCCCGAGGATTCCTCTCTTATTTGGTTAGGATCAATCTTACTGTACCAGACAGAGCGCGCCGCATAGTTAGCAAGGAAGCCGAGAATGAGATAGAGGGGAAAGTGTATAGTACAGATGTAAATCAAGCGGCTTTCAGCGGGAATGACTGCCTTATAAAATACCGCTGTGAGGGCTTCGTTATGCATAAGGGTATTTTTTTCAATCGGTAAAAGAGTGAGCGCGAAGATAACGAGAATCTCAATTATAAATTCACGGTAAACAACAGCTTTTGCGATTCGTAAACTAACAGAGGATTCAAATTTTTCTTCCTTACTGAATCGTCTGTGAGCCCTTGTATCATAACACCTGAAAGTATATATTAGTGAATAATATGTAAAAAAGACCGAGACTGCGCGGATAGCCATAGTCAAGCGCCCGTCGTAATCGTACATATTGTCAAGATCAGGGGCTTTTCCGCATATTACAGTATAGCAGAGCAGAAAAACAAAATAGAGAACAATTGCGCGCGAAAGTGAGCGCAAGAGATATATACTCTTGTGCTTGTCTGTATATTCATTTATTCTGTCTATAGCCTTTATCCAAAAGGAGTAGGCGCGCTCAAGCTTATCCTTCATAAGAACTCCTTGTGTTTTTTTACATTATATCATTCTGTTCAATAATTGTCAATAAACCAACCGTTGCGGTATAGCAACGGTTGGTTTACTTTACTTACTTATTCTTTCATACAATATGTCCGAGAGTGCAACAAAATCCTCAATAGTCAGCTTTTCACCGCGAATGTTTTCGGGGTGACCGAGCGAGGTTATTATTTCGGTAAGCTCGTCCTTTGAAAGCTCGGGAAAGCCTGCGGCAAGTGAGTTTGGCAGAGTTTTTCTGCGCTGTTCAAATGCCGCCTTTATAGTTCTGAAGAGCATGTCCACACTTTTTGGCTTATATGGGCGTTCGCTGTCGCGCCAGAGCTTTATACGCATTACTGCCGAGTCAACCTTGGGGGGCGGCATAAAGCGGTCTGCCGTAACTCTGAAGAGTTTCTCGGCTGTTCCGTAATATGCGAGCACCGAGGTTATTGCACCGCAATCCTTTGAGCCGGTTCTTGCGCAGAGTCTGTCGGCAACCTCCTCCTGCACCATAACTGTGATATAGTCAAAGGGGAGATGAGACTCAAGAAGCTTCATAAGGATAGGAGTTGTGATATAATAGGGGAGATTTGCGCAAACACTTACGCCGCCCTTTTCAAAATAGGGGGCGAGAGTGGCGTCAAGATCTGCCTCCATCACATCTTCATTTATTATTTTAACATTAGGATATGAACCAAGGGTGTATTTGAGCACAGGGATAAGTCCCTTGTCTATCTCAAATGCCACAACATTCTCATATCGTTTCGCCAGCTCCTGCGTCAGAGGTCCTATGCCGGGACCTATCTCAAGTATCGTCTTGGCGGTGTTTTCACAGCACATATCAGCGATGTCCTCAACAACAAAATTGTCGGTGAGGAAGTTCTGACCAAACTCTTTTTTGAAGTTAAGTCCGAACATCGCCATTATCTGCTTAATGGTCTTCATATCACAAAGATTCATAAAAATTCCTTTGTATTAATATTCTGCGTTGCCTACAGTTCTGGGGTATGGAATGACATCACGGATATTGGATACGCCTGTGATGTACATGATTATTCTCTCAAAGCCGAGACCGAAGCCTGCGTGCTTTACAGAGCCCCAACGGCGAAGATTGAGATACCACTCATAGTCTTCAGCCTTCATGCCAAGCTCCTCAATGCGAGAAGTGAGAAGGTCAAGTCTCTCCTCACGCTGGCTTCCTCCAATGATCTCACCAACACCGGGAACAAGAAGGTCCATAGCCGCAACCGTCTTGCCGTCGTCGTTAAGACGCATGTAAAAGGACTTTATTTCCTTCGGATAGTCAATTACAAAAACGGGCTTGCCGAATACCTTCTCTGTGAGGTATCTCTCATGCTCGGTCTGAAGGTCAGTGCCCCAGTGAACGGGGTACTTAAAGTCTTCGCCACTCTCCTCAAGAAGCTTTACTGCCTCTGTATAGGTTACCTTAACATAGTCAGCACCCATAAGGGCATCAAGTCTCTCAATGAGGGTCTTGTCAACAAAGCTGTTAAAGAATTCGATCTCGTCAGCGCACTTTGCTCTTACATGGCGGAGAATGTGTTGGATCATATCCCATGCAAGCTCCATATCATCGTTAAGGTCTGCAAATGCTATCTCGGGCTCTATCATCCAGAACTCTGCTGCGTGGCGTGTTGTATTTGAATTCTCAGCTCTGAAGGTAGGTCCAAAGGTATAGATGTTGCCGAAAGCCGTTGCAAAGGTCTCTCCCTCAAGCTGACCCGAAACGGTAAGATTTGCGCTCTTGCCAAAGAAGTCCTGTGAGAAATCTACCGAGCCGTCCTCATTGCGGGGAGGATTTGACACATCAAGCGTTGTAACGCGGAACATCTCACCCGCGCCCTCACAGTCGGATGCTGTGATAAGAGGGGTGTGAACATATACAAAGCCTCTTGAGTGGAAGAAATCGTGAATTGCAAAGGCCACCTCGCTTCTTACTCTGAAGACCGCGTTAAAAAGATTTGTACGAGGGCGAAGATATGCCTGCTCACGAAGAAACTCAACACTGTGGCGCTTCTTCTGGAGGGGATAGTCGGGTGCAGAAACGCCCTCTACCTCTATTTCAGTAGCCTTTATCTCAAAGGGCTGCTTCATCTCGGGTGTGAGCTCAACTCTGCCCGTAACGATGATAGACGCGCCAACGTTGAGCTTTGCTATCTCGTCGTAATTTGCGATGATATCTCTCTCAAAAACGACCTGTGCACTCTTGAGGCAGCTTCCGTCATTGAGGTCGATAAAGCCAAAAGCTTTGCTGTCACGAAGGCTACGCACCCAACCGCAAACGGTAATTTCTGCGGGGAGAGCCACATTGTCCTTTACTGCGGAATAGATCTCTTTGATAAGTGTTCTTTTCATTTTCGTACTTCCTTTTTTATATTATCTCAAATTATTTTTTATTGTAAGCAAGGTGCGCTATTTTGTCGCAAAGCTCGTCATATTCAATGCCGATCGCCGCCGCCTCCTGAGGAAGCAGGCTTGTGGGGGTCATTCCGGGGAGGGTATTTGCCTCAAGGCACCAAATTTTGCCGTCTTTATCCATTATATAGTCGATACGCGCGTATCCCGAGAGGTGAAGACACTCAAATAT
>JAZOSH010000084.1:0-32550 GCA_045656985.1 Eubacteriales bacterium | reverse complement strand
CAAATAAGTTCTCTCGGAGAACCCAGAAGCGTATTGATCGACACGTCAAACAATTTTGAAAGTAACTTGAGAGTATCTATGTTCGGTATCGTTTCACCGTTTTCCCAGCGAGAAACAGCTTGTCTTGTTACGAATACCTTTTCTGCAAGTTCCTCTTGTGAGAGCCCTTTTTTCGTTCTTAATTCGTAGATTATATCTTTCGTTTCCATAAAATCACCACCTTATATTTTGTGGTTATATTTTAACATAGGATGTCGTAGTTGACAAGCAACTCGCTGTTGCTATCTGATTATCAAATTCAAGTTTATCGATTGGTTAGATTATACCATAAAAACGGCAAAAAGTAAATAGAACGGCTCAATTCTTTACAAATTGAACCGCCCCACAAAATACAAAAAGCCCTGCCGTAGCAGAGCTTTTTGTATATCGAAATAATCGCCCAAAGGCCGAAATTATCTCTTGGAGAACTGGGGAGCACGACGTGCTGCCTTGAGTCCGTACTTCTTTCTTTCCTTCATTCTGGGGTCACGAGTGAGGAAGCCAGCTGCCTTAAGGGGAGCCTTGTTTGCCTCATCAGCCTGAACGAGTGCGCGGGAGAGTCCGTGACGGATAGCTCCTGCCTGACCGGAAAGACCACCACCGTTTACATTTGCGATAATATCGAACTTACCAACGGTGCCTGTTGCCTCGAAGGGCTGGTTGATGATGAGCTTGAGTGTCTCAAGACCAAAGTAATCATCAATGTCCTTCTTGTTTACTGTGATAACACCTGTGCCGGGTACTATGCGTACGCGAGCTACAGATTTCTTTCTTCTGCCTGTGCCATAAAAATAAGGCTTTGCGCTTGTATACATCAGTTTACTCCTCCCTTAATTAGATCTCATAAGCCTCGGGCTTCTGTGCCGCGTGGCTATGCTCTGCACCTGCATATACCTTAAGTCTTGTGAAAGACTTAGCGCCGATGCTGTTGTGGGGAAGCATTCCCTTAACTGCAAGCTCCATTGCGAGCTCGGGCTTTGTTGCCATAAGGGTCTTGTACTGTACTTCCTTAAGTCCACCGATGTAACCGGAGTGACGGCGGTAGTACTTCTGCTGCATTTTGTTACCTGTGAGAACTGCGTCCTTGGCGTTGATGATTATAACGAACTCGCCGCAGTCTACATGAGGTGTGAACTCAGGACGGTGCTTGCCGCGAAGAATGTTTGCTGCTGCCGCTGCAGTTCTACCCATAGGCTTACCTGCTGCGTCAATAACATACCACTTGCGCTCAACTGTCTCTGCTTTTGCCATGTAAGTTGACATTGTGATTCCTCCAAAAATTTGTGAATATATTTTTTCATGCTCGCCTATTATATCACCTCTTCTATATCTTGTCAATACCTTTTTTGAAAAAAAATTCAAAATTTTAATTTATCTTGTTGTAATCTCCCGTTTTCTCGTGAAATCATCTGTTTTCCTCGTATTTTCTCATTCGCAAATTCATTTTTTAATTTTGCACACTGCGGAATATCTCCGCCCTACATGGCATATTCTTTATCAAACCAAAAATACGGAGGTATAAGGAGAATGAACAACCGCTACGGTCCCGAGGGACTTCTTGCCGAAAGCGCCGAAAATCGGGAATATATATCATCGCTTTCAGGACTTGAGAGAGCAAAAAATGAAGGAAGGATACTTGAATCGACCGTTATGCTTTGCGACGGGGCTATGCGTCTTCATGTTGACCTATATGGAATTGAGGGTATAATTGAGCGTGAGGAAGCAGCATATAACCCTAACGGTGAGCCGACAAAGGATATTGCTATCATTACCCGAGTTGGAAAACCAATTTGTTTCAAGGTGCTTGCAATAGAAATGAGAGGGGGCAAGCCCGTTGCTATTCTCTCACGCAGAGCTGCACAGCTTGAATGCACGCAGAATTATCTTGAAACACTTTCATGCGGCGACATAATAAGGGCACGCGTAACCCATATGGAGAGCTTTGGCGCATTCGTTGACATCGGCTGCGGCATCTCCTCCTTATTATCCGTTGACAGCATCTCAGTCTCACGGATATCGCACCCGCAGGACAGACTGTCGCTTGGAGATTACATATACACCGTTGTAAAGATAATTGACCGCGAAAACAAAAGAATATTTGTGAGTATGCGCGAGCTCCTCGGCACATGGAGCGAGAACGCTGCACTGTTTGAGGCAGGTCAGACGGTGGCAGGTATTGTACGCAGCGTTGAGGACTATGGAGTTTTTGTTGAGCTTGCTCCAAACCTTGCAGGACTTGCAGAACTTCGTGACACCTCGCGAGGCGCTGTCGGCGCAAGTATCGGTCAGTATGCCGCAGTATACATAAAAAGCATTATTCCCGAGAGAATGAAGATAAAGCTTGTACTTATTGATTCATACAAAAGCGCACCCCCACCAAGTGATATAAAATATTTCGTTGATGTAAAGAATGTCTCGCACATGTCATATTGGCGCTACTCCCCCGATGCGTCAACAAAGCGAATTGAGACTGTCTTTATGTAAAAAACACAGCCGCTCAAGCATTTGAGTGGCTGTGCTTTTTTGTTTGTTCGGCACCATCACTTCCGAACAGCTCATCAAGGCTGACCGAAAAGATCCTTGCGATAGGCAAAAGCAGAGATACATCGGGATATGAGTAACCTCTCTCCCACTTTGACACCGCCTGCACGCTGACCTTGAGGCGCCATGCAAGCTCACGCTGTGTCATCTTTCGCTCTATCCGCAAGCGCCGAATATTATTTCCTATTGGAATTTCCAACTTTTCGTCCTCCTGTGATAATTTGCCGCACAGGATTTCTCGTGTAGTCTCGGCGCGCGCCGCGAGCGCGCCGAGACTATTGCCCACCATTAAGCGATGCGCGCTTTACAGGCGAGCAATACGGCATTTCTTTGAAATACATTGTTAATCATACTGATCGCCTCCTTTCACTAATATTGATTTTGACACCGAACCGCACCAGCATCTACGCTTCAGCACCAGGATGATTTTAGCATATTTTTCCACCCCTGTCAATCAGGCAAGAGTATACTGATAGTTGAAAGTTGATTTTCATATAACAAAAGGACAGCCCTGTCGGCTGTCCTTTATTCTTCATCATCAGTTCCCTTCTGAGTTGAAAGGGGATTTTGATTCATTGCCTCCTCCATACTTCGGTTACTGACATGAGTATATATCTGTGTGGTATTGAGCTGTTCATGCCCGAGAATATCCTTGAGAACTCTGACATCCACATTTCCCGTCTGATACATAAGAGTTGCGGCGGTGTGACGAAGCTTATGCACAGAATAATGCTTCGAACCAAGTCCTGCCATATCAAGATACTTATATACTACCCACTGTATAGTCTTTACGCTTATCCTCTGCTCGCGGCTACTGAGGAATAACGCCTTGGTAGATGCCTTTGTATGCTTCTCTCCGAGTCTTTCCTCCATATATGCGCCTAACGCATCGCGGCATGCTCCATTAAGATATATTATCCTTTGCTTGTTTCCCTTTCCCGTAACGGTCAGCGAGCGCAAAAGTCTGTCAACATCATTGATGTTTATTCCCGCAAGCTCCGAAAGACGCATTCCGCAGTTGAGAAAGAGTGTTATCATTGCATAGTCACGAACTCTGTTTGGAGAATCAGTGTCATTCTTTACAGCACTGAGAAGCTCAAGGCTCTCTTCAAGCGAGAGATACTTAGGCAGAGTCTTTGCATTTTTTGGTGATTCAATATTCGCTGCAGGATTGTCCTCAAGCATCATTCTCTTAACGGTGAGATATTTGAAAAAGCCCTTTATAGCCGAAAGCTTTCGTGCGCGTGCCGATGAATGATTTCCTCTTATGTTATCGGAATAAAGAAGGAACTCATATATATCCTCGGTGGTAATATTTTTTATGTATTCAAGGTCAACAGCTGTAATGTCTATCTTTTCAAATTCCTCGGTATCGGGCTCTATGCGAGCATCTCGGGCAAGCAAAAATCTGAAAAAAGTGCGAAGGTCAAGCAGATACTCCGACACCGTCTTTTCAGAGCAATTCTGTATTGCCGACTTATATGATGCAAACTCTCTCACAAGCGTGGGAAAACTATTGAGTGAAAATGAAAATGCCATGGTATCCTCCCTTCATTGACGATTACTCTAATGATATTATACAACATAAAATTATAATTTAGTGGATAAAATGTAAATTTTCATTGATAATTGTTGCAAAAGCATATCGTTTTAGCTATAATATTATGCATAGAATCGTTAATTCGGAGGCTTTATGAAGGATTTTTTTCATAAATACGGCAACAGCATAGTAAAAATGTTCGTAAACCAAGTGGCCATCTCTCTCTTTGGCGCAACGCTTGCTATGGCAACACTGTCTACCGACAATAATATCCTTACCGCCGTTGTTGGGGCAGGTGCTGTTGTGTTTTACCTTTTCCTTTTGTATATACTTGCCTGGGAGGTCGGCGCAAAGGATAGAATATCGGTAGATATAGGAAAGAAGAAATACCGCCCTCTCACAGGTGCGCTTCTATCTCTCCTCGCAAACATACCGAACTATATAATAGCTATCATTTTCACCATTGGCTATCCCTTTATGTCAACAGAGGAATGGGCAGGTAATCTCTGTGCGATACTCAACACGATACTTGTTCTTATTGAGGGAATGTATGTTGGTCTTATGGCAGTAATAAAAATAGACGGACTTCCGCTCAATAACTATTGGTGGCCCTTCTTCGCCATAACACTTCCCGCAATAATCACCTGCACAGTTGCTTATTATCTCGGACACAAGAATATTAGATTCACTTCTCTGCTTGTATACAAAGATCCGAACCAGACAAAAAAGAGATAAAAAAAGAAAATCGGCTACATCAGCCGATTTTCTTTTTTGTCGCTTTAATGATGAATAAAATTTTATTTTACTGTTTACAAATAATAGATGTTATGGTAAAATTATATGGTAAGTTTTGTATGGAGGTTGCTATGCAGATAATCAGATTTCAGGTGGGAGATGTTATTGAGCTTAAAAAACCGCACCCCTGCCAAAACAAGATGTTTTGCGTACGCCGTGTTGGCAGCGAGATACGCATTGTATGCCTGTCCTGCGGTCGCGATATGAACATTGAACGAGTAAAGCTTGAAAAAGCGACCAAAAGAATAGTTTCAAGTGAATCAGGAACAGAAATACAGGAGAATTGAAATATAAATGAACATCAACAAAAGCGCTGAAGCGACAACTAAAAGAGCTCGTCGTTCCTTTGATTTTCTGACAATAATACAGGAGAGACTATCATCATCTCCCTATATATATCTTTTCTTTTCCTTTATTATTCCCATTGCCATTATGTATCTTGTTTATGTGGCTATGGGAATTCATCCCTTCGGTGAGGAATCTGTACTCGTGCTTGACCTCAACGGACAGTATGTGTATTATTTTGAGGCACTCCGCAACATTCTTCACGGAGGTGCCGAGATGTTCTACAGCTTCTCACGCTCGTTGAGCGGAGAATTCATGGGCATTTTTGCATACTATCTTGCAAGCCCTCTCTCCTTTATAGTTGCCCTCTTCCCCACCGAGAGAATGCTTGATGCACTCCTTGTACTCATTCTTCTCAAGGTCGGCTTTGCAGGCGCAAGCTTTGGATACTACCTGCACAGAAATTCGGCACACCGAAACAAGCTTATTATAATCGCATTTTCTGTGATGTATGCACTCTGCTCATATGCCACCACATATCAGGAAAATACGATGTGGATGGATGCGCTTATCTGGCTTCCTCTTGTAACACTTGGCATCGAGCAACTTATAAAGCACAGACGCTTCAAGCTCTACATTGTATCGCTTGCGCTTGCTATAATAAGTAACTTCTATATCGGCTACATGATTTGTATCTATGTAGTGATATACTTCTTCTGGTATTGTTTTTCTCATAAAAATGAGCTTGACGAAAACAGATACCTCTTACGCCCCTTGATAAGAATATCAATAGCCTCGGTCATTGCTATTGCGATAAGCGCAGTGATAATACTGCCAACCTACTATTCACTCTCTCTCGGTAAGACAGACTTTTCAAATCCGAGTTGGGCATTTACTGAAAACTTTGAAATACTTGATTTTTTCACAAAATTCCTGCCTTCTTCCTATGATAGCGTAAGCTATGGAGGTCTTCCTCTCGTATACGGCGGAGTGCTTATGATACTGCTTGTTCCCGCATATTTCGCGGCAAGAAGCATTTCATCGAGAGAGAAGCTTTCATCACTCGTTGTGATCCTTTTCTTTGTATTTTCATTTATTGCAAGGCCCGTTGATCTTATCTGGCACGGCTTCCAGTTCCCGAACTGGCTTAATTACAGATACAGCTTTATGCTTGTATTCTTTATGCTGGTGCTTGCCTACAAGGCGATTGGAAATCTCAAGCGAGTCGGAATTGGCTTTATGATAGGCACAGGTGCTGTGCTTGTAATATTCACGGCGATATGTCAAAAGCTCGAATTTGAGAGCTATATCAACTCCGACCTGAAGCTTCAGACCTATCAGACGATATGGCTTACCATAATCGCGGCAATAATCCTTACTGCTTTGGTATGCCTTTTGATAAGGATCAAGGATAAGCTAAAAAAGGAGAGTGTATCGCTCGCGCTCGTCGCTGTTGTTTGTATAGAAATATTCTGCAGCACCCTCTCATGCTTTGCACTTCACGATACAGAGCTCAGCTACTCAAATTATAAGCCCTATAACGAGTTTCTTTCAGGGCTTCGTCCTGTAGTTGCAGAGCTTGAGGAGAATGATCCCTCATTCTATCGCTATGAAAAAACTCATCACAGAAAATATAATGATAATCTGGCACTCAATATAAGAGGTGTTTCGGGCTCCACCTCAACACTCAACGCCTCAACGATTGAGCTTTTGAAAAAGCTTGGATATGCCTCTGACGCACACTGGTCAAAATATCTTGGAGGTACACCTATAACTGACTCTCTGCTCGGTATAAAGTATATCATAAACGATGGCTCATCAAAGCTTCTTGAGCGTTACTACTCTGTTGAGAGTGCAGGCGAGAAATATGTTATCTATCGCAACCCCTATGCCCTTTCGCTTGCATACGGAGTTAGTGACAGTATAAACGAGCTTGACCTATCTGCCTATATATCAAGCTTTGAGGCAACAAACGCGCTTGTTGATGCTATGCTCGGTCAAGACAGCGCTGATGTGTTCGTTCCTATACTAATTGATAATACCGAAATAAAGAATCTTTCACGCAGAAGCGGCTATCAGGACGGATATGTGAAATATGAAAATGACTCCTCAACGCAAAACGGCACTCTTACATTTGAAATAACCGTACCAAACAACGAGGAAATATTTATGTATGTTCCCTCCAAATATCAGAGAGAAAGCAAGCTCTCGGTATCCCTTAACGGCTCTGCGGCAGTAAGTAAAGGCACGATTTTTGCAAAGGAGACAAGGCGTATCATATCTCTCGGTCGTTACAATAAGGGAGATGTTCTTTCTGTTGAAATAAAGCTAAACAATGACAGTGACAACATCTTCTTTATCCCCACTACCACTTATTTCTATTACCTTGATACTGCGGCATGCACCGCGGCACTTGAGGGGCTTTTGGCAAATCCCCAGTTTATCATTGACGAGGGATACACCGATGAGCATCTTGATGGACAGATAACCACAACAGAGCCCTCACAGACCATCCTTACTACGATTCCCTATGACGAATACTGGCAGATATACCTTGACGGTGAGAGAGTTGAATACTATAAGACTATAGACTCTCTCATTGCATTTGATATTGAAACGGCAGGCGAGCATACCCTTACCCTCACATACAAGTCTGGTGCTGTAAATGCGGGAATTGTGATTACAGTCTGCGGTCTCATAATATTTACAACAGCATGTGTGGTAGAGCATATACTCAAGAAGAAAAAGAAGATATTTTATGTCAAGGATACCGCTTGGGTACTTGAAGATCTTGACCCAAACACGGTAGACGAGCCTGTTGAGATTTTCGGAATATGGGCAGAAAAGTTCCTCTCGCTCTTCAAAAAGCGTGATAAGACAAGCCCCCATACAGATACCGACAGTAACGAAAATACAGACGATAACGGAGGAAACTGATGTTTTACTATATAAGCGGAAGGCTTGCAAAGCTTGACGCCACCTTCGCCGTTGTTGATGCGGGTGGAGTAGGCTTCAAGCTTACTATCTCAAGGTCAACCTATTATAAAATGCCACAGGGGGAGCGCCCGAATGTAACGCTCTACACCTACATGGCTGTACGAGAGGACGGAACAGAGCTCTTTGGGTTTGCAAGCGAGGAGGAGCTCTCTGCGTTCAAGCTCCTTATAACGGTATCTGGAGTTGGCCCGAAGGCGGCTATCTCTATACTCTCCACCCTCACACCGGAAAAGCTTGCACTTGCTGTCTGCACAGAAGATAAAAAATCAATCTCACAGGCAAGCGGTATTGGGGCTAAGACCGCAGCGAGAATCATTCTTGAACTCAAAGACAAGCTCAAGACAGAAGGACTTGGCAACACCGAAGAAAATGACAGTGCCCTTCTCTCCTCAATGGGTGAGCTCCAAAAAGGCAACTCCAAGCTCTCTGATGCACAGGATGCGCTCTCGGTGCTTGGCTATTCAAGAAATGAGGCACTCCGCGTGCTTGGCACTATTGACACAGCAAATCTTGAGCTAGACGATATAATCCGTCTTGCTCTCAAAAAGCTTATGAAATGATAAGGAGGAAAGCAAATGTATAACGATTTTGACGACGATATAGAGCTTGATCTTGAAAATCGGATAATGTCATCCTCCTATACCCGAGAGGACACCGATGTTGAAACCTCTCTTCGTCCGAGAACTCTTGGTGAGTATATCGGTCAGGAAAAGGCAAAGGAAAATCTCAAGGTCTGTATTGATGCCGCCAAAATACGCGGTGAAAGTCTTGACCATGTGCTTCTCTACGGCCCTCCCGGTCTCGGCAAGACCACGCTGTCAAATATTATTGCTGCAGAGATGGGCGTTAATATCCGCATCACCTCTGGTCCTGCAATTGAAAAACAGGGAGATCTTGCGGCTCTTCTCACAAATCTCGGCGAGGGAGATGTCCTCTTTATTGATGAGATACATCGTCTGTCTCGCTCTATTGAGGAGATCCTTTATCCTGCAATGGAGGACAATGCACTTGACATCATAATCGGAAAGGGGCCTGCCGCGAGAAGCATTCGTATTGATCTGCCAAAGTTCACTCTCATTGGTGCAACAACGCGTGCAGGACAGCTTTCAACTCCTCTGCGTGACCGATTTGGAGTTATGCTGAAGCTTGAGCTATACACTGCCGAGGAGCTCGCTGTGATAGTTAAGAGAAGCGCCGGAATTCTTGGCTACGACATCACCGACGACGGTGCATATGAGATAGCTTCGCGGTCAAGAGGAACGCCGAGAATTGCGAACAGGCTGCTGAAGCGTGTGCGCGACTATGCACAGGTTGAGGGCAAAAAGGCGATAGATGCCGAGATAGCAAATTATGCGCTTGGCAAGCTCGAAATTGATGCGCTTGGCCTTGACAACACCGACCGCAAGATGCTTCGCACCATAATCAAATTCTATGACGGAGGCCCTGTTGGTCTTGATACCCTCGCCGCAACCGTTGGTGAAGAGGCAGTTACACTTGAGGATGTTTACGAGCCTTATCTTATGCAGATAGGCTATCTCAGCCGCACTCCGCGCGGAAGATGTGTAACGCGTCTTGCTTATGAGCACCTTGGTCTTACTTACAACGAAAAAAAGCAGACAACACAAATAAACATGTTTGATACAGAGGAATAAAAAAACAAGTCTGTGAGCATCACTCACAGACTTGTTTTTTATATTTTCTCCTGCCTTTTTTGCATTCTTCGCCAATTATAGAAGCCATAGAGGTCATTTGCAAGGAACATTACGAAGCACATGACCATTGAAATATATGAAATATCAGCAAGCGCGGCAAGCACCCACAGAATTATAAGAACAACATCGTTTGCAGCATAGGCAAGCGCATAGTAAGGACTTCTACAATATGTGAGGTATGCTGCAACAAAACTTGTTGTAATAGAAACCGTGCTAACAATGAGATTAGCCGTATCAAGGGCGCCTAAAATGAAATAGAATGCGATTGTGACAAGTACAGCAAAAATTGCCATAAGACTTATCTGCTTTCCCGTAAGTCGGCTGACCTCAACCTCCTTTGTGCCCTCGTATGGATGGCGAAGCCACGATATGAGAGTTATGATGGCAAGCGGGAGCGTCATTCCGACATATGTGATGAGCTCTCCATAGTATTGAAAGAAAAAGGAAATAATGCCGTAGAATGTTGCAAAGATTACACACAGCACCTGTCCCATTACATAACCCTTAGCAATAAAAATAAGTGCCGTTACGCCAATAAGAGAGGTTATCATATTCATAATGCCCTCTCCACCGGAAATGACAAAGGAAAGGGCTATCACTGCCATTGAAGAAAGCCACAGCGCAAGCTCAAAGCGTGTAAGGTCGCGGAACGGATTATGTATTCTTTTCATAAACACCTCAAAAAAAGCATTCGTCAGTACATCTTCCATGACCTAACGATGTACAACGAATGCGAAATACATTCAGCTACCCGGTGGCAGCATTTTTTAGTTGGTGCGGGCGACAGGACTTGAACCTGCACGAATTAACATAAGATCCTAAATCTTACGCGTCTGCCAATTCCGCCACGCCCGCATATTAAGTTTTAGCTCTGGCAGCCGCTACGCAGTCTGCTCAAAGCTCGCAGGCTCGCTTTGGACACGAACTATTGTTCGTGCTTCACAACATAGTTGCTCGTTCCGCCACGCCCGCATATCAACCCGTTTATTTTACCACAACAAATCCGAAATGTCAACACTTCCTTGACAAAACATTTTCGCGGTGATACAATTAAGAAAATTATCTTTTAGGAGAGGCTATGAAGCTCGCGATAAAGCAAAAGAGGAAAAACGAATATGTAAATACCTTGCGGTACAATCAGATTGATGAGGTAACTGGAAAATGTGCTTCAACAGCTCTTTTCTGCATTCGAGGTATGCGCTTTTCAGGTAAATTTATTCCAACAATGACAGTTGCAGATGTCTCAACTCTCCCCGAGTACCGAAATCAAGGACTTGTGCGAGGAATTTTTTACGAGGCACACGCGAGAGCGCGTGAATATGGTGCGTGTGTTGCGCTTCTACATCCCTTTTCATTTGATTTTTACCGCCAATTTGGTTATGAGAAGATCTCTGATACTGTAAGTGCCTCCTTTGAGATAAATAAACTCTCCCGCTCTGTACCCGAGACAAACTTTATCCCAATCGAAGAAAAATATTATGATGGGATCATCACTCTCTTCAGAGATTTTTCAAAAAACAGAAATCTTATGCTTGACCGATATGACATTTCCTCATTTTTACGCAAGCGTGCCGAAGCTCATATTCTGCTTAAGGAAAACGAGCCTTGCGGATACATCACCTTTGAGAAAGACACCAAAAAAAGCTTGATAACAGTAAGTGAGATAGTATTCAAAGGTGAGGCAGAGCTTATGACACTTATCTCTCACCTCGGGCAATATTCCGAGAAATTTAGTACCGTTACTATAAGTGACCTTGAACCGATTCCCGAGCTCTATTCATTCTGCGATGCTATCGGTGCGAGATACGAGTCACGCGGCGATCTTGCAGCGCGTATCCTTGACACCGAAGCTCTGTTGCGTATGAATGACTACCCTGATGAGCACGGAGAATTTACACTATGCGTGAAGGATAGCCTTCCCACAGTTGCAGGTGTTTTCCGCGTGGTCTATGGGGACAAAAATTGCTCTGTTGAGCGAATTAACGATGAAAATGAGGCGGATATAACTGCTAATGCTCCTCAGCTCTTACGCAGGATTTTTGGCTGTGATGACAGCACAGACGGAATAGCGATAAGAAACCACAAGGACGATTTTCTACGCGCTTTCCCAAAGCGAATAAACGGACTTTTCGAGCATTTTTAATAAGACAAGCCTTCTCAAACGAGAAGGCTTGTTTTTATATTTTAAGTTTACTTGCAATGCGGTTTGCTATCTGACAGTCAAGCTTTATGACCTCTCTGTCATATGTCATAAGACCGTTTATCTCCTCTTCAACATCGGAGATCTGAGTATATATTGCAGCACAAAGACCTTTTTCTATAAGGGGCACTACCTCTCCCTCATAAAGCCTTGCAAAATCATTGTTGAACTGTTCTTGGCTCTTACAATTACGATATCCGTAAGACTTTTCTTCATCAAAAAGATGTCCCTTTTCAGCGTAGCAATAGCCACCGAATTCCGATACGATTATAGGCCTTTTTGCTTTTTTCGGAAGTCTTATTTTCTTGAAATAGACATGCAAGCTCTCCACATCACTGTTCTTTTGACAGAACCAACCCGAGGTTGCATCAATAATTCGGCTACTGTCCCACGCTTTTGCAAGAGAGAAAATTCTGTCAGCCTCAAACTGTCCCCACCCCTCATTGAAAATTGTCCAAATACAGATGGAGGGGTGATTGTAAAGATGCTCAACGAGCTCCTTACTGTGCGACACAAAGATCTCTTTTGCTTTATCGGTGCGATAGAGCCTTTTGTCGTTAAAACTCTTAAAGCCTATAGTCGGAAGCGCAGTATCGCGGAAGAAGGAGTAGTCGGAATTATTTACGAAATCTTGAAATACTACCATCCCAAGGCGGTCGCAGTCATAGTAGAAGCACTCGGGCTCTACCTTTATGTGTTTACGCAAAGTGTTAAAACCGAGTGATTTTGCCGTCTCAATATCCCTGATGTAACCCTCGGGAGTCTTTGGCAAGAAGATTCCGTCCATAAAATATCCCTGATCAAGAAGTCCGTGGAAGAAATAAGGCTCTCCGTTAAGGCAGAGACGCGGTATCCCATTGACGCTCCTTGTTTCAAGAGTACGAAGTGCAAAATAGGTCTCAACATTATCCTTGCCCGCTGTTATTTTAAGTCTGTAAAGATGGGGGGCTTCGGGTGTCCACAGCTTTTTCTCCGCGGGGATTACAGTGATCGTCTTGCCGTCAATTTTTATCTCGCCTGCATCGTCTATAAGCTCTGCCGAAATCTTCTCTGCATCGGTATCAAGTACGACAGTTGCGGATATGAGCGTACAGTCAATCTTAAGTGAACGGATATAGTCTTTCGGCACTACCTCAAGCCACACCGTCTGCCAAATTCCGCTCGTGGGGGTGTACCACATTCCGCCGCGGCGGGTTCTCTGCTTGCCGTATGGATAATCATGATCAAGCGTATCCACCACCTTAACACATAGCTCGTTTTTTTCCGCCAACTGCTCGGTAATATCGGTACTAAATGGCAGATAGCCGCCCGAGTGGGTAGCAACTGTCTTTCCGTTAAGAGTTACCTCTGTATGATTGTCAACCGCGCCAAAATGAAGCAAAATTCTGTCATTTTCCGAGCTTTGAGGGCAAGTAAAACTTGTATGATAATAGAGTATATCATCGATCTCCGTTTTGCCATCAAAGCCTGAAAGAAATGACTGCGGTACATAAGGCACTTTTATTTTATATCTGTAACTTTCTGGAACACTTTTAGCTTTTGAGACTTCAAAATCCCACTCACCATTAAGACAAATAAAGGAGTCACGCCTCATCTGCGGACGGGGGTATATATTCCAAGGAATACTCATTTTGCCTTCTCCTTTTTAATAAGCTTTGCTATAGGAATAAGTATCGGGAGAATAAGCACTGCAACAATGAGCGAGGCAACAAAGATATTTGTATTAGGGATAAATGCCTCGGTTCCGTCACTGCCCATCACCTTTTCTGCTCCCTCAAGCACGCGCTGTCCAATATAAGGACCTATGATTCCCGGTATAAGCACCTGCCCTACAATACGGAGACCTTGGAATCTTCCTGCTTTATTCTCGGGAGTGTAGTCACGGATAAGCGCACCAAAGACTGCCATTCCGCAAAGATAGCCACACATCATAAGAAGAGATGCGATAAATACCATCACAGTATTTGTGAAAAGACAGAAAAGTATGTATCCTGCCGCAAGCATTGCAAGAGTAGGAAGGATAGTTTTTGAGAAGCCATATTTATCATAAAGTCTGCCGTAAAATACGGTGGCGGCCGCCGCAAGAATTACCGCGGGTGCCATTATAAGAACATAGTTTTGGAGCTTTAGCGCCTCGGTGTAGTAAAGGATAAGATATGGCATAAAAATCTGTATTGAAATACCGAAAACAGCGAACGCACCAAGCGACACATAGAGTGTCTTATTATCTTTTATAACAGACGGACGGAAGCCGTATGTTATATTTGCAAAATAATTTTCGTTCTTTGCTGCCGTAATTTCGGGCTCCTTGATGATGAAGAAGCCGAGAATGCCTATAAGTATCACAACAACGCCCATAATACCGAAGAAGGTCGACCAGGCGAGAGGGTCGGAGTTATCCATTCCCATCGTACTACCAAACACCACGAGTATTGCCATTAGAGGCATCATCGCATTTATTCCCTCGGCGGCTCCGCGATTGGTCGCGTCGGTTGAGTCGGTGAGCCACGCGTTGAAGCAAGCGTCGTTTGCCGACGAGCCAAAGAAGGTCATCACACAGTCCAAAATTATTACAAGCGTAATACCTACCGATGCCGCGGAAACGGTCGCAGGCACTACCGATGAGATAAGGTCAACACGAAGAAGCGCGAAGGCTGCAATGGATATTCCCCAAAGGATATATCCGCCCGAAATAAAGAGCTTTCTCTTGCCAACCTTGTCAGAAAGTGCGCCGATTACAAGAGTCGTCGCGGTTGCCGCCACGGCACTTGCCGTTACCATTGCCGCAATTTCCTTTGGTGTTGCCGAGAACATCTTGTAAATGAATACATTGAAATACATATTCTCTATCACCCACGCTACCTGTCCAACAAGGGAGAATACTGTGAGTGCGAGCCAGAATTTCTTTGAAAGCTTTGTCATAATTTTACTCCTCTCAAGTTATTACCTTAATTGTACCACACATGAATAGTTTTTGCAAGTAGAAAAGCCTGCCACGATAGTGACAGGCTTGATTTTTGTTTTTATACTCCCCAAACAAGCCAGATAAATGCATATCCCGAGAGGACAGCGGCAAGTGTGAAAGGAATTCCGATCTTTAAGAAGTCTTTCGACTTTACCTCATAGCCGTTCTTGCGAAGAATACCAATACCGGTGATATTTGCTGACGCACCGATAGGCGTGAGGTTTCCGCCAAGGGTTGCACCCGTGAGAAGTCCAAAGTAGAACACGAGAGGAGATACTCCCATCGATGCCGCAATACTTGCCACAACGGGAAGCATTGTTGCAACATAAGGAATATTATCGATGAATGCAGAGAGCACCACCGATGCGAAAACAATGATAGTGTAAAGCAGGAAGGGGCTATCGCCTGCAACCTTGTAGAAGAGGTCTGCAATAGCGTCAATAACGCCTGCTGACTTGATACCTGCAATAACTATGAAAAGTCCGAAAAGAAGGAGCACTGTATCCTTGTCAAAGTCACGGAGCACCGCCTTAAAGGGTGCACTTCCCTTCTGCTTGATGCAAGCGCGAATAACACCAATAATGCAAAGTGCCATACAGATGATACCGTTGCGAAGTCCGTAAATGGTAGCAAGCGCAGTTCCCTCTGCGGGTGCCGGAAGGAAGGATGCGATAATAAGAAGAACAACCGTTCCTACCATAAGTACCGAGGGGAAATAGTCCTCAACTACCGTATCCACCTTTGCCTCAACCTTATCTCTGTGCTTACGGAAGATAAAGAGAAGAATGAGGGCAGATACAACCGCTCCGAGCTCAACGCCCCAGAATATACTGGGCTTGCCATCCATCCAGAAGAACTCAATGAAGTTCATGTCTGCTGCACCGCCGAGCATGATACTCGTTGTGTCACCAACGAGCGTTGCCGCTCCCTGAAGGTTAGAGGAAACAGCAATAGCTATAAGTACGGGAACGGGAGAGATGTTTATCTTCTTCGAAATAGCAAGACCGATGGGAGCTATCATAAGAACTGTGGCAACATTGTCAACAAATGCACTGACGATACCTGCAAAAAGTGCGAGTGCTGTTACAGCCCACATTACATTGGGCGTCTTTGTGAGAAGCATCTCGGAAAGTCTTGCGGGCATCTTACTCTCAATAAATAGAGTTACTGTACCCATTGTACCCGCTATCATAAGAAGCACATTATAGTCGACTGCAGAGAGTGCCGAAAGAATATTCATCTCAAAGAGACCGCAATAGCCAAGTATCACAAATACAAGTGCCGAACCGAGCGCTATGTACGGACGAAGCTTTTGAAAAGAAAGCATAAGCACATAAGTGATAATAAAAATTACAAGTGCAATAATCATTTTGCTTTTCTCCTTAACTAATTTTATCTATTTGATTTTATCATAAAATATCATATCTTGTCAAGGTAATATTTTGTTCTGTTTATGTAGAATATTACTATTGAATGGGAAAGAAAAATGTGATATAATATCTTATATATATGATTTGGGAGACTTAAATGGATACAAGATTTTTACCCATAAATAAAAAAGAAATGAGCGTACTTGGTTGGGACAGACCCGACTTTGTCTATGTAACAGGTGACGCATATGTTGACCACCCAAGCTTTGGAGTGGCAATAATCTCGCGCGTGCTTCAGTCGGCGGGATACCGCGTAGCGATACTTTCACAACCCGATTACAAAAGCTGTGACGCATTCCGCGAATTTGGCAAGCCCCGCCTCGGATTTCTCGTCACAAGCGGAAACATTGACTCTATGGTGGCACATTACACCGTTTCAAAAAAGAAAAGAAATTACGACTACTATTCTGCAGGCGGAAAGATGGGAAATCGCCCCGACCGCGCAGTAATAGTATATTCACAGCGCATACGCGAGGCTTATGGCGATGTACCGATAATTCTCGGCGGACTTGAGGCATCTTTGCGCCGTTTTGCACACTATGACTATTGGGACAACAAGGTACGCCGCAGTATTCTCGTTGACTCGCGTGCCGACATCCTCACCTATGGAATGGGAGAAAACATCCTTCTGCGCATCGCGGCACTGCTTGACAAGGGTGTGCCGATAAAAAAGATACGCGA
This sequence comes from Eubacteriales bacterium, assembly GCA_045656985.1. Lineage (GTDB taxonomy): Bacteria > Bacillota > Clostridia > Oscillospirales > CAG-272 > HGM12713. Next base: position 15,365 of record JAZOSH010000084.1, on the reverse strand, counting down.
TGTACGCGGTACTGTTTATCTTTGCTCGCGTGAGGATAAGGTAAATTACGAAACCGTAGGTGGCTTTGATTATGACGAACTCAAAACCGACAAGGCGGTATATGCGAAGGCATTTGCAATTCAGTACAATGAGAATGATGCCGTAAGCGGTCGCGCAGTTATCGAGTATTACGACAACAAGATGCTCGTGCAGAATCCGCCTATGCCCCCGCTTGAGCGCGAAGAGCTTGACAGAGTCTACGCACTTCCCTACACTCGCGAATATCACCCCTCTTATGAGAAGGACGGAGGTGTGCCCGGAATTGCCGAGGTCGAAATGTCGGTCACTCACAACCGCGGTTGCTTTGGCGCGTGCAATTTCTGTGCTATTGCATTCCATCAGGGCAGAAGCGTCCGAAGCCGCAGTATTGAGTCGGTAGTTGATGAGGCAAAGAAAATAACCGAAAGCCCGCGCTTTAAAGGATACATACACGATATCGGCGGACCTACCGCGAATTTCCGTTATCCCTCGTGCGACAAACAGCTTAAGTGCGGCGTCTGCACGAACAGAAAGTGCCTTTCACCTACACCCTGTAAGCAGCTTAAAGTCGATCATAGCGAATATGTCGAGCTTCTTCGTCGTGTAAGTGCTCTACCGAAGGTCAAAAAAGTCTTTATCCGTTCGGGAATCCGCTTTGACTATCTCATTTACGACAAGGACGAGACATTTTTCAAGGAGCTTGTCAAGAATCATGTCAGCGGTCAGCTCAAGGTCGCGCCCGAGCATTGCTGTAATACCGTGCTCACCCATATGGGCAAGCCCTCTATCGAGGTATACAACAAGTTTAAGGACAGATATTTTGAGCTCACCAAGAGCTTCGGCAAGGAGCAATATATAGTTCCCTATCTTATGTCGAGCCACCCCGGAAGCAGACTTGAGGATGCTCTTGAGCTTGCGCTTTATCTAAAGCGTGGCGGCTATTCGCCCGAGCAGGTGCAGGACTTCTATCCCACCCCGGGAACTGCATCGACAGTTATGTTCTATACAGGAATCGATCCCTTTACGGGAAAGAAAGTCTTTTGTGAGACCGACTACCACCAAAAGCAGCTTCAGCGCGCACTTCTTCAGTGGTCAAAGCCACAGAACGCGCCTCTTGTGCGCGAGGCACTTATAAAGTGCGGCCGTGAGGACCTCATCGGCTACACCAAGGACTGTCTTGTTCGCCCCGCAAGCACGGGTGCACCGCAGAACAAGAAATCGCAAGGAAATACTGCACAAAAGCAAGGTAACAAGCGAAATGCAAAACAACAAAACCATAAAAAATCGATAAAAAACGCAAAACCTGCGCGTACCTCTAAAAAGAAAAGATAAAAAACGGCTCCAAATGGAGCCGTTTTGATTTTATTTACTTGTCTCGGCAATAAATTCGTCAATCTTCTCGGCGATGATGTCAAGGCTCTTGCGCCAGAAGTCGGGCTCGGTGAGATCAATGCCTGCAATCGATGCAACATTCTCAACAGTGTCAACCGTAGTTGCCTTAAGAAGCGCGCGATATTTGGGTAGGAATGCCTCGCCTTCCTCAAGATATTTTGCGTAAAGTCCGCGCGAGAAGAGTCCACCGAAGGCATAGGGGAAATTGTAGTAGGAGAGTCCTGCTCTGTAGTAGTGGCTCTTACAGCACCACATATAAGGATGCATATAGTCGGGATCAAGTCCGTCGCCGAACGCTTCCTTCTGCGCGTTTATCATAATCTGTTCAAGCTCGGGCGCGAACATAAAGGTGTTCTTGCGGCGTCTTATTACCTCGTCCTCAAAAAGGAAACGCGAGTAAATGTCAACGATAATCTGCGTGCAGTCCTGAATCTGACTTTCAATAAGGGCAATCTTTGCCGCGCCCTCCGATTTTGCAATCGCATCGTTTACAATAATGAGCTCGTTGAAATTTGATGCCGTCTCGGCAACGGGCATAGTATAGCCTGTATTAAGAGGTCTGTGGCACTCTATCTGCTTGCCGTGATATGCGTGTCCAAGCTCGTGAGCAAGAGTTACGACAGAACCGAATGTTCCTGCAAAGTTTGTAAGTATGCGGCTCTGCTTGAGGAAAGGAATATTAGAGCAGAATGCACCGCCCGACTTGCCGGGACGGGAGTAGAAGTCTATCCACTCTTCCTTAAATGCCGTATCGACCATTTCTGCAAGGTCGGGAGCAAAGCTCTCAAAGTGCTCGACGAGGTACTTGTGAGCTTCTTCAACGGTAAAGGTATTACCGTCAGCGCTTCCCATAGGCGCGAAGATCTCGAACCAAGGAAGTCCGTTCTCATATCCAAGCAACTTTGCCTTGTGGCGAAGATACTCGCGGAACTTCGGGAAATACTCTCTCATCGCCTCAAACATCGCGTCAAGCGTTTCCCTCTTCATTCTCGACTGTGCGAGGGTCATCGCAAGGGGATCCTCATAACCGCGAAGCTCTGCCTCAGTATTTACCTGTGCCTTAATGCTATTAAGACCGAACGCGATAGAATCCTTTATTTTGCGATAGGAAGCAAGCTCTGCCTCATAAGCCGCGCGACGAATTTCCTTATCGTCACTCTCTGCAAGTCCGCGAATCTCGGAAAGTGTGGTCACGCCGCCGTTATACTCTACCTCAAGGGTTGAGGTGAGGTAGGAAACAAGGTTACCCCAAGCCGCGCCGCCCGAGTTGTTCATACGGCTGAACACATCCTCAGCATCGTCGCTCATATTGTGAGATACAGACTCCTTTATCTCGTTGAAATAGAATTTATACTGCGAGAGCACCTCGTCGCTCTCAATCACCGAGTCAATGTCCTCAATACCTCCGACATACTTCTCGAACATTACATTCTCCTTAGCGGTGCTCGTCATAAGCGCCTGCAACTTCGTCATAGGCAAGGATACCTCGGTGTCCTTGCTGTTGGTGGAGCGACGAAGGCTCATGTATCCCGCAAGCTTACGAACAAGAAGTGTTATCTTCTCCTTTATGTCAATTATCTTGCGGAGTGTCTTTGCGGTGCTCTCATAGTTAAGCTCACCTATTATTTTTTTGTAATCAGCTACGGCGCCCTCAAGCGCTTTCATATCAGCACCAAAGTTAGGATCGTCCATTCCTTTATAGAAAATATCAAGTGACCATTCGTTATACATTTTTATTCTCCTTTATATCATTTTAATGTTTTATTACCATATTTTGATCTAATAATTTTATTATATCACAATAATAAAATAAAGTCAAATAAAACAGGAAATACTTGACAATGGGGGGCATATATGATATAATATCAAGCGTTGCAAACGACATTGGGATGTCGCCAAGCGGTAAGGCACGGGACTTTGACTCCCGCACTCGTCGGTTCAAATCCGGCCATCCCAGCCAAACAAAAGGCATAGCCATTCGGCTATGCCTTTTGTTTGGCTTGCGTATAAAGATTTAAAGGGCTTCAATGCAAAGCGTTGGATTGGCTTTCGCTATGCAGACTTCTGTCACCGCTAAACTTTGGCGAAAGCATAAATCAAGGCTATCCCAGCCGGAAAAAGCAAAACTCACCCATCAGGTGATATCACAATAAAGATAGGTTATTGATTTCCGTCTTCACGGGTGCTATAATACAAGCACAAGGACCTTGAGCTTTTTACCGAACGGAGGAAACAATATGGAAATTGGAAATAAAATAAAACAGTTAAGATACAAAGCAGGCCTTACACAGGAACAGCTCGCTTCAATACTCGGCATCAGCGCACAATCGGTCTCAAAATGGGAAACATCGGTTACGATGCCCGACATTACACTTTTACCAATGCTTGCAACAGAGCTTGGAGTTACTATTGATGAGCTTTTTGACCTGACGACAGATCAGCGCCTATACAGAATAGAAAAAAGGATCGATCTTGAAGAAGAGTTCCCGGCTGATATTTTCAAGGAATACGAAACCTTCCTTAAAAATCAGCTTGAAGAGAATGGGGACAAGACGAAAATTTACAGCCTGCTTGCACAGCTCTATCATCAAAGAATGGAGGCTGACGCAAGAAGAGTCAGCAAATTTGCGCGTGAGGCTATTATGCGAAATCCCGAGAAAAAGGACTGTCAGTGGCTGCTCCAAAAAGCCGAGGGGGCAAGCATATGGGACTGGAATATCGCAAATCATACTGAAATTATTGACTTTTACAAAAAGGTCATTGAGAATGACTCTGTCGTTCCAAAAACGCCTATGCCATACTATGAGGTGATGGATAATCTGATAGCTGACCATCGCACTAAAGAAGCGGAAAAATATCTTGAGATATACCAGACGCTTCCTGCGCACAAGCCATTCCTTGTACCTGTCTACAAAGCCCATATCGCACTTGCGGAGTATGATGTTCAAAGGGCAGACGATATAATGAAGTGCGCCTTGACGGAATTTGCAGACAACAGCGGTTTTCTCTTTGAGACGGCACAATACCACGCGAGAAAATGTGAGTATGAAAAGGCCATTGAATATTACGAGCTGTCATGGAAATCAGAAGAAGACAAAAAGCCAAGATTTACCGACGCGCTCCACGGAATAGCTGTGATCTATAAGATTTTGGGCAACACTCAAAAGGCGATAGAAACCTATGACAGAATGATCCTATGTATAAAAGATGAATGGGGATATAACGATGGAGATGCCGCTGTAGTTGAAGTTGAACGAGAAAAAAGCCGGTTGCAAAAAATATCCTATACACTCCCCCACCTTTAATTTGTAATACCGCAATTTTATATACAATGTTACATAACATTAAAAACGGCATATCCAATTTGATATGCCGTTTTTTGATTTTATTTTAAAAAATCCTGTGATTTTCTTTGACATCTCCATATATTAGTGGTATAATGTAGTTGATAAATTATTTTTTATGGAGATACATATGTCAAAAAACATTTTCGGTACTATTTCGGCACTTCTTAATTATGCTGAGACACATTCCCTTATTGAGGGCTGTGACAGAACCTTTTGCGCCAATTCCATTTTGTCAATACTTGGTCTTGACGAATTTGAAGATACAAGGGACATGCCCGAGAGAGAGCTTTCTGACCTTCTTGCAGAGCTTTGCGACTATGCATATGAAAAGGACCTTATTGAGTCGGATTCAGTAGTCTACCGCGACCTTTTTGACACAAGGATTATGGGTGTACTGACACCTCGTCCTTCTGAATTTATAAGAAGCTTTGAGTCACTCTATAGGATTTCTCCAGAAGCAGCGACCGATTATTTCTATGATCTTTCTATCTCATCGAACTATATTCGTGCCGACAGAATACAAAGAGATGTAAAATGGCAGGTTAAGAGCGAATTTGGAGACATTGACATCACGATAAATCTCTCAAAGCCCGAAAAAGATCCCAAGGCTATCGCGGCTGCAAAGCTTGCAGTTCAAAGTGGTTATCCCAAGTGTGCGCTTTGCTGCGAAAATGAGGGGTTTGCGGGCAGTCTTACACAGGCGGCAAGGCAGAACATTCGCCTTCTCCCCATAAGCATGGCAGGCGAAGATTGGTTTATGCAATACTCTCCCTATGTATATTACAACGAGCATTGCATCGCTCTTTCCTCACGGCACACGCCAATGGCAATAAATCGCGAGACCTTTTGTAAGCTCCTTGATTTCGTAAGCTTTCTTCCCCACTATTTCATCGGCTCAAATGCCGATCTTCCGATAGTCGGTGGCTCAATTCTCTCGCATGATCACATGCAGGGCGGACGCTACACCTTTGCAATGGAGCGCGCTCCGATTGATAAGGTGCTTCATTTTAAGGGATTTGACGGCATTGAGGCAGGTATTGTAAAATGGCCTATGTCGGTAATCCGTCTTCGCTCCGAAGAAAAGTATGAGCTTATAGAGCTCGCAGACAAGATACTTGGCGCTTGGCGTGCATACACCGATGAAGCACTTAACATATACGCCTATACAAACGGCGAACCACATAATACGATAACTCCCATCGCACGAATGAGAGACGGACAGTACGAGCTTGACCTTGTGCTTCGCAACAACTTAACTAGCGAAGAGCGTCCACTAGGCATATATCATCCCCGTCCCGAATACCATAACATCAAAAAGGAAAATATAGGGCTTATTGAGGTAATGGGACTTGCTGTTCTTCCCTCGCGTCTTAAGGACGAGCTTTCCGCACTTGCAGAGGTCATTTTATCGGGGGGCGACCCAAGAGAAAACGAAAAGACCGCAAAGCATGCTGATTGGCTTGATACATTCAGGGCATCCTACAGCTTCACGACGGAAAATGTAAATGAGATACTCAAGGCAGAGGTCGGCCGCACCTTTGTAGGTGTGCTTCTTGATGCAGGAGTGTTCAAGAGAGACGAAGCAGGCGCTGACGGTTTTATGCGCTTTGTTAATTCTATTCAGTAAAAAATTTTCAGGAGGATATAGATATGAATGAATTTGTAATTACAATTTCAAGAGGATTTGGAAGTGGCGGTAGAACTATTGGAAAGCTTCTTGCAAAGCGACTTGACATTGACTGGTTTGATAACGATCTTTTGCGTCTTGCCTCCGAAGAAAGTGGCATAAACATTGCCCTCTTCGGTAAGGCTGATGAAAAAGTAAAGGCAAGTCTTTTTAAAAAGTACAACAGAAGCTACGGAGAGAAGATAATCTCCCCCGACAGTGCCGAATTTATCTCGTCTGATAACCTTTTCAACTATCAGGCAAAGATAATCCGTGATCTTGCGGAGAAGGAAAACTGTATCATCATAGGAAGATGCGCCGATCACATTCTGAAGGATAACAAAAAAGCAATAAAGATATTTATATGCGCAGATGAGGCTACCTCTATAAAAAATGTTGTTGATATGTATGGCATTGATGACGACGACGCAAGAAAGAAGATAGAAAAAATAGACAAGTCACGAGCGGCTTATTACAAATACTATACCGGCAAGGAGTGGAACGACCCCGTGAACTATGACATCTGCATCAACACAACAACAACGGGATTTGAGGGGGCAGTTGACATAATCCTTGACTATATGAAGCGCAAGGGCATAAATGTATAATACATAAAATAAAAAAGACCGACATAGATCGGTCTTTTTTATTGTTATTTCGTACTCAACAAGCCCTTTAGTTTTTAAGGGAGTGTATGGGTGCGGGAATTCTGCCTCCGCGTGCGATAAATTCTTCACAGGAATAGTCGCTTATCTTCATAATAGGAGCATAACCGAGAAGTCCACCGAACTCAACAGAGTCGCCAACTTCCTTACCGTATGCGGGAATAAGTCTTACTGCGGTTGTTTTGGTATTGGCAACACCGATGGAGATCTCATCAGCGATAATTCCGCAAATGACCGCCTCCGAAGTATCTCCGGGGATAGCAATCATATCAAGCCCCACCGAACACACTGCCGTCATCGCTTCAAGCTTTTCAAGCGAGAGCGCACCACACTCAACAGCACTTATCATACCTGCATCCTCTGACACAGGAATAAATGCTCCCGAAAGACCGCCAACATGTGACGAAGCCATAACGCCGCCCTTCTTTACTGCGTCATTGAGAAGTGCAAGAGCTGCAGTTGTGCCGTGACCACCGCACTTTTCAAGTCCCATTCCCTCAAGGATATGAGCCACCGAGTCACCGATGGCAGGTGTGGGAGCAAGTGAGAGGTCAACTATACCGAAGGGTACTCCAAGGCGCCTTGATGCCTCGCTGGCAACAAGTTGTCCCATACGCGTTATCTTGAATGCTGTTTTCTTAATTATCTCGGCAAGCTCAGAAAAATCACACTTACCTGCCCGCTTGATGGCTGAAGCGACAACACCGGGACCAGAAACACCGACATTTATTACTGTTTCTGCCTCACCTACACCATGGAAAGCTCCTGCCATAAAAGGATTATCCTCGGGAACATTTGCAAATACCACAAGCTTTGCACAGCCTATTGACTCGTTTTCCTTTGTAAGATATGCTGTTTTCTTTATGATGCTTCCCATAAGAGCAACGGCATCCATATTGATGCCCGCCTTGGTTGAGGCCACATTCACCGAGGAGCAGACTCGCTCGGTAGTTGCAAGTGCTTCTGGAATAGACTCAATTAGATTTCTTGCGTTGTTGGTAAATCCCTTCTGCACAAGTGCTCCGTAACCACCGATAAAGTTTACACCAAGGTCATGTGCCGCACGGTCAAGTGTTTTTGCGATCCTTACATAATCGGCAGTGGTATATTTACCACCGATAAGTGATACAGGAGTTACAGAAATTCTCTTATTGATTATCGGAATTCCAAGCTCCTTTTCTATCTCACAGCACACAGGAACAAGTCTCTCCGCAGAGCGGGTTATCTTTTCATAAATTCTGTCACAAACGACATCAATACTGTCGCCTGCGCAGTCATAAAGGGAGATGCCCATTGTTACCGTACGGATATCAAGGTTCTCCTCTTTTATCATATTTATCGTTTCAAGAATATCGTTTATATTTATCATCGCTTGCCTCTGTCAGATCTTGTGCATAGCATTGAAAATGCTCTCATGCATAGTGCGGATATCAAGTCCTTCAGCCTCGCCAAGTGCGCGAAGGTCATCAGCAAATGCCGTGAAGGGGACATTAAGCTCCTCTATTTCTATTACCATTATCATTGCAAAGTATTCACCAAGCACGCTCTGCGAAATATCAAGAATATTTCCTCCCGCCGCGGCACACTTTGCGCTTACCTTTGCGATAATTCCCTTTGAGTCGCGACCGACTACAGTTATTACAGCCTTCATGATTAAAGATCCTTTCTAGGTTTTGTTTATTTTATTATACCAAATCGTTCTTCAAATTTCAATATGTTAAGCAAAAAAGTCCCGACAAATCGGGACTTTTTCATATATTATCGGTTATTTCCTTGTACATATAGAGTGAGCCAAGGCAAACAAGTGCGCTCTCCCGCTCGTGCGCATCACAAATAGCACATTCAAGTGCTTCGGTCACCGTTGCCATCCCCTTTGCCAAAACGCCTTTTTCAGATAACACTTTTGCATATTCGTCTGCATCAAGAGCACGCGGATTATCGGGAGTTACTGTATAGGCGCTCACCGCAATTTCAGCAAGTCGGCCAGCAATATATCGATAATCCTTATCCCTCATAACACCTGTGAGGATAACTACCTTTCTATCGCCAAAATAGTGCTTTACACTTTTTGTTGCAACCTCTATTCCCTCGGGATTGTGCGCGCCGTCAAAAATAACGAGGGGCTCCCGTTTGATGATCTCAAATCTTGCATGCCACTCTGCCTTCTCAAGCCCTTTGTATATTGCCATCTCGGGAATGCAGTAACCTTCCGATTTGAGAATATCTATTGCCGTCAGCACATTTGCGGCGTTCTGCGGCTGATAAAGACCGAGAAGCGAGAGACAAAGACCGCGTCTCTCACCAAAATCAAAGCTTGTTCCGTTGAGCGTTGAAGAAATGTTTCCAAGAACACTCCTGTCTACCTTGTAATAGGGTGAGAAAAGCTCTGCGGCGCGTGCAGAAATAACATCCTCGGCTATGCCCTCTCCGCCAAAGAGAACGGGGCATCCCTCCTTGATAATTCCCGCCTTCTCAGCGGCTATCTTCTCAACAGTATCGCCAAGGAAATCAGTGTGCTCAAGCGAAATACCAGTTATTACCGAAAGCACTGCGCTGTCAATTATGTTTGTGGAATCAAGTCTGCCACCCATTCCTGCCTCAAGAATAACTATATCACAGTTATGTCTTTTGAAAAATTCAAAACCTATAGCAGTTATAAGCTCAAATTCGGTTGGTTTATCCTGCATGGCGTCGGCAAAAGGTCTCACATACTCGGTTATCTGTGCGAGCTCCTCATTTGAGATATTCTCGCCGCAGTATCTGATTCTTTCATTGAATTCCTTGATATAGGGCGAGGTGAAAAGTCCTGTTTTATATCCTGCCTCGCGCAAAATCGAGTCAAGCATTGCCGAGAAGGAGCCCTTGCCGTTAGTTCCTGCAACATGAATGAATTTCATCGATTTTTGCGGGTCGCCCAGCGAATGGCAAAGCGCCTCAATACGCGAAAGCCCGGGCTTACAGAAGGTCCAGCTTACAGAGTGTATATAATTAAGAGCTTCATTATAAGTCATTTTTATCTCCTGCCTCCTCAAACAGACGGCGAAAATTTTTGTTTTTATACATAAGACATATAAGCACTATCTCAATAGTAGCAATTATGATGTATGTCGGAATACGGTAAAGCACTGCCCATCCGTAATACGCGAAAAGTCCGGCCGATTTTACGAGAAGTGAGCCCACAATATGAGCAAGAGCTGCCGAGACAACTATTCTTGCAGTACCTTTCCTTTTTAAGGCATAATGCGATACCCATCCCGATACTACACCAACAAGAGCAGCGCCAAGTGTAACTATCGGAGAGATGACAAAGCTTTGCGTTGAGAGCATATAGCTAAGCATATCTGCCACCGCACCGACAAGCCCTCCTATCACGGGACCGAAGATGATGCCCGATAGGATAATGGGAAAATTCTCAAAGCTAACACGGAACAGTCCCTCGCCGAAATTCATAAAATTCTTGCAAAAAATTCCTATAACAATGCTCATTGCCGTGAGCATTGCCGCAAGAGTAAGGCTTCTCGTATTTGCGAAAACAGCCCTTTTTTTAATCATAAAAAACCTCCTTTTCCTCTGGCTCATAGGCTCGGGAAAAGAAGGCTATACCTTGACCTTTGCCGTATGAAGCGGGATGCAGGATACCAACCGCAAGCCTTTGCTTTTCGTCCGCCCGGCAACTCCCCGTCCGCTCGGCACTTTACGCCCGTATCCTTACTCTTCTACGAAAAATTATTGCTATACAACGCCTTAATTATATACCAACCCCTCACTTTTGTCAACCGATTTTTCCTATCTTTTTAATATTGTCTACAAAAGATAAATATACTTTATAAAATCTGTTTTTTGAGGTGCATTATGACTTACAAAAGGAAAGACAACGGCATTGCGGCATATATTCTGTTTATTCTTCTTTTTGCACTCGTCGCCCTGCTCTTTTTCTCGCTTTCACTACTGATTAACGGTCCGCAGGAGAAAACGCGTCAGGTAACAGAAAAGGCTCTCCCCTTTCCGACGATAATTATTGATGCGGGACATGGTGGAGAGGACGGAGGCACTGTAGGTATAGGAGGTCTTTACGAAAAGAATGTAAACCTTGACATTGCCTTTATGCTACACGATATACTTGTTTCGGAAGGCTACAATGTTGTGCTCACGAGAGATGAGGACATTCTTCTCTATGATAGAAGCGTTGACTACAAGGGCAGAAAAAAGGCACTTGATCTTGCAGCAAGGGTAAAAATAGCGGAAGAAGCAGGTTACTGCATTTTTGTAAGCATACATATGAATTCCTTTCCCGATCCGCGTTATTCGGGGCTTCAGGTATATTATTCGCAGAACAATAAGAACTCATATCTCCTCGCAGAGGAGATACAAAGTCTTGTTCGCTCGTCGCTTCAACCCAAGAATAACAGAAAAACAAAGCCCGCAGGAAGCAATATATTTGTGCTTGACAGAATAAGCTCACCCGCAATTCTTATTGAGTGTGGCTTTCTTTCAAGTCCCGAGGAATGTGCCGCACTTGCGAGCAATGAATACAAACAAAAGCTCTCTCTTATAATTTCTCTTGCAATTCAGAAATATATCTGCGCGACCACTTGAAAAGGAAAAAAAAATATAGTATAATCTTATCAGTAAAAGCAAAAAGGTAGGAATAAAAATGAAAGGCTTGAAAACCGTTTATATTTGCTCCGAATGTGAATATACAAGCGCAAAATGGCTTGGCAAGTGCCCCAAATGCTCATCTTGGAACACCTTTGTTGAGGATGTAGTCTCTCAAGAGCCTGTCACGGCTGCAAAAAAGAAGACCTCCTCGCAGAGCTTTGGCGAGGGAGAGGTCCAGCGATTTGATAATCTTGAAATCCCCAAATACATAAGGACCAATACAGGACTCTCCGAGCTTGACAGAGTGCTCGGCGGCGGTCTTGTAACGGGCTCGGTTGTGCTTCTCTCGGGTGAGCCTGGAATAGGTAAATCAACAATTCTTTTGCAGATATCTGATGCCCTTGGAAGGGAGCGCAAGGTTCTCTATGTCTCGGGTGAGGAATCGGAGGGACAGCTCAAGCTCCGTGCAAAGCGCCTTAAGACAGTGGGAAGCAATCTCTATATCCTCACCGAAACAAATGTTGAGCGCATACTTGCGGCAACCGATAAATTAAAGCCCGATGTTATCATCGTTGACTCTATACAAACTATGTACTCTGATGAGAGCAGCTCCTCTGCTGGAAGCGTAACGCAGGTCAAGGAGGCTACGATGTGCTTTATCGCAAAGGCAAAAAGTCTCGGTATTTCGGTAATTCTTGTAGGTCATGTCAATAAGGAGGGCGGAATTGCAGGTCCCAAGGTGCTTGAGCATATGGTTGATGCCGTGCTTTGCTTTGAGGGCGATAGACGACAGTGCTACCGCATAATCCGCGCGAACAAAAACCGATTTGGTTCAACTAACGAGATAGGCGTTTTTGAGATGACAGATACAGGTCTTGTTGAGGTACCTAACCCTTCCGAAATGCTTCTTGCAGACCGCCCAAGCGATACCTCGGGCAACTGTGCTGTATGTACTATGGAGGGCTCGCGTCCGATCGTTGCCGAGGTTCAGGCACTTGTAAGTCCAACCTCGTTCCCTGCTCCAAGACGCACATCAAACGGAATAGATTACACAAGACTTTACCTCATTCTCGCGGTTCTTGAAAAGAGACTTGGACTTCGTTTTTCTGCAAACGATGTTTATCTTAATGTAATCGGCGGTCTTTCGCTTGACGAGCCTGCGGCTGATATGGCGATAGCATTAGCTCTTATCTCCTCGCTTACCGACCGAATTATCCCCGATGACCTCATAGCTATCGGCGAGATAGGACTCTCCGGTGAGTGCCGCGGAGTTGCAAATGTATCGCAAAGAGTTAAAGAAGCCGCGCGTCTTGGATTTACAAAGGCGGTTATTCCCGTGAGAAATTTTGAGAGGGACAAGTTTGACTGTGACATACAGCTTATACCCGTAAAGAATATTTATGATGTCTTAAAGGTCATAAAAAGTCAGCCCGAGCAAAAGAAGTAATATAGAGACTTATATTGACACACTACAAATATTATGATATAATTTCTGTATCATAAAGGAGGAATTACATTATGAGTGAATTTAATTATAACACCTCTCCTGACATAAAACCGAATATCCCCGACACTACACCTATCGAGCCAAAAGAAAATATGGTTGCAGGTATAGTCGGAGCATTTCTTTTTGCTTTAGTAGGAGGAATTCTTTACTTTGTTTTATATCTTTTCGGCTGGGTAGCTTCAATAAGTGGTATTATTGGTGTTATCTGCGCGATAAAGGGCTACTCATTCTTCTCCAAAAAGGAGAGTACAAAGGGCATTGTTATTGCTTCGATAATGGCTGTGCTTGTTTTGGCACTTGCTTGGTATTTGTCTCTTTCATACGATATTTTTTCGGCATACCAAGATTGGTACGAAATGGGAGAGATAGATTTCACGCTCACCTTTGCGGAATCCGTCAGAGTTGCTCCCGAATTTCTTAAAGACCCTGAGATCGGTCCCGCATATTACGGTGACCTTGGAATCAGTATGCTTTTCGGAATTGGTGGAATAGCAAGCTATCTTTTCTCGAAATTCAAAAAGAACAAGGCAAGATAAAATACAAAAGGCAGTTGCATCGCAACTGCCTTTTATTTTAACTATTTCGCCTCAAACCAAGTGTTACCTATGTGCGCTTCAACCGATAGAGGAACTTTGAGGGATACGGTATTTTCCATCTTCTCGACAAGTATCCTCATAGCCTCGTCTGCGCAGGACTTATGTGCCTCAATAAGAAGCTCATCGTGTACCTGAAGGATAAGGCGCGCGTCAAGCCCACTCTCGCGAAGTTTCCTTGACACATTTATCATTGCGAGCTTGATTATATCCGCCGCAGTGCCCTGAATAGGACTGTTCATAGCAACTCTCTCACCGAAATGCTGCAGATTTTTATTTGATACAGAAAGCTCGGGAATATATCTTCTGCGTCCAAAAAGTGTTGTTACATAACCGTTTTCCCTTGCACTCTTCTTGATATTCTCAAGATATGCACTGACATCGGGAAAGCCCTCAAGATAGCTCTTTATATATCTCGATGCCTCAGCGACCGAGATCTTGAGATCGGTTGAAAGTGAGAACGCCCCCATTCCGTAAAGAATGCCAAAGTTAACTGCCTTTGCCTTCTTACGAAGCTCTATCGTCACGTGCTCGGGATCAACGCCGAACACACGTGCCGCAGTTGAGGTATGAATATCGGCGCCTCCCGTAAACGCAGAGATCATCGTATCATCATCCGAAATATGCGCAAGCAGACGAAGCTCTATCTGCGAATAATCGGCATCAACTATCACGTAATCCTCACTCTTGGGAACAAAGAATTTTCTGAATTCCCTGCCCATCTCGGTCTTTACGGGGATATTCTGCAAATTAGGCTCTGCAGAGGAAAGTCTGCCCGTTGCAGTTCCCGTTTGATTGAAGGTCGTGTGCACTCGTCCGTTTTCATCGACAACACCGAGAAGCCCGTCAGCATAGGTAGATTTGAGTTTTGTAACCTGTCTGTAATCAAGTATATCCTCCACTATCGGGTAGTGAGCCGCAAGCTTACCGAGAGTTTCGGCATCGGTGGAATATCCCGTTTTCGTCTTTTTGGAGGCGGGCATTCCAAGTTTTTCAAAGAGAACCTCACCGAGCTGCTTGGGAGAGTTTATATTGAACTCCTCGCCCGCCGCATAGTATATTCTTTCGGTAAGTGCATCAGCCATAAGAGTGAGTGTCTCACCGTATTTTTTTATTCCGTCGGTGTCAAGCTTAAAGCCCTCCTCCTCCATATTGGCAAGAACCGCTGCAAGGGGCATCTCCATCTCAAACATAAGAGAATGTGTACCTTCCTTCTCAATTCTCTTCGAAATTTCCTCATAAATCTCATATATTGCCGCTGCGCGTGAAGAGTCCTCGGGAAGAGTTGCTCCAATATAGGCAAGATATAGCTCGGGGAGCGCAAATTTCGTTCTGTTTGAATCGCAAACGTATGCACCAAGCATAACGTCAAAATATGCACTTCTATATCGAACTCCCGCTCTGTCAAGTTCCTTATAAATCGTCTTCGCATCATAGCAAACGATTTTTAAGGTCTTTAGAATTTCATCAACATCCGCAAAAGAATTGATGTCAAAATGAACGACTCTTTCTCCGTCACAAAGCTCTGCTCGGTTCTCTTCAAGATAAAGAGCAACCGTCTTGCCGTCAGCAAAAGC
>JAZOSH010000083.1:0-7819 GCA_045656985.1 Eubacteriales bacterium | reverse complement strand
TCTCCTGTCTTTGGACTTGTGCAGACAATATTCGTTTATGACCGTTGTGAGCACGCAAGGGCGGAGCAAGGTCTGCGGGAGCTAAACCTTTTGTAATGAAAGTTTTTGGGAGTCCAGAACCCTTTTTTCAAAAAGGGTTTTGGATAATCCTTCTCGTCAACTAACTGTTCGATAAATCAAAACTTGAATATCAAAATAAAAACCACCGCGAGTGCGGTGGTTTTGTTTTTACAGAAAAATCATAAACATTATCGGTATTGTGATGACCGCTAAGATATGCGAAATAAGTGCCATTCCTGCGGCGTCGGTGGTGTCCTTTCCGTATGCGCCGGGAATAACGACAGTGTTAAGACCGAGCGGCATTGATAATGCGCACATCATACAAATGTAAAAGTCCTTCGGGATATCAAATAACATAAAGATAAGTCCGAATGCTGTGGGGATAAGGATAAGTCTTATTACCGAGGCGATATAGATGCTCTTTGTTTTGAGTACACGACCGATATCTATGTGGGATATGGTCATTCCTGTAAGAAGCATTGCAATGGGTGACATGCAGCTTCCTGCAGAGCTCAAGGCATCTGTAACGAAGGTGGGCATCGGTACCTCAAAGAGTCCGATAATGGCGCCGATGAATACCGCAAGAACGGTCGGCTTCATTATTGACTTGAGGGTGGAGAGAAGCTTATTCTCTCCCTCTTTTCTCTCGTGTCCGATAAGCAGACAGGGAACGGCCCAGACATAGATGAGAATTTGAAGTACAAGGGTGTAGATGAGGTACTCGTCAAATTCGTTCGGGAAAACAGCCTCGACCACGGCGTTGCCCATAAATCCAAAGTTTGCAAAGCAAAGTCCGTAGGTATAAATTTTTTGCAGATACTTGTCCTTTGTGAGAAGACGGGGCACAGTAAGTCCTACCGAAAGCCCGAGCGCGAATATCAGTGCGCTGAAGAGAAGCAGCTTCCACGAGTTCGTAAGTGCCTCGCGGTTGAAGCTTGTCATAAATGTGTTCAAGACAAGCGCCGGCATAAATATGTAGTTTTCGAGCTTTGAGAGTATGTTTTCGCTTCCCGCGGGGACAAGCTTTGTCTTGCCAAGCAAAAAGCCTATCGCCATAAAAAGAAAGAGAAAAGCCATTCGGTTAAGGGTAGTTGTAAAGATATCCATTTCTTGTCCTTTAGTATATGTTCTTGAATTTAAGATTTTTAGTTCTTTTTCTACGCAACTTTATTTCAATTGTGTAGTAGTAAAATCCAAAAAGAGCGAGAAAGATTATGACTGCTATTACAAACGCGCGACCAAGCATAAAGCTTCTTGCAGAATCCATTGCGGTCAGAAAGGCACTCGGCAAGACACTCTCTGATGCTACAAGGTCGGCAGTACCTCGGTAAGCTCCGTCAATATAGAAGTCAACGCCTCCTATGACCTCGCCCTCGCTTATAGGGGCTCGCAGCTCATCGGAATAGAGATAGTACCGCTTCTCAAGTGTGTCAAGCGAGTTTCTGTCATAAGGGAGGTAGAGAGATATATCCTCTGCCACCGTTGCATCAAGCATATAATGCTCCTTGCCGCTTGGAGAGGGGGCAAGAGAGACGGGAAGCTCGCATATATAATCTCCCGCGCGCATGATGTCAAGCGAGCCGTAATAGTAAACGGCATAATCAATAAGCTCGTTTGCGATGGCATAGGAGGTTATCTGCTCGCCCCTCTTCTCACCGCCCATCACTATAGCGAGAAAGGAAAGACCGTCGTATTCAAAATAGGTTGCCACGCAGTATCCACCCTCGTCGGTCATTCCTGCCGCAAGTCCCTTTGCGTGTCGGTTGTAGTAGCCTGCGGTGTAAAATGAACCGATAAGTCCGTTTCTGTTGCGTACTGTAAATGCCTCGGAGACATTATTCGCGGGGACTGTATAGCTTGTCACCGAGCTTATGTGGAGATAAAGAGCATCCTTATATGCCGCCTTTGCTATCTTCGCGGTGTCAGAAAGCGTTGTGACCATCGCGGGGTCGTGCCAGCCTGTCGGGTTTGTGTAGTAGGTGTCAAGTGCGCCAAGCGAGTGCGCTTTTTCGTTCATTCGCTCAACAAAGGCATCAGCGCTTCCCGCGCTTGCAACGGCAAGCGCATAGGCTGCATCGTTGAAGCCGCCGCATACAGTGGCATAGAGCAGGTCGCGATAGGAGAGCGTTTCACCAGCCTTGAGCTGCATGCTCGTGCCCCTCTTATGCGAGAGCATTTCCTGTGTCATCGTCACTCTTTCGTCAAGGCGGTTTCCGATAAGCTCTATTGCCACAAGTCCCGTCATCATCTTAACGGTTGAAGCGGGATATATCTTTTCACCGCCCGACTTGTAAATTATCGCCTCGTTGCTTTCGGCACACCATAGATAGACCGATTGCGCTCCGTCAAGCGAGGGCTCGGGAGGTGCGGCAATGACGGGAAGAACCGCCGACAGCGTTAAAACAAGCGCAAGCGCGGCGGCAAAAAATATTTTCTTATACATTCTTATTTTTTGTTTTCAAAGTAAAATTCAATAAAGAGCTTGAGGAGCTCGTCGCGGTTAAGGTGACGGATAAGCCCTCTTGCGTTGTTATGGTCGGGGATATAGGTGGGGTCCTCGGAGAGGATATAGCCCGCTATCTGTCTTGCGGGGTCATAGCCCTTCTCCTTTATCGCCTCATATACTATCTCAAGTATTTCGGCAGAGTTGCTTTTTGCGTTATTTTCACTCATTTTATCACCTCGTATAAGCATAATTGCTTCTTGTAATAATTATACTACAAAAATTTCACAATAGCAACAGTATTTTGAACTTTTGCCCTCATAGTTTTCTTGACAAAACGGCAAATATATATTATAATATAATATTATATAGTATGATGGCAAATTTTTAGCATTCAGAGGATATACAGAGTGAAGGAAACAGACAAGCGCACCGAGCTTTTCGGTGAGCAAAGAGAATATATTGAAAAAATAAAGGCAGAGAGTGACCGCCTCGCCGCAGAGAGCGGCACACGCCGCCGCGCATATGTAGTCACCTTTGGCTGTCAGCAGAACGAGGCTGACGGAGAAAAGATGGCAGGCCTTGCGCGCGAGATGGGATACCTTCTTACTGATGAGCCCGCAGAGGCGTCGTTAATTCTTGTAAACACCTGCGCTATTCGTGAGCACGCAGAGCAGAAGGCACTCTCAATAGTCGGCCAGTACAAGCATCTCAAGAACCGTCGCCCCGAGCTTATCATAGGCGTATGCGGCTGTATGGTAACGCAGGAGCACCGCTCGGAGGAGATAAAGAAAAGCTATCCTTATGTTGATTTCGTGGTAGGCACGGCATCGGTACATAAGATACCCGAGCTCATCTATAAGCGCCGCGCTGACGGAAAGCGACTTTTCTTCCACGACGGTGAATATTCGGTGGTAGAGGGACTTCCCATAGAGCGCGAGAGCGAGTTTCGTGCATGGGTGTCTGTGATGTACGGCTGCAACAATTTCTGCTCCTACTGCATCGTGCCGTATGTGCGCGGCAGAGAGAGAAGCCGCAGAAAAGAGGATTTAATTGCCGAGGTAACCGACCTTGTAGCGCGCGGCTATAAGGATATAACGTTGCTCGGTCAAAATGTCAATTCTTACGGCAAGGACTTGGGACTTGATTACGATTTTGCAGACCTTCTTGCAGAGATAGACGGTATTGAGGGCGATTACACATTGCACTTTATGACAAGTCACCCGAAGGACGCGACCAAAAAGCTAATTGATACAATGTCATGCGGCAAGCATATCGCAAGACATTTCCATCTGCCTATGCAGTCGGGAAGTGACAGTGTGCTTCGCGCCATGAATAGAAGATACGATTTTGAAAAATATATAGGTATAGTCGATTGCATTCGCGAGAGGATGCCCGATGCCACTATCACATCTGATATAATCGTCGGCTTCCCGTGCGAGAGTGATGACGACTTTGAGGCAACACTCTCGGCTCTTCGCCGTGCGAAATTTGACATGACCTATTCATTTATCTACTCTCCGCGAAAGGGAACTCCCGCCGCCGAGATGGAAGGACAGATAAGTGATGAGCAAAAGAGCGCGCGCTTTGAGAGACTTCTTGCGGTACAGAATGAAATATCGCTTGCCTCAAACAAGCCCCTTGAGGGCAAGGTGCTCCGTGTGCTTTGTGACGGACGAAGCAAGAATAATAAAAATGTTTTCAGCGGAAGAACCGAGGGCAACAAGATAGTATTCTTTGATGCGACTGACGCAGAGACGGGACATTTTGTTGACATCTTGATTGAGAGGGGAGATACCTTCGCCCTCTACGGAAAAATAGTGAAAAAATAATTTTTGCAATTATTATATAAACCCGGATTTATCGGGGAGGACGCGTGTCTCCGACGGCAAGCTTTTTGCAAAAAGCTTGGCAAAAAATCTTAAATCTTTGGGCTTGTAGAGACAATATTCGTTTATGCCCGTTGTGAGCACGCGAGGGCGGAGCAAGGGCTGCGGGAGCCAAGTCCAATCTATTAAAAGTTTTTGGGAGTCCAGAACCCTTTTCTCAAAAAGGGTTTTGGGTAATTCTTCTCGTCAACTAACTTCCCGACAAATCAAAATCTGAATAAAAAATATTAAAAGTGAGGATAAAGAAATGGAAAAAGGAATTTTTGAAATTGCAGCAGAGCTTGGTAAGGCAGTAAAGGCAGACGAGCGCTTCGTTAAATTTGAGGCAGCAAAGCTTGCATATGAGGCGAATGGAGAGCTTCAGAAGAACCTTGTAGAGTATGAGGTACAGCAGACCGCACTTCGCAACGAGTATGCGAAGGATGAGAAGGATATGGTCTTTATTGAGGCTATACAGAAGAGAATTGACGAGCTTTACCGCGCAGTTGTGGAAGCTCCCGAGTTTATCGCACTTAACGAGACACAGACGGCACTTAACGAGCTTATGAACGCAATAAACACAACTATAACCTATAATGTTACAGGACAGGAGCCCGACAGCTGTACACACGACTGCTCAACCTGCGGCGGTTGCCACTAAAAAGACCAAAGCTACGAAAGCGAGGAAAAATGCTATGACTCCAATGATGGAGCAGTATTTTGAAATAAAAAAGGATTATAAGGATTTTCTGCTTTTCTACCGTCTCGGAGATTTCT
This sequence comes from Eubacteriales bacterium, assembly GCA_045656985.1. Lineage (GTDB taxonomy): Bacteria > Bacillota > Clostridia > Oscillospirales > CAG-272 > HGM12713. Next base: position 2,671 of record JAZOSH010000083.1, on the reverse strand, counting down.
ATGAGATGTTCTTTGACGATGCCATACTCGCCTCGCGCGAGCTTGAGTTGACGCTTACGGGCAGAGACTGCGGAGAGGCAGAGAGAGCGCCTATGTGCGGTGTGCCCTACCATAGCTCTGAAAGCTATATTACAAAGCTTATAGAGAAGGGATACAAGGTCGCTATCTGTGAGCAGACAGAGGACCCAGCCCTTGCAAAGGGTCTTGTCCGCCGCGAGGTAGTAAGGGTAATCACCCCCGGTACTGTGATGCTTGCAGGTAGCCTTGACGATAAGAAAAATAACTATCTTGCCTCGGTCTACATGACCGATTTTGAGTGCGGAGTGTCCTTTGCCGACATCACAACGGGACAGATATATGCCACATCCTTCTCGGGCGATGCTATGAAGGAGCAGCTCTTCGGTGAGCTTGGCACATACCGTCCGCGCGAGGTGATATATAATATACCCGCATCAATGCTCTCGTCTCTTGAGAGCTTTGTATCAAGCTTTCTTTCGGCAATGCTCACACGCGGCGAGGCGGCAAAATTTGACTATGAGCTTGCAAAGGAAAGAGCCTGCGAGCAGTTTGGCGAGAGGGTAGACGAGGAGCTTTTCTCAAACAGAGTGCTCACCTCATCGCTCGGTGCGCTTATCGTTTATATTGCCGAGACACAGAAAACTGATATTTCATACATCAAGGAGCTGAAGGTCTATAACGACAATCAGTATCTTCAGATGGATATAAACACACGCCGCAATCTTGAGCTTTGCGAGACAATGCGAGCAAAGGAGCGCAAGGGCTCTCTCCTCTGGGTGCTTGACAAGACAAAGACAGCAGCGGGAGCAAGACTTCTCAAGAGCTGGATAGACCATCCGCTTATAAGCACATCAAAAATAAAGAGACGCCAGAGGGCGATAGCCGAGCTTGCAGAGGACCTTATGCTCCGTGAGGAGATATCCGACCTGCTTATGTCGGTTCTTGACCTTGAGAGACTTATCGCAAGAACGGTCTACGGCACGGCAAACGCAAGAGATCTGCTTGCTATAAAGAACAGCATCTCAATTCTCCCCGAGCTTCGGGAGATAATATCAAGATGTCGCTCCGATGAGCTGTCATCTATCTGCGACGAGCTTGACCTTCTTGAGGATGTCTTTTCAAAAATTAACGAGGCCATTGTTGACGATGCTCCGTTTTCGGTAAGAGAGGGTGGAATAATCAAGGACGGCTACAGTGTAGATGTTGATTATCTGCGCTCGGTGATGAGAGACGGCAAGGGCTGGCTTGAGAAGATAGCCGAGGAGGAGCGTGAGGCCACGGGCATCAAGACGCTCAAGATAGGCTATAACAGAGTATTTGGCTACTATATAGAGGTATCAAAGTCCTATATGGACCAGGTGCCCGACAGATATATCCGCAAGCAGACACTTGCGGGCGGTGAGAGATACATCACGCAGGAGCTCAAGGATATGGAGGCAACCATTCTCGGCGCGTCGGACAAGGTATGTACGCTTGAGTATGAGCTCTTCTGCGATATAAGAGGCTTTGTGGCATCGGCAAGTCAGAGAATACAGAAGGTGGCAACCCTTCTTGCTTTGCTTGATGTTTATTATAGCCTTGCAACAGTTGCTGTAAGAAACAGATATGTCTGCCCCGAGGTTGATGACGGAAGCGTTATTGAGATAAAGGACGGTCGCCATCCTGTTGTTGAACAATTCGTAAAGGATACATATTTTGTGCCTAACGACACCCTTCTTGATACGGCAAACAACCGCCTTATGCTCATCACAGGACCTAATATGGCGGGTAAGTCAACATATATGAGACAGATAGCCGAGATGGTGGTAATGGCACAGATAGGCTCATTTGTTCCCGCAAACGAGGCGCGTATAGGAGTTGTTGACAAGCTCTTCACAAGAGTTGGCGCATCGGATGATCTTGCATCGGGACAGTCAACCTTTATGCTTGAGATGAATGAGGTGGCGTATATACTCAGGAACGCCACGAAAAAGAGCCTTATCATTTATGATGAGGTGGGCAGAGGAACATCAACCTTTGACGGAATGAGTATCGCTCGCGCTATCGTTGAATATACACACAGTAAGAAGATAGGCGCAAAGACACTCTTTGCCACACACTATCACGAGCTGACGGTGCTTGAGGACGAGCTTGAGGGCGTTGTGAATTATAATATTGCCGCAAAGAAGAGAGGCGATAATATCACATTCCTTCGTAAGATTGTGCGCGGCTCTACCGACGATAGCTACGGAATTGAGGTCGCAAAGCTTGCGGGTGTGCCGAATGAGGTAATAAAGCGCGCCAAGGAGGTGCTTGCCTCGGTTGAGAGTAAGGCAAGGGCGGTGTCGGAGACGGATGTGGCACCGAAGCCTGTTGACGATACTCTTATAACACTTGATGACTTTGTCAACGAGCAGGTCATTGAGGAGCTTCGCGCGGTAGACTTGAATACGCTCTCGCCCTATGAGGCAATGAGCTTTTTGTTCGGCCTGAAGAAGAGACTTAAATAACAAATAAATTGTGATTTATCGGGGAGTTAGTTGACGAGAAGGATTATCCAAAACCCTTTTTAAAAAAAGGGTTCTGGACTCCCAAAAACTTTCAATACAAAAGGTATAGCTCCCGCAGACCTTGCTCCGCCCTTGCGTGCTCACAACGGTCATAAACGAATATT
>JAZOSH010000082.1:0-4225 GCA_045656985.1 Eubacteriales bacterium | reverse complement strand
AGATCATTGAGCTTGACCCAGATACAGTCGATATATTCCTGCGCCTGTTCGTGTGTAATTGCGCCCTTGTCAAGATCGGCTTTGAAAAGGGGATACATATACTGGTCAAATCTACCGGGAGAGATAGAGTGTCCACTAGACTCGCACTGAAGAAGCTGCTGAACAAACCAGAATGCCTGACAAGCCTCATAAAAGCTTCTTGCGGGCTTAGCGGGAACTCTTTCGCAGTTTTCTGCGATCTTAATAAGCTCGGCCCTTCTTGTTGTGTCATATGTTTCAGCTGCTTCCTTGCGCGCAAGCTCTGCGTATCTATGTGCGTAAGCAATGACGCCCTCACAGCTCTCAATAACTGCCTCGAGGAATTGCTTTCTTGCAAGATAGTCTCCGTTTCCAATATGGAGCTTTGACATGGCGGTCTTTGCTTCGGCAATTACCGACTCAAGTCCCTGATATATTACCTTTGCGTAGTCAACATTGATATGACCAATGCCATTATAGAAATAGTTACCAACCGTAAATACGCCGTGATTGAGGAAAACATCAAGAACCTCGGGATCCATGGTGGACATTGCAAGATCATTTACAGTCTTACCCTTCCAATATGGATGAACAGCTCGGAGTCTTGCCTTTGTCTCGTCAGAGATATAAAAGGGATCTGCCTCTCTTGTTGCAATAGTGTCAAACTCGGGCTCAAGCCATTCAAATGAATACTCGGGGAAGGTCTGACAGCCGCGAGGCGCTATTGAGTTGCTTCCAACAATAAGTTCATCTGGGCGAATAACTATCGGAATATTCTTGAGAATGTGACAAAAAGCCGCCGAACGACGCTTGATTATCGGTAATTCCTCGGTTTGTTTATAACTCTCAGTAACAAGCTCTGCGCGGTCTGCCTCAATTTCGGGCATTTTTGCATAGAGATAGTCAATGAGTCGTTGAATACGGGGGCTTTTCTTTATTTCAAATTTAATATTTCCCATAAAATCAACTCTTCCTTATAAGAATTTACATCTGCTCCCAAAGAGCCTCGTGGGGTGCGGCAATAACAGAGCTAGAGCAGAAGACACCTTGGTTCATCGCATGTGCTGCGCCTGCTTCTACTGCAGCAGAAACATCTCCGATCTCTCCAGTAACAAGAACAACGCCCTTGCCACCCATACCGCGAGAAACGCGAAGTTCAAATATCTCAACCTTTGCCGTCTTTACAGCAATATCAGCAGCTTTTATTGCACTTGCTGCCGAGAATGTCTCAATAATGCCGAGACTACCCTTTTTCTCACAGGTCTGTGTGCCGAAAAGAGCAGTGATAACCTGCGGATCAATTCGTCCCATAATAGACGAATCAACGAGCTTTTCATCAAATCTTTCTTTGACATGCTCAACTGCCGATGAAACATTAGAGATAGTTCCTGTGATTATCATCTCAAATTTTCCTGGGCAGGCAGGATGTGCCGATACAAGGCTGATACCTGCACTCTTGAGTGCGGCATCGGTTGCCTCTATACCCTTTGCTATACTTTTTAATTCAATTACACCAACTGCTTGATACATTTATTTTATACCTACTTTTTATATTAGTGTTATGCTTCAATAATTATTTTTTCAGGACTTACAAATACTACCTTTCCGTCAATAGACGCGTGCTGGGGAACGGAAAGTCCGTCTGCAGCGTTAGCGATAAGCTGTCCAACGGAAACGCTGTCACCGAGCGTAACGGCAGGAATTGACGGCGCACCGATATGTCCTCTCATAGATATTTCTACCTTTTTTGCCGACATCCTTGTGTCAACAAATTCAGGAATGATCTCATACTTCTTGACGCCAAGCATGCTTTCCCACTTCTCAGATGGAATCATTCTATATACGCGGTCAGAAGAAACCTTGTATTCCTCATTGCCCGATGTATACTTCATCTTATTCTTTGCAAGAATACCTTTGAGATTTGCAATAACATCCTTCGGGGAAATATCCTGGCAACAGACCTCCGCGCAAATTCCGCAAGAGCAGCAAAGTGTAGCGGTCTTGATGAGCTCGGGATCGTTAAGTGCTACGCTTGACATAGCCGTCCGTATCATCTTGTGAGGCTCAAGAGGATATCCAAGCAAATGTCTTGGACACATCTCAGTGCATCTTGTGCATCCGCAGCAACATGATGCGGCGCGACGGAGCATGTCGTCAAGGCTGATCTTTTTGCGTGTTACTGCGGGAGCAGTCTTTGGAATAATAAGAAGGGCATTGGTTGTCTTTGTGATAATTGAGCTTGCAGGATTTTCTATCTTTCCCATTGAAGGACCGCCGTCAAAAAGCACATCCTCCTCGGTCATTTTGATGCCAAGAGCTTCAAAGAGCTCTGTAACTCTCATGCCGATAGGCACTTTAACAACGCGTCTTTCTGCAATGTTACCTGCAATAGTGACCCATTTATCTGTAACGGGCTTGCCCTCAGCCACAGCCTTATAGATGTTGTAGACAGTCTCACCGTTAAATACTATAACGCCTGCGGAAATTGGTAGATTGCCGGGTTTTACAAGTCTGCCTGTGGTTTGATATATTAAATTTATTTCATCACCGATGGGATATACATTAGGCATCAACTTAATACTTATGCCATCAACAAGCTGCTCGCCGTCTGTATAGCCAAGCATTTTTCCTCTGTATTCCTTGAGCGATATATATGTGTGTGATACTCCGAGATGGTTCATAACAAGCTTTGCACCCTCAACCATTCTCATCATTTCCTCACGCATAAGCATATATTCGGTATATATCAGCGGCTCGCATTCGGCGCAATTTATGACCAGAACATCAGCGCCATCGGCAAGCTTTGCGTAGGAGGGAAAGCCTGCTCCGCCTGCACCGACAATACCGGAGGATCTCATTATTGATTTGATTTCAAGACTTGACATTTAATTCCTTACCGACACAGTGTGTCTATGTATTTTAGGCGTTCTTATCAACTACTCCAACGATAACTGCATCAACAGGGGAGCTGATATCACCAACAGCAGCTCTTGCACTGCTTCCCGTTGTAACGAGGACCTCCTCGCCGATACCCGCACTGACCATATTGTCAACTGCAACGATATACTTGTCGGTGAGCTTATCGTTATCGATGATTCTTACCTCAAGAAACTTGTAGCCAACGAGCTTTTCAATCTTATTTGTGGAAACTATCGTTCCAACTACTTTTCCCTTTAACATATCAATAATTCCTTTTATATAGTTTTATTTATTTACAGGTATTACTGTTGATCCGTTCTTGAAGCCAACGGCGTTGGCATCGTCGGTATCAACATGCATTTCAAGACGGAAGGCATCATTTACTCTTATCTGAACATCAAACCATCTTGTTTTTCTTGTTCCGCTGAAGGCGTCAACATCGATATAATCTCCATCGCGAACGCCAAACCTTGCGGCATCATCAGGACTCATATGAATGTGTCTATTTGCTATGATACATCCTTCCTTGAGGTTTACAACACCCTTGGGACCAATAATAGTGATCGGTGCCGAGCCCTCTGTCTTGCCCGACTCACGAACAGGGGGCTTGACCTTGAGGATATATGAATCGGTCATAGAGATTTCAACCTGACTTGATTTTCTCACAGGTCCGAGAACGCGAACACCCTCGATAGCTCTCATCGAGGGACCTACAAGAGTTAGGGTTTCCTTGCACGCATACTGTCCGGGTTGCGAGAGCTCCTTCATAGGTGTAAGCTCGTAGCCTGCGCCAAAGAGCGTTTCAACATCTGCCTTTGAAAGATGAATATGTTTGTTTGAGATACCAACTGGTATCTGATTATCCGAGGAGGGAAGAGTGCCGTCAATTTCAGCGATCACCTTTTTAACTAACTCGGCTATATCAATATTTTTGATGTCCATATCAGAATTTCCTTTCAAAAATATAGCAGAATAAATCTGCCGTCATTTTCATATTTGGAAAATAAAATCCTTTTATTTTTCAAATACAGAAACGACAATGGGCGGAGCCCACCCGAAAGCCATACGGCTTTCGGGTTAGCGCCCTATGTAGTGTGCTTCAGTGGCAATATTAGCCAAGCTTGGGGAGAAGCTTATCTACATCGCAGTGAGGTCTGGGGATTACATGTGTAGCGATAACCTCACCAAGTCTTGCAGCAGCAGCACCGCCTGCCTCAACAGCAGCCTTAACAGCGCCAACATCGCCGCGAACCATAACGCTTACGAGACCGGAACCGATCTTCTCGGA
>JAZOSH010000081.1:0-1192 GCA_045656985.1 Eubacteriales bacterium | reverse complement strand
AGGTGCTTTCCTTTACGCTGATGGAGGAGGTGCTTCACATGCCGCACTGGGTGGCATATCTTGTGTCGCTCGTGCTGTCGGTCTTGTGGAATTTCACTCTCAACAGAAAATTCACCTTCTGCTCGGCAAACAATGTTCCTGTTGCAATGCTCAAGGTGGCAGGATTTTATCTCGTATTTACCCCCCTTTCAACCTGGTGGACGGCATATCTTACCTCGGAGGCAGTGGCAATAAACGAATATCTCGTGCTTGCGGGAACTATGCTTATCAACTTTGTTACCGAATATCTCTTTGACCGAATAGTTGTCTTTGGAAAGAGCATTGACACGGCAAAAAGTGATAAAACAGAGAATAAGTAAGGGCAGAGGAATTGTAATATTTAAATAGGCAAAACAAAAATATACATACATGTAAGGAGGACTTATGAAGCTTGCAAGTGATTTCAGAAGAATAGCGAGAGACGCGCTGAAGGGCAACTGGGCAATTGCCGTGGGTGCCGGATTTATTGCGTCGGTGCTTGGAGGATTAAGCAGCAGCGGCGGTGTGAATTTTGAGATAGAGTTGCCCGTTGGCGAGGAAGGCGCCGGAGAGGTATCGGGCTTCTTTGATGCTTTAGGTGACGCAATGCTTACCGTGCTGCCTATTCTCATAATAAGCACGATAGGCTCAATGCTTTTGATGTATCTTCTCGGCAGTGTTATCTCGGTTGGATATTCACGCTTCAATCTCGGACTTGTTGACCTCGAGAAGCCTGACTTTGGCCATTTGTTTGGCTATTTCAAGCATTGGGGAAGCGCGGTCGGCGCATATATCCTGCGCGATATTTATGTATTCCTTTGGAGCTTGCTTTTTGTCATTCCCGGCATCATTGCCTCCTATAGCTATGCTATGACAGGCTATATTCTTGCCGATAATCCCGGTATGCGTGCGAGTGATGCGCTTGCTCGCTCAAAGGAGCTTATGCGCGGTAACCGCTGGAGACTTTTCTGTCTGCAGTTCAGCTTTATTGGCTGGGAATTTCTCTGCGTCTTTACTCTCGGTATTGGAATGCTTTGGCTAACTCCTTATATACAGGCGTCAACAGCAGCATTTTACAGAGAACTTGTCGGCAGCAAGTATAGCGAACGCGAAAACGATCCTACATACCTTGGAGATGAATTATAAAATCAAGCGGGAGGGCATTGCCCTCCCG
>JAZOSH010000080.1:0-23035 GCA_045656985.1 Eubacteriales bacterium | reverse complement strand
TTCAATACAAAAGGTATAGCTCCCGCTGATCTTGCTCCGCCCTTGCGTGCTCACAACGGTCATAAACGAATATTGTCTGCACAAGTCCAAAGACAGGAGAGTTTTTGCCAAGCTTTTTGCAAAAAGCTTGCCGCCGGAGGCACGCGTCCTCCCTAACAAATCCTAATTTAAAAATAAAAAGCTACCACTGACAGAGCTTTTGAGCGTATCGGGAATACTTTTATACTTATGATAAACCGTCTTTTTCTTTGCTTTTTTAATTTCTTGATTGACTTTCACTCGTAGATATAGTATAATTTAATTAGAACTACTGACGGATAGGTGAATCAACACCGTGTAGTAAAAAAAGTCACACGCCGACCGTCTGGGCGGACTAGAAAATGGAGGATTTTTCTATGAAATTTATTGAATGGAACGGTTTTCTTGGTGGTGTGTGGCAGGACGAGGTAAATGTAAGAGCATTTATTCAGGATAACTACACTGCCTATGAGGGAGATGCAAGCTTCCTTGCAGGCCCCACGGCGCGCACCAAGGCGCTTATGGCAAGGCTTGAGGAGCTTCAGGCAAAGGAGAGAGAGAATGGCGGTCTTCTTGATATTGATACCGTGACAGTATCCTCTCTGACGAACTATGCCGCAGGTTATCTTGACAAGGAGAACGAGCTTATCGTCGGTCTTCAGACAGATGCGCCCCTTCGTCGAGGAATACACCCCTTTGGCGGTATCCGTATGGCACGATCTGCTTGCGGAGCATATGGCTACACCCTCTCCGAGGAGATTGAAAACGAGTTTAAGTACCGAACAACACACAATGACGGCGTTTTCCGCGTTTATACCGACGAGATGAAAAAGGCTCGTCATATCGGCATTATGACAGGTCTTCCCGATGCCTACGGACGCGGAAGAATTATCGGTGACTATCGCCGAGTTGCCCTCTACGGAATTGATTTCCTTATTGAGAAAAAAGAGGAGGACAAGCGCGCGGCAGGCGAGAATCTTATGAATGCCGACAATATAAGGCTTTGTGAGGAGCTCTATCAGCAGATCTCCTTCCTTAAAAAAGCCAAGGAGATGGCAGCACTTTACGGATGTGACATCTCAAGACCCGCAAAGGACGCGCGAGAGGCGATACAGTGGACCTATTTCGGCTACCTTGCGGCTATCAAGGAGCAGAACGGCGCGGCAATGTCGCTCGGCCGTGTGGCTTCCTTCTTCGATATTTACATTGAGCGCGATATAAAGGCGGGCAAGCTTGACGAGAGCGGCGCGCAGGAGCTTATAGACGATTTTGTTATGAAGCTTCGTATGGCGCGTCACCTTCGCACACCCGAGTACAACGAGCTCTTTGGCGGCGACCCCATGTGGATAACCGAAAGTGTTGGCGGTATGGGCGTTTCGGGCAAGACTCTCGTCACAAAATCGTCCTTCAGAATACTTAACACACTCTATAATCTCGGACCTGCTCCCGAGCCTAATCTTACTATTCTTTGGTCGGAGCATCTTCCCGAGGGCTTTAAGAAATTCTGCGCAAAGGTGTCTATAGATACTGACTCAATTCAGTATGAGAACGATGACCTTATGCGTGTAAATTATGGCGATGATTACGGAATTGCTTGCTGTGTTTCAGCTATGAAGATAGGTAAGCAGATGCAGTTCTTTGGCGCACGCTGTAATCTTCCCAAGCTCTTTTTGCTTGCCCTCAACGGTGGATATGACACCGTCTCGGGCATTCATATAGGTCCGCAGATTGAGCCTTACGGCTCGGACAAGCTTGACTATGAGGCAGTTTCGGCGCGCTTCCACATCTATCTTGAGTGGCTTTGCCGTCTCTATGTAAACACGATGAATGTTATCCACTATATGCACGATAAATATGCGTATGAGAAGATACAGATGGCACTTCACGACACCGATGTTGAGCATCTTATGGCGTTTGGTGTTGCGGGACTTTCGGTAATAACCGACTCTATGAGTGCGGTAAAATATGCCGATGTCAGATCTATCCGCGACGATAAGGGATATATCGTTGACTTTGAGACAACGGGAGATTTCCCCAAGTACGGAAATGATGATGACAGAGTTGACAATATCGGCAAGAAGATACTTGAGGATGTCATAGCCGAGCTTCGCAAGACACCCACCTATAAGAAGGCAACACACACCCTCTCGGCGCTCACTATCACATCAAATGTTGTTTATGGCAAAAAGACGGGTGCAACACCCGATGGCAGAGGTGCTCACGAGCCCTTTGCTCCCGGTGCGAATCCGATGCACAACAGAGAGAGATGTGGCGCACTTGCCTCGCTCAACTCTGTCGCAAAGATGCCTTATGATGCTTGCCGTGACGGTATCTCCAATACCTTCTCAATAGTACCCTCGGCACTCGGCAATGACGAGGAAACGAGAGTAGACAATCTTGTAAGCATCCTTGACGGGTATTTCAAGAAGAATGCCCACCATATCAATGTAAATGTGCTTAATAAGGAAAAGCTTATTGAGGCGTATGAGGATCCCTCAAAGTACCCGAACCTCACCATTCGTGTGTCGGGCTACGCCGTAAACTTCCACAAGCTCTCAAAGGAGCAGCAGAGGGAGGTCATCAGCCGTACCTTCCACGAGGTGCTTTGATGAAGGGCAGGATAAATTCAATACAAACGCTTGGGACCGTTGACGGTCCCGGCGTTCGTTTTGTGGTTTTTATGCAGGGCTGCCCCCTGCGTTGTGTCTACTGTCATAATCCCGACACATGGGATAGAATGGGCGGTGAGGAATATGAGGCGGGCGAGATTTTTGAGAAAATTCTCCGTTACCGCGAGTATTTCGGCAAAGAGGGCGGTGTGACAGTTTCGGGCGGTGAGCCGCTTCTTCAAGCCGACTTTGTGCGCGAGCTTTTTGAGCTTTGCAAGGCGGCGGGAATACACACCGCGCTTGATACCTCGGGCTGTGTGTGGAATGAGGCTACCGAAAAATTGCTTGAAGTGACCGACCTTTGTCTGCTTGACTATAAGATGACGAACGCGGCCGATTATGAAAAATACACCCTCTGCAAAAAAGAAAAGGTTGATTTTTTTCTTGAAAAATTGCAGGAGAAAAATATCGATACTTGGCTTCGTCAGGTGATAGTGAAGGGAATAAACGATACTCGCGAGAAAGTTTCGTATCTTTATGCCGTTCGCGATGCACACCCATGCGTGAAGAAGGTGGAATTGCTTAAGTTCCGCAAGCTCTGTCTACCTAAATACGAAAACCTCGGCATTGAATTTCCCCTCGCCGATCTTGATGAAACGCGTGATGAGGATATTGAGAGAATAAAATGAAAGGCTTCCTAATATTTTAAGAAGCCTTTTTTTCTTTCAAATTTTGATTTGTCGAACAGTTAGTTTGTGTTATGTTTTTCTTGAAAACCTTTTGCAAAAGGTTTTCAAACTTTCCAAAAATCTTTCTGTCAGGGCTATGGCTCCCGCAGCCCTTGCTCCGCCCTCGCGTGCTCACAACGGGCATAAACGAATATTGTCAGCATAAGTCCAAAGACAGGAGATTTTTTGCCAAGCTTTTTGCAAAAAGCTTGCCGCCGGAGGCGCGCGTCCTCCCCGATAAATCCCAATTTATATAACAGTTTAAACTATAAGCCCCCGACGAGTGTCGGGGGCTGTTGTATTTTAATTACTGTCTCTTAAGCTTAACTGCTATCTTAACTGCATCAAGCTCAATTGTGCCCTCAAATTCGGGCGCGTCAACGGCAGTCATTTCGGCAAGGAGGTCATGACAGAGCTGGTCTGCCTTCTCTGCAAGTACACTTGCGGCGAGGTCGGAGTCTGTATTGAATTCAATATAGATCCTGTCGCTTACATCAAATCCCGCTTCCTTACGGAATACCTGACACTGACGGACGATGTCACGGAGAAGTCCCGCACGCGAGAGCTCCTCGGAGATATTTACATCAAGTGCCACGAAATCGTCGTTATACTTGTATATAGCAACATTATCTGCAGGCTTTGAGTTGAGTGTAAATGCGCTCGGTTCAACAGAGAGTCCAAGAGACTCTACAGGAACATTCTCGCCTGCCTTAACAAGTGCCGAGAGGCGAGCCTGCTCTGAATCGTCAAGTTCTGCAAGATATGCCTTAACTGCGTTTGCCTTATCCTTAAGAAGTCTTCCTGCTACCTTAAAGTCAAGTGTGAGGAAGTTAGACTCAAGAGCTGAAGCATCGGTGAGTTCCTTGATATCAAGCACATTAAGCTCACTCTTGATTATCTCGCCAAAGGTCTCGATAGCATTGTGACGGGCGTCATTAGCGGCTACAAAGAGGGTGGAAAGTGGCTGTCTTATCTTTATCTGCTTCTCGTTACGAAGCTTGAGTCCGAGAGCGATCATATCTCTTGCTTCATCAACATCGCGAAGGATGCGTTCGTCGGTGATGTCAAGCTCGGGGAGAATTGTGGGGTAATCTGTGAGGAATACCGAAACAGCCGCCTCGTCAGAGTATCTCTTTACAAATCTCTGCCATGTGGTCTCTGTAATGAAGGGAACTATGGGTGCCATTACCTGTGTGATGGTCTTTATCGCGTAGAAGAGGACCATATAAGCGTTCTGCTTGTCGGCATCGTTCTCTGTCTTCCAGAAGCGCGCACGATTTGTACGGATGTAGAAGTTAGAAATATCGTTAACAAATGCCTCAAATGCGTCGATTACCTCGCGAGTGGAAGCATCGTCCATATATTTTGTTGCCTCACGGATAAATTCGTTGGTCTTGATAAGGAGCCAACGGTCGATGGGACAAAGTGTCTTTGCATCAAGCTTTGTAAGATCAAGCTTAAGATCGTCAATGTCGGCGTAGGTCGCAAAGAAGGTCTCAAGGTTCCAGTATGCGAGGAGCTTTCTCTTTGCCTCGTCACCGAGATTGAAGCCAAAGCGAACATCGGTAGAGGTAGAGGAAGAGGAATAGATGTATCTTGATGCGTCAGCACCGATAATATCTGCCGCCTCGTCAAAGCGGATCATAAAGCCTGTCTTTGAGAATCTGCTTCCGTCCTCCGAATCTACCATTCCGTGAGTGGTTACTCTCTCGTAAGGAGGCTCGCCAACAAGAACGGTACTCATAAAGAGCATTGAGTAGAACCAGAGTCTGATCTGCTCCTTCATCTCGATTACATTCGATGCGGGGAAGTACTGCTTCCAGTAGTCCTTGTCTGTGAGGTACTTAAGCGTTGAGAAGGGAACGATACCCGCGTCGAGCCAAACATCGCCGACCTGAGTTACTCTTTCTACCTCGGCACCGCACTCGCACTTAACCTTAACTGCATCTATCCAAGGACGGTGGAGGTGAGGAATTGCGTCTACCTTCGATTTATCAACTGCAAGCTCGTAAAGCTCATCCTTAGATCCTACAACCGTTACCTTGCCACAGTCGGGACAAGGATAGAAGGGGAGGGGAAGTCCGTAGAAACGCTTACGGGAGATATTCCAGTCGGACATATTCTCAAGCCAGTCAAGCATTCTCTTGCCCTGATATGCGGGCTCCCAACGAACCTTGTTTGCATTCTCAATAAGCTTCGGACGAAGCTCGTCAACAGCGATTGCCCACTCCTTGCCAAGACGGAAGATGATCTCTTTCTTACATCTCCAGCAAACGGGGTAGCTGTGCTTATACTTATGTGTGTAGAAGAGCTTGTTTCTCTTCTTAAGCTCGTCAAATACGAGCTGACGGCAATCCTGTGCATCAAGTCCCGAAAGGAAGCTGAAGCCGTCATAGAAAATACCGTACTCGTCCACGGGGATTATCTTGGGAAGGCCTATCGACTCGCCAAGAGCAAAGTCCTCAGCACCGCATCCGGGAGCTATGTGAACAACTCCGCAGCCCTCATCGTCTGCAACCTCGTCCCAAAGAACGATCTTGTGAGCGAATTTCTGCTCTTCCATCTCGGGGAAGCAGGTTTCGTACTCAAGTCCAGCAAGGTCTGCGCCTGTCATAGTGTCAAGAAGCTCTACGCCATCCTTGCCCTCAAACTTCTGCTTGTAGTAGTTAAGAGAGGTTACATAGTTATAGTCCTCGCCCGCTACATGGATACGCACATACTTCATCTCGGGATTTACTGCAAGTGCAACATTCGCAGAAAGTGTCCAAGGAGTAGTTGTCCAAACGAGAATGTAGTCATTCGTGTTCTTGATGGGGAGCTTAAAGAATACTGCCTCATGCTCAATTTCCTTGTAGGAGCCTGTCATCTCGTGCTCGGAGAGTGAGGTTCCGCAGCGCGAGCACCAAGGCATGGGCTTATATACCTGACGGATCCAGCCGTTCTCGTGGCACTTCTTGAGGAATGTCCAAATTCCCTGAATGTTTTCGTCTGTGTATGTGTAGTAAGAGTTATCCCAGTCCATCCACTGGCCAAGTCTCTTTGACTGCTCGGTGATGACACCCGAATACTTCTTTACACGCTCAATACATTTATCTGTGAACTTGTCAAGACCGTAAGCCTCAATGTCGTGCTTGGTCTTAAATCCGAGCTCCTTCTCAACCTCAACCTCAACCCAAAGACCCTGAGAGTCAAAGCCGTTGCGGTAGTGAGTGTCACAGCCCTTCATTGCGTGATATTTTATAAATGTATCCTTAAGGGTTCTTCCCCAGACATGGTGGATACCCATAGGATTGTTGGCGGTAATAGGACCGTCGATAAAGCGGTACTTTGGACCGTTCTCGTTCTTTTTCTTGAGAGCGTGGAAGCAGTCGTTATCTTCCCAGAATTTGAGTATTTCCTTTTCGTTTTCAACGAAGGAATACTTTGTGTTGAACTTGTCCTGCATTAGAGTACAATTCCTTTCTTATAATGACTAAAAATACTTATCCATTCTATTTACATACATAGGTAGTATAGCACAAGGAGAAAAAAATGTCAATGATTTATGGCGAGTTTTTCTTCATATTACAATAAAAAACAGGCTCGCATACTGCAAGCCTGTTTTTTATTTACTTTATTCGGCATCTATCTCTGCGATAAGAGCATCCTTTTGTGCCTTTAGTGAGTTCTCAATAGCAGTTATGTCCTCGGCATGAGCTGTTTCAAACTCCGAGAAGAAGGAATCCTTGGCTGTATTTACGCTTTCCTCAATCGCTCCTGCTTTTGCGGTAAGCTCCGCCTTTATGTCCTCCGAGAAGTTCTCTTCAATGGAACGGAGAGCCTCTTCGCTTGTGCGAAGTGCAGCAATAAGTGCTTCAAGCGCCTCGTTTACCTTATCTCCCATTGCTTCATATGCGGCGAGAGCCTTGTCATAGTTCTCCTCGCTTACAGTGAGCGCCTGAACTGCAAGGGTGTATTCTGTTCCGTTCATATCAAGCGTTGCGGTGTAATTTCGCTGCTTTAAAAGCTCGGTCTTTGACTCACGAAGATATGCAAGCGACTTTTGATATTCTGAGTCGGGCGAGATGAGAAGGTCATAGCGAAGCTCATCAAGTGCACTTATCGCTCCGCTGTATGTCTCAAGTGCAGACTTATAAATGGCGTGAGTGATGGTATATATTCCGCCCATGGATTCAATTACTTCCGCAGTAGCCTCACTCTCGGCAAAGGATATCTTGTGTTCCTTTGCAGCATAGTATGCCTCTCTCATTTCCTCGGTAAGAAGCATAGAGGTCTCAATTCTGCCTGCAGCAATGACCTTATAAAGCTCCTCATCGCTCATAGCATTAAGCTCCTCCTCGGTGTAGAGCGAGGTTTCAAGCGCAAGAGCAAGCAGAGCATCTCTGTTCATCGCCTCTGCCTTTTGTATTTCGCCTTCAATATCAAGGCGCTCAAGCGTTTGTGCCGCCTTTGCTTCAACGCTCTTTGCAAGCTCCTCGGCATATTTTGTGTCACCCGACACAGATATTTTTACTGTATTTTCAGCCACCTCGGAGTTGCCCTTTACGAGATAGCCTGTTTCGGTTGCAAGAGATACAACAAGCTCGGTAGCTTCCTCAGGTGTCATTCCAACAAAAGCCTCACCTGCAATAAGAATGCTTCCGTCATCATTGAGTGCGGTAACCGAAACGACCTTATTTTCGTCATCTATCATAAACTCGATGCTGGGATTTATATCTACTGTCATTCTTGTTACCGTGCCCTCCTCGGCTTTGTCAGCAGAGCAGGATACAAGGCAAAATGCGCTTGAAAGCATTGCAATTACAAGCAAAATACTTAAAATTCTTCTTTTCATATCAATACCTTCCTTTCAAGGTGTGGGATTTTTCCCTCTGTTTGAATTATATCAACGGGGCGAAATTTTGACAATAAACAAAAATTGAGCAGTGATAATTTTTTTATCACTACTCAATGTGTGATTAACTAAAATCCTTGCCGAATTTTTCTAATGCTCCCGAGATTATCCCATCGGACATCAATCCGAATTTTTTTACGATAATCTTTGGATCACCCTTCATTCCATCTCGCACCCAGCTTGCAAGCACACCAACGAGTGCGTGTGCATAGGCATCGGCAATAAAGCTTTTATCCTCGTCGCTTACCTTTGAATTTTCCGAAAGCTCGTTTATAACAGCAAGCGTAAATTTATATGCGAGGCCGTGAAGATAATCCTTCATCTGGCTTTGCTCTATCTCGGGAAATATCTTGAGGATATATTGCTTTCTTTCAAGCGCAAAATTGAATACATTAAGATAGCCTTGCTCCCATGTATCGTATGTGATATTATCACCTATAGCCTCCTCAAGCTGACTCTCAAGAGTCCATTCAAGAAGGTCGTATATGTCCTTGAAGTGATAATAGAATGTCATGCGGTTTACACCGCATTCTGCTGTTATGTCAACTACAGTGATTTTTGAGAAGGGCTTTCTTGCAAGCACCTTGCCAAATGCGGATACAAGTGCTTTTTTGGTAAGCGCAGACATAGCTTTGCTCCTTGTGTTTTATATATTTTTCATCCACCTAACAGCCGCGCTAAACCACTCTGCAACATGAGAGTCGATACAGTTTACATGGCTTGTATTCACAACATCGGTGGCGATGGACATTCCGTGAGGTCCCTCGGGGTAGATATGCATCTCAAAGGGAATTCCGTTGTCGGCAAGGGAGGATGCGAGAAGCAGGGAATTCTGCACGGGAACACCGCTATCAGTGCGGGTGTGCCAAATGAACGCGGGCGAGGTGTCCTTCGTCACCTGATGCTCAAGAGAGAATGCACGGCGCGCCTCGGGATCGTCAACCTTGTCACCGAGGATTATCTTAAATGAGAGCTTGTGTGCGTGGATTCCCTCGGTTATAACGGGGTATGCGAGTATCATTCCTGCGGGACGAAGCTCGTTATCCGCCACACCGAGCGCGTCCTTTACATAGGACGAGCTATGGAGCGTTCCAAGACACGCGGCAAGGTGACCGCCCGCCGAGTAGCCGTTGACGAATATCTTGTCGGGGTCTACCGAGAATTTCTCGGCATTGTCCTTTACGAATTTCATAGCCGTTGCAAGCTCGATAAGCTGACCGGGGAAAAGCTTGCCCTCCTCGTCCTCATATCTTGTCGAGTAGTCAAGCACAAAGGCATTGATGCCCGCTGCAAGAAATGCCACGGCAACAGGCTCTGCCTCGCGGTTTGAGGTGCCTCTGTACGCACCGCCGGGACAAATGATAACACCGGGTCTTTTATAGTTGTAGGGAAGCTCTCCCATAGCACTTGCCACGTAAGCGGTGAGGGTTATATTTTTCTTATCGTTTTCTTCGAGAATGAAGGTTTCTATCATAGGGTGATGTAACATATTTATGTCTCCTTTATCTTTATGTCTTGATTATATCACGCGCCGAGAGGGAAGTCAAGAAATGAAAGAATAAAGTTTCAAATTTTGATTTATCGAACAGTTAGTTTGTGTTATGTTTTTCTTGAAAACCTTTTTGCAAAAATACTTCGCAAGCGAAGTTGCTACGAACAAGTTCGTGGGTTTTCAAACTTTCCAAAAATCTTTCTGTCAGGGCTATGGCTCCCGCAGCCCTTGCTCCGCCCTCGCGTGCTCACAACGGGCATAAACAAATATTGTCAGCATAAGTCCAAAGACAGGAGATTTTTTGCCAAGCTTTTTGCAAAAAGCTTGCCGCCGGAGGCTCGCGTCCTCCCCGATAAATCACAATTTGAATTATATCAGCCTAAATATTGCGGCTTTTTTGCCGTCTTTTTCTTTTGTCAGTGCTCCTGCGGAGATGAGTGCATTCAGTGCGTTATAAGCGCGTCTGCCGCGAAGCTTGGTCGCCGACGAAAACTCGGTTGCACTGAACTCTCCCTTTTGAAGCAATTCGGCAGGCAAAAGCTCCTTAAGGTCGTCCTTGGCCGCAATAACCGTAAGCGCTTCAAGGCTTGTGGGGAATATCTCGCGGTCATATTTTCCGCTTTTGCGGTATCTGTGAATCTCATCGGAGTATCGGTGCTCCTCGGCGGCTACCGAGCATATAACAAAGGTCAATCGCTCACTTTGCAGATGCTCCGAGAGATATATAAGCTCGGGCAAAATTTTTGCGGGGCTCTCTCTTTTTGGCGACATTCTCTGTCTTATAAGCTCGCCGCTTACTGCATCCACGCGTACAAGCTGTCGGTGTGAAATCACGGGATAAAATATCCGCACCGGCATGTCGGTCTTTTCAAGATAGGCAGAGACCTTTTTGGCAAGTGGGAAAAAGGAGCCCGTCTGTATCTCGTTTATGGTGCCGTCAAAGACAACATCTGCCACCGCTCCGCCTACCTTGACCTCAAAGCATGCTTCGTCATCACAGATAAATTCCTTTAGTATTCGGTGTATTCTTTTTTCGTTATATGTGCCGATGCCCGAGCCGCCCTCCGGTCTCACCTCGTATGCCGAATGCTTTTCGGCAAGCGATGCAAAGAGGGCAAGCTCCTCGGCGCTCGGAACCCTGGTCATATCGCATTCCCCGCAAACTGCTTCTGATAGAGTGTATAATACTCTCCGCCGCGTGCGAGAAGCTCATCGTGTCCGCCTGCCTCGGCGATAACGCCGTCCTTTACCACCACTATCTTGTCAGCATCTCGTATCGTTGAGAGACGGTGCGCGATAATAAGTGAGGTGCGGTTCTTCATAAGAGCTATCATCGCCTGCTGGATATGCATTTCTGTTCTTGTGTCAACGCTTGAGGTCGCTTCATCAAGAATAAGTATCTTCGGGTCGGCAAGTACCGCACGGGCAATAGCAAGAAGCTGTCGCTGACCCTGCGAGAGGTCGCTTCCTGCCTCGGCAAGAACTGTGTCATAGCCGTCTGGAAGGCGCTCAATAAAGGTGTCCGCCCTCGCAAAATGCGCCGCCGCGCGCATCTCCTCGTCGGTTGCGTCGGGCCTTGCATACTTTATGTTTGCGCGTATCGTGTCGGAGAAGAGAACAGTGTCTTGCAGCACTATCGCTATAGAATGACGCAGGGTGCTTTTCGGCATCTCTGTGATATTTATTCCGTCAATGGTTATCTCTCCGCCGTCAAGCTCATAAAAGCGGGTAAGAAGGTTTACAATAGTAGTCTTGCCCGAGCCCGTTGCACCAACTATAGCCACCTTTTCGCCCGAGCGCACCGAGAGATCAAGTCCCTTAAGCACTGGCTCACCCTCAACATAGCCGAAATCAATTTTTGAGAATTCTATATTTCCGTCAATATCCTTTATTGCTATTTCGCGCGTGCCCTCGTCTATTTCATCTGCGCTGTCCATTATCTCAAAGATACGCTCGGCGCCCGCAAGGGCGGTAAGGATTGATGAATACTGATTTGCTATCTCGTTTACAGGACGGGTGAACTTTTTTGAATACTGAAGCATAGACTGAATGTTACCCGGTGTAAGCGCGCGCATAAAGGAGACGGGATTGAGTATGAAAAATCCGCCCGAAACTGCGATAAGCATATACTGAAGATTGCCAAGGAAATTCATACAGGGTCCCATTATCGAGCCCCAGACCTTTGCGCGTATGCTGCATTTTTTCAGCTCCACGCTGTTTTCCTCAAAGCTCTTCACGGCGTCTCCCTCTTTGCCGTAGGCAACGACCGTTTTATAAGAGGTCACCATCTCCTCTATCTGTCCGTTGAGCTTTCCGAGAATTGTCTGCTGACGGACAAAATATTTTCTCATAAACTTTGCAAGGTTTGTAGAAAGGGCAATGGTTGCGGGGATAGTAAGGCAGGCAACGAGAGCTATGAGCCAGTTGTAGTAAAGCATCATTGAAAATGCGCCCACAAGGGTAAGTACGCTTGAAATAAGCGATGCTACCGACTGTGAAACGGCAACAGAGACATTGTCAACATCGTTCGTCATACGCGACATTATATCTCCGTGCTTATGTGTGTCGGTGTATTTTATCGGCAGACGCGATATCTTGGCAAACAGGTCGCCGCGCAGAGCATAGACCGTGTTCTGCGAGAGGCGTGCCGCTATTCTACCCTGAAAGAGCTGTAAAAGCGCGCTTATGAGGAAGAGGATACCCATAGTGACAAGGTAAAATACCATAGAGCCAAAATCAACGGTCAGTCTGCCGTCAACAAGCTTTATCGTATCAATTGCCGCACCCTGAAGGGCAGGACCTGTCAGCTCAAGGGCGGTTGCCACAAGCATTATCACTACAAGGAAGAGAACAAGAAGCTTGCTCTTGCCTATGTACTTTAAGAGTCTTGAAAGAGTTTTTCTTGTGTTTTTCGGCTTTTCGGCACGCATTCTTGCGCCCATAGGGCCGCCACCGCCGGGACCGCCGCGGCGGATGTTTATCTGTACGGGAGAGGTAGACTTGTTTGGTGAATTATTCATTGTCTGCACCTCTCTTTCCGTTCTGCGACTCATATATGTCGCGATAGGTCGCGCTTCTTGCCATAAGCTCATCGTGGCTTCCGATGTCGCTGATGGTGCCGTCCTCGATTATCGCTATACGGTCGGCATTTCGTACGCTTGCTATACGCTGTGCGATAAGTACAACGGTGGTGTCGGCAAGCTCCTCGCGGAGCGCTGTCTGCAGCTTTGCTTCGGTAGCAAGGTCAAGCGCTGAGGTGGCGTCGTCAAGAATAAGTATCTGCGGCTTGCGTACAAGGGCGCGCGCGATAGACATTCTCTGCTTTTGTCCGCCCGAGAGCGATGCTCCCTTTTCGGCAATAAATGTGTCATAGCCCTCGCGGAAGGACGAGATAAAGCTGTCGGCCTGCGCCACGCGAGCCGCCGCAACTACCTCCTCGTCACTTGCGTCCTCCTTGCCCCAGCGGATATTGCCCGCTATAGTGTCGGAGAAGAGCTCGCTCTTCTGCATAACATAGGATATCCTTGAACGGAGCGAGGCAAGGTCATATTCCTTTATCGGCACGCCGTCAATGCGTACCTCGCCCTCGCTTGCGTCATAGAAGCGGGGAATAAGGTTTACAAGCGAGGTCTTTCCGCAGCCCGTTGCACCGATGATGGCAAAGGTCTCGCCGCGATTTACCTCAAAGCTTATATCGTGAAGCACAGGTCTGCCCGTGGTGTCGGGATATCTGAAGGTAACATTGTCAAAGGAGATGGCAAGTGGTGCCTTTTCTGCCTTTTCGTCGCCGCTCTTTATGGAGGGCTCGGTGTCAAGCACCTCGCGCACTCTCTTTGCAGAGGAAATGGCGCGTGACACAGACTGAAAGAGATTTGAGAGCATCATCATTGACATCAGTACCTGTGTGACATAGGTGATAGCCGCCATGATAGTACCCGTTGTCATGCCGCTACCTGCAGCAATGCGGACATCGTTTCCTCCGATAAGGATAACAGCAATTATCGCGGCATTCTGCACGATGACGAGCACGGGGTGGATAAAGGCGATTATTCTCTGCACGCGCAGATTTGTGTTCATAAGCTCGCGGTTGGCGCGGTCAAAGCGCTCGTATTCGTGGTCCTCCATAACATACGCCTTTACAACACGCGCACCGCTAACATTCTCCTGAACGACAGAGTTTACTCGGTCAAGGTCCTTCTGCACCTTTGAGTAGAGGGGAACAGCGCGCGAGAGCACAAGTGCGATGGTCGCCACCATTATGGGAAGCGAGCAGAGGAGCACAACTCCGAACTTGACCTCAAGCGTGATAAGCATTACCGTGCCACCTATGAAGAATATCGGGGAGCGTACGAACATACGCAAAAGCATCTCAACAAAGTTTGTGATAAGGGTTATGTCACCCGTCATTCTTGTGATGAGTGAGCCTGTGGTAAAGCGGTCGGTCTGCTCAATAGAGAGCGACATTACCTTCTTGTACGCGTCACAGCGCAGGTCATTTCCAAGGCTCTGCGCCGCTTTTGCGGCAAAATAGGCGCACGAAACACCGAAAATTCCGCCGATAAGCACGACAACTAGCATAAGGATGCCAAAGGTGATAATAAGCTGTAGAGAGGAGAACTCTCTGCCGCCAAAAACTATTCCCATCACAGTGCTCGCAAGGGGAGAGTCGGAAACTGCCACCTCGCCCGTAATGCCGCAGTCAACGATAACGCTCATAAGTCGGGGCAGGCAGAGGTCGGCAATGACCTCGCCTATCATAAGAAGGGGAGCTATTATCGCAAAGACGGCATAGGGCTTGAGATATTTAAGGATCTTACCCATTATTTATCACCCTCCTTCAAGAGATTGTCGCGTATGCGGTAGAGCAGAAGCATAAGAGTTTCTGTCTCCTCGGCGCTGATGCCCTCAAGGGCGGCGCCGTCAATGCTTTTTATAAGCGCAATGCTTGCCGCATCTATCTCTCTGCCGTAGTCTGTGAGGTAGACTCTCACGGCGCGCAGGTCGTTTTTGTCTGCCTCGCGACGCACGATGCCTTCCTCCTCCATTTTTTTGAGGATAAGGCTGACGCTTGGCGGCTTGAGATGTGTTGCTTTGACAAGCTCAAGCTGGGTTATTCCGTCGCCAATGGCTAGGAAGGAAAGAATAAGGCGGGAGCCGGGCTGTGTCATAACGCCCTCGGTGTCACAGCTCTCGCGCATTCTCGCGCGGAAGAGCCGCGCGATCTCATTGCAGATCTTTACAGGGTTGTCGGAAAGCTCCTTGCGCCTTGGCGGCGCCACGGGAGCGCAACAGGATTTTTTGCTCATAATTACCTCGTAATTAGTTAGTTTTCTAACTAATTATATCATTCTGCCTACCAAAAGTCAAGGAGCGGTAGGGAAATAATGCGGTAAAAAAGAAATTTTTACAATCCGAGTTATTTTTTTTCGTAAAGAGCGAAAAAGTCAAGCATCGGTGTCTGTAAAGAAAATCTTTTTTCCACGCAAACAAAAAAATTACCGCATTACATCAATATTGTTATCATTAAAAGCAGAAAACGAAGCAAGATAATATTGCGAACAAAAATTCTTCAAAAATTTCGCATTTATTATAATATAAAAAGGATACAAACCAATGGCAAAAAGAATAACAAAGGGTCTGTCGATCATTCTCCTTTCCTTCATTATTATTTGCTCTGCCATCGGCTCTGCATATAGTTGTATCATTCCCGATTCGGTAAGCTGTATGTCTGACGGCACACTACCGAGCTATCCTCTTGTCACCGTATCAAGCATCGCACCAACAAAAGAGGGCGAGCCTTGTGTCAGCTATGAGCTTTTCGGCCTTTTGCCGCTTAAATCGGTAAGAGTCAGCTCGCTTGGCGACAAAAAGCTTTACCTCGGAGGAATGCCCTTCGGCATAAAGTTTATGACCGACGGAGTCACCATTGTCGGCTTTTGCGATGTTGACTGCGAGGGCGGAGCGAGAAATCCTTCAGGTGAGGCAGGACTTATTGAGGGCGATATGATAAAAAGCATTGACGGCAGAGAGATAAAAAGCGCCGCCGAGCTTACTCTTATTGTAGAGGAATCGGGCGGACGCACCCTTGAGGTGGTATATCGGCGTGAGGGCAGAGAATATTCGGCAGCTCTGACTCCCGCCTACTCGCTCTCGGAGGGCAAGTATAAGACAGGCGTTTATGTGCGCGACAGCGGTGCGGGTATAGGAACAGTGACCTTTATTGACCCTGAGAGCTATAGCTTTGCAGGTCTCGGTCACGGAATTTGCGAGGCATCAACGGGCGAGCTTGTTGATATAGAGCGTGGTTCGGTGGTTGATGTAACGGTCAGCGGTGTAGTCAAGGGTCAGGTGGGCACACCGGGAGAGATAAAAGGGTATTTCAGCTCGGGCAAGCTCGGTTCGCTTCTTTCTAATACCGATTGCGGCGTTTTTGGTGTGCTTGCAGAGTTGCCCGATGCTCGCGTGGCAGAGGAATTTACCCCCGCCACCCGCGAGGAGCTTCGTGAGGGCAGGGCATATATTTACTGCACGCTTGACACCAATAAGCGCGAGCGCTATGAGGTGGAGATCTCAAGCATTGACCGCTCTGCAAAGGGTAACAAGTGTTTTACAGTCAGGATAACCGACAAGGCACTGCTTGAAAAGACAGGCGGCATAATTCAGGGAATGTCGGGCTCGCCGATAGTGCAGAATGGCAAGCTTGTCGGAGCTGTCACCCATGTGCTTATCAATGATCCCGCCACGGGATATGGCATTTTCATTGAGAATATGCTTAATCAGATGGGAGAGCTTGCGGGGTAAAACAAAAAGGCAATATCATTCCATAATGGGTTGATATTGCCTTTAAGTTATCTTATAATTCAATCTATGATTGAAAAAACCTGCAATTTCAACGAAAAATTTATTGATTTTTCTATCAACGCTTGTTATAATTAAGATATAAAAGAAAAATGGAGAGGGAATATGCTTGATACATATTTGATTGGAAAAAGGATAAAGGAGCTCCGCAAGGAGAGAGGACTGACGCAGGGCGCGTTTGCAGACGAACTACATGTCAGCTTTCAGGCGGTCTCAAACTGGGAGCGCGGAATAGCGCCGCCCGAGCTTGAAAATCTCCTTCGCATTGCCGAATATTTTGGTGTACTTGTTGACGACTTGCTTCGTCCCTCGTCGGAAAGGGTCTTGCTTGGCATTGACGGCGGCGGAACAAAGACAGAGTTTGTTATCGCCACACAGAGCGGACAGGTGCTCGCACGCTTCACGCGTGGCGGAAGTAATCCGAACGACATCGGGCTTGCAAGGTCTGTTGCACTTATCGGAGACGGAATACGCGATGCCTTGAGGGATTTTCCCTCTATCGCCTCGGTCTTCTGCGGTATAGCGGGTGCATCAACGGGCGATAATGCGAAGAAGATGCACGAGCAGCTTTGCGAAAGGTTTCCGAAGCTTGCCTTACAGGTTGAGACCGATTCGGCTAATCTTTTTGCCATTGATGATGACGCCGACATGGCGGTGATAAGCGGCACAGGCTCGGTGGTCTTTGTCCGTCGCGGAAAAGACTATATCCGTCTTGGCGGTTGGGGTTATCTGCTTGATACAGGCGGCAGCGCCTATGACCTCGGTAGAGACGCTGTGCGCGTGGCGCTTAGCGAGGAGGACTCGCGCGAGGAGCCGTCATATATGTCGCAGCTGCTTCGCCAAAGGCTTGAATGCCAGTCTGTCTGGAGCGCGGTGAGCAAGCTTTATGCGGGCGGAAAGCCTTATATTGCCTCACTTGCAGAGGTTGTTTTTCTCGCATATGCCGAGGGCGACAAAAAGGCGATGGCTGTCGTTGAGCAGAATGTAGAGCGACTTGCAGGTCTGCTTAATATCGGTGCCGAAAAATACGGAGCACGCATGCGTGCCGTAGCGGGCGGCGGAATATTTGAGCATCACCGTGAGGTAATGCTCAAGACACTTTCAAAATACACAGAAACAGATATCGTTATAGCCGAGGTGCCGCAGGTCTACGGTGCATGCCGCAGAGCATTTGAGCCGCTCAATATCGCGATACCCGAAGAATTTTATGAAAATTTTAAGCTTACATATGGAGGGAAAAAATGATGAACATACCAAAGACAGAAATGAGAAATCCTGCAAGCATGCACATGGATAAAATGTCGAGCGAGGAGATGGCGCGTCTTGTCATCACAGCGAATTACGATGCAGTAAAGGCGGCAGAGGCGGCAGCCCCCGCAGTTGCAAAGGCAATAGACGCGATAGCGGAGGCGTTCGACGGCGGTCATAGACTGATCTACATAGGCGCGGGCACCTCGGGCAGACTCGGTGTGCTTGATGCTTCCGAGTGTCCCCCCACCTTTGGCGCACCGCAGGATCAGGTTACGGGAATAATCGCGGGCGGCAAGGAAATGATGTTCCGCGCGGCAGAAAACGCAGAGGATGTATATGAGAACGGCATAAAGGATATTCACGAGGCAGGTGTCGCAGCGGGCGATGTTGTAGTGGGAATTTCCGTAGCGGGCGGTGCTTCGTACGTGATCGCCGCGCTTGAAGAGGCAAAGAGACTTGGCTGTGTGACGGTTGGACTTAGCTCGAACGAGGGCAGCGCAGTCCTTGCGGCATCCGATATTCCGATATTTACAGACACGGGTGCCGAGGTACTCACGGGTTCTACAAGACTTAAAGCGGGAACAGCACAGAAGATAGTACTCAATGCCCTTACGACTTGCGCTATGGCAAAGACGGGTAAGGTATATGAGAATATGATGATAAACCTCAGACCTACCAACATAAAGCTCAAGAACAGAGTTGTCCGTATCACCTCGGCCATAATCGACTGCGATGAGGAGACGGCAACAAAATATCTTGAGGCCAACGAGTGGAATATAAGAAAGGCCGTCGAGGCAGCAAAGGGAATGATATGAAAAGTGAGATAAGATCAGAGAGGGGCCGCTCCGAGCTTTATGTTGACGGCAAGCGAGTGCCCGCAATGGCATATACCACATATTTTGAAGAAAGAAGCGCATACAAGAGCTTTATCGATGCGGGATATCGCGTGTTTTTCGTTAATCTGTCCTTTACAGATAAGCCTGTGAACAGCTTTGAGTCGGGTGTTACCATTTTCTCGGGCGGAGCGTATGAAAATAAAGAAGCCCCTGATTTTTCCGAATTTGAGGGAGCAGTAAAAAGAATAGTAAAAGCCTGTCCCGATGCCGTAATTTTTGCAAGGCTGTATGTTAGCATGCCGGGCTGGTGGGTAGACAGTCATCCGGATGACACCAAGGATACACCAAAGGGCGGAAGAAGAGAGATCCTTTTTTCAGAAGCCTTCCATCGCGACGGAGCAGAGCTTCTGAAAAAGACAGTTGAGCATATAAGAGGCTCTGAATATGCCGATAATATCGCGGGCTGGCAGCTCTGCGGAGGACTTACGCAGGAGTGGTTCTACCACGATTTCAGGGGAGCTATCTGTCCCGCTGCCGAGGAGCCCTATAGAAGATATTGCGTTGAAAAATACGGAATAGACGATGTAAAGCTTCCCGAGCTTGAGGAATATATGAACAAGGAAACGGGCAGGTGCGAGAGCGAGAACGCAAAGAGATATGCCGAGTTCTGCAATGTGAGCGCTGCGAAAACCGTTGAGCATTTTGCAAAAACCGTGAAGGAAGCAACAAATCATGAGCAGATAGTCGGAGCCTTTTACGGCTACACCTTTAATGTGTCAAATGCGATAAGCGGCACACACGGAATCAGAGAGATAATAAATTCCCCGTATATTGATTTCTTCTCATCGCCCTGCGCGTACACATACGCGCGCCCCTTTGGCATAGATTGGGGAGATATGCTTCCCGTCGATTCGATAAGAAAGCACGGTAAGATAAACTTTATTGAGTGCGACATAAGAACTTATCTCACAACAAGCATCCAAGAGGCAAGGCCCGGAAAATATCCCGAGCACATTATGCCCCAATATACCTCCGAAGGCAAGCCTACAGTCTGGGCAGGTCCCGAGACACTCGAGCTTTCGCGAAAGGCTCTTAGAAAGGTTTTCTCACATCAGCTTTGCCGCGCCTCTGCAGTATGGTGGTTCGATATGTGGGGCGGTTGGTACGAGGACGAGGTCCTTATGGCAGATCTTACCTCAATGAGAAAGGTCTATGCAGAGCTTGATAAAAAGAAGCTTCTCGCGTTACCTACAGAGATAGCCTTTTTTGGTGATGAGCGAGCCTTCTCTAATCACGCGATCGTGAATGCCGGCACCTTTGGCACATCTGTTGTTCAGGATAACAGAATAGCACTCGGCAATGCAGGTGCGCCCTATGACAGTGTTATTGTTGAGGATGCCGAGAAGATACTTGACGGCTACAAGGCGGCATTTTTCCCGTCTCCTCTGCCTTCCGAGGCAGGCAAAAGGGCGCGAGAGCTTTGTCGCGAGAGGGGAATACCCTATATTGAGTCAACCCCCGAAAAGCCCAAGTTTACTTCAAGTGAGCTTCGTGAGTTTTTCAGATCATGTGGCGTTAACATCTATAGCGAGGAAAATGATGTGGTCTATGTTGGCAACGGCTACATTGGACTTCACGCGGCGACAGAGGGCAAAAAGAGCTTGAAGCTGCCCAAGACTTGCCGTGTGCATACGCTGTTTGGGGCTGACATAGAGGACACGGAGACCGATGTCCTTTGCTTCGAGCTTTCTAAAAATGCAACCGTACTTTTTGAGCTTTCCTAATTAAAATAATTTTAAGAATGGTGTATAATTAAAGGCACAAAAACCTAAAAATGAGTTTTTTATGAAAAAGATTGTTTCGGTTTTGCTTTGTGTAATTATGCTCGCTTCGGCAATGGTGTTTAATATAGGTGCCAAGACTGACGACGAGCACGGGCGATACACAATGATGGCAAACAACATACTTATGGCGCAGCTTTATGAAAAGCAGACACCTACTACCCGACTCAAGCAGCTTTTGGATGCCTACAAGCATTATTCGCCTGATATACTCGCGCTTCAGGAGTGTGATGTGGGATGGCACGAGGCACTTGACGGAGAGGAGGGCCTTGTGACCTTGGGATATGCCTCTGCATTTGAGGGAAATCCGGATATAGAGCTTAGCGCGATCTACAATCCCCTTTATTATAAAAAAGAAAAGTTTAATGTCATGGCTTCGGGTTTCGCAAAGTATTCAGCAAATGATACATATAGCTATACTTGGGCAGTTCTTGAGGCAAAAGAGTCAGGGGATAGATTTGTCGTATCTTCTACTCATTTCATCTGGGGAAGTCTTGACCACTGGCCTGTTCGCGAGAAAATGGCAAAAGAGCTTGAGAGTGCTATGAAAGCACTTGAGGCAGAGTATGGAGTACCCTTTATTTCAATGGGCGACTATAACTCGCATCTCAACGAGGCAGCCTACAGACATTTAAGCAAGACATTCAAGTCTGCGCGCGAGCACGCGGCAGAAACTGTAAATATGAACTACAAGACCGAGAACGGCGTTGGTCACGCACCGGGCGTTTCCTATGACGGGATATCGCAGATAGACCATTGCTTCTATTCCACAAACGGAATAGTAGGTGATAAATATGAGGTCATCGTTGAGCCTATGTGTATGCTTACGCTGACCATGTGCCGCACATGCTCACCTTCTGGGTAACGGGACTTGATCACGAGCATACTGTAAGCGAGGCTTGGGAGGAGCACAGCGCGGACGAACACAAGTCACCCTGCTATTGCAGAGAATATATCTATGCGCCTCATAATTTCAGCGAGGACTTTGCTTCAACCGACGGAGCTGACATACACGCGAGAAAATGTGTCGATTGCGGATATGAGGAAAAGCTTCCGCATAGCGCGCCCGACGGTGAATATATTGATGTCGATACACACCTTGGTGTGTGTGCCGATTGCGGTGTTGAGGGACCAGCACCTCACGCCTATGTCTGGACAAAAAAAGACGCAAATACCTGTGACGGAGTTTGTCCTTGCGGTGCTACCAAGTCAAGGAGCCATGTGTATGAGTACACATCAAATGGGGCAAATAATCACACGGCAAGTTGTGCTTGTGGGAATACCTCAGAAGGCGCTCACGAGTGGGATAACGGCAAAACAGTGTTTGAGACTACATATGCTGGAAGCGGAATTATAGAATATACTTGCGAGCTTTGCGGCGAGGTAAAAGAAGAAACGGTCGATAAGTATGTTATCCCCGACAGTGCGTATGAGCTTCACGAGGGCGGTCAGATGTATTTCTCGCTGACCGAAACACAAAAAGCTCCCGTCGCTGACGGAAGAATAAAGCCTGACGAGTACACCCTTGTTTTCGACAATATCAATACGGCAAATGACGAGGCAGACCCAAGATTTTATTATGACATCCCTTGCGCAGAGTCCGATGTGTCGGATATAAAGCTTTATGTAAGCTATGACAGCGAAAATATATATTTTGGCGCAAGAGTTGAGGACTCATCGTATGATTCATACGGTGACTCGGTGACTTTTTTCATAGGTACAAGCGAAAATATCTCGGCGCTTAATATGTACTATATGCCGAGAATAATGTCGGGAGTGCCCGAGGTATATCCGTGGGGACACGAGTTTGATGACTCGTCAAATGTAGCACCGCAGGCAGAGCTGCTTTGTAAGGAATATGTTTCCCGCTACAAGGTGACAGACTCAAACGGTGTAGTTACCTACGAGATCGCTGTAAAGCGTGATATGCTCCCCGAGCCTGATGCCGAAACTCTTTTCTTTGCTATAAGAGTTACGACGGAAGGATATTCACCTATGCACTTAGGTTTCAATACCCGAGGCCTTGATAAAGTGTATCCTAAATATGCCACAAAGTATCGAAAGCTTTCGGCTTATCCTCATGTGCTCACACTTGAAAATCTGCCCGAAAGTGAGCCCGAGACCGAGCCTCCCACAGAGTCACAGCCTTCTGTGACCGAGCCCGCCGAGAGCGAAACACAAGCTCCCGCAGCAGAGACGGGCTGTGGCGGCATGCTTACAAGTGTGGCGATAGCTGTTATTGCGATGCTTGGCGTTTGCGCGACCTTTATTTCAACTAAAAGAAGATAAAAAAACACCACCCGCATAGCGGGTGGTGTTTTTTATTTATTCTTTGCAGCGTCTGTATTCGCTCGGCGTTTTGCCCACGGTATTTTTGAATACTCGGTTGAAGTTGCGGATGCTCGCAAAGCCGCATTCCTTGTATATAGCGGTTATGTCGGCATCGCTCTCTGTCAGGAGCTCACACGCCTTTTCTATGCGGAAGATATTCAGAAATTCCTTGAAATT
>JAZOSH010000079.1:0-2319 GCA_045656985.1 Eubacteriales bacterium | reverse complement strand
ATATCCTCTATATCGTAATATAGTCCGAGCTTGCTGGCAGCATAATTTCTAAATCCTTCACATATATCCTCAAGACTCTTGTTGTTATCATATACAGGAGCCTTATATTCCTCATATTCGTCATCTATCGCGTTCAGCATACTGAAACGATACGAATTTGAAAAAGTTCTTTTTGTCCGTTTTTTTAGGCTATTAAATTTTATAAGCTTCACAGATGTCATCCAAACACCTGCCAACAGAAATGCAAGCGCAATTATCAGCACGATACACAGTGCAAAAATAACATGTACTATTTCGGAATTTACTAAAGACGACGAGAAATATGCGTCTATCTCTTCATTTTGCGGAGCAATAATTCCGAATATCAGCATAAATAAAACAGCACATGCAACTAAAGCTAATATGGACAAAATTATAATCCGCAAAATCAATTTACTAATTTGACTTTTCATATTTTACACTCCATTGATCTCAATCGTCATTATTTTTTACTGCAGAGTCCCCATTGTCTTTTTTTGTTCCAAGTGTTCTCTTTCTTATTTGCTTTTTAGCTGCTTTCCATTGCAAATTAAAGAGCTTATCAAAGGCCTTTCTCTCTTTTTCAAGCTGTACAAGCATCTCCTTGGACGAATAATCCTCATCTGCACCTGTAAGGCCGTGCTGATGTCTTATGCCGCGAAGCTGTACCATAGTTGCCATATGTAATTCAGATAGCTCGTCATATTTTGCCTGCATCTGAGAAAGCTCTGCATCAAAGACTGACTTCTGTTCTTCAAGTTCACTTTTATGCCTTGAAACAAGCTGGTCTGCGTACGCCTTCTGCTCCTTAAGCTCTCTGTTCAAGTGCTCTATGGAGCCATACAACGATTCGTTGCTTTCTTTTATCATACAAAGCTCTTGTCTGTATTCTCCTATTTCTTTTTCAAGAGAATTCAAATTTTCTCTGTTCAGCTCAAGCGCAACATTTCTTTCTTCAAGTGCTTTTACATATTCCTCTACCGAGCAATCACCAGAGTTAAGTTTCTCTTTAATCTTTTGGAGATATTCTCTGTGCAGCTTGTCCTCTTGTTCTCGCAAAAATTTATTTTGAGTCTCAAAACGCTGCTCCATGATCGCGTTAAGCTTGCCACCGTATCTATATGTCAAATATGAGCTGACGGCAACTATTTCAGCAAAATCATCCTCCATAACATCTGTGAAGCTGTCAAAGCTATCGCCTATTTTCTGTACTACATATCCATCGTCCTCATAAGCACACAAAAAATCATATAGCTCAACCGCCATCTTAAAGTTAGGATCCATCTTGAGTATATTAGTTCTGGTAACGGGAGGCTTTACAAGAGGAGCATGTGACACCTCCTTCATAAGAGGAGTCTGCAAAAGTGCCGCCACTGTGCGTTGTAGCTCACTTATTCTCGCAATAAAGCTACAAGCCTCCTTGTCGTATGCCGTATCAACATCATTTTGAGATTCTTCCGTCAGAGACAGAGAAAAGATAATTTTTCTCCTTCCAATATTGATCTCTTTTTTTATATCAAGTTGAGCCTCATATTTGTTCCAATTCTCAACTATCTTTGTATACTGTGTATTTATAAAGTCGTCAAGATCAAGCAATAGCATATATATAAATCTATTTTCATATACCGCAAAATTACTATCGTTTTCAACGACATATATTTTATCTGGAACAATACCCTCATCGTCTTTCGGCAGGTGAGTTATCAACTCGCTGTGCTTTGAAAGATGCTCAACGGAGGTTTTTGTTACCCTCTTCGCTTTTTCAATATTTTGAACCTCTCCCTGCTGAAGAATAAACTGTCTGTTCTCAAGTATTGCTTTTTCTATATAAGGAATTCCCTTCTCAATAGCCTCTATCCAATCTGATTTAACTGTGCACTGAAAGCGCATAGCCTCAAGGCGTTCACTGGATATTGCTGCGCGACAAATAGCCTGGTGTAGCTTGTCAACTTTATCATCATGCCCAAGCTCCGATTTGAAATCCTTAAAGGCTCTATGATAAAGATCTAATTGATTATAAACATTATTTGCCATGTTTCTCTCCTGTGCCTTGTCCGACATTACGCCATAGTTTCACTCAAATGATTGATATAAGAGATGCACTGAGGGATAGCACCTGCACCGAAGGTATCCTCAAGAATATTCAAAAGGCTCGGGATCTCGCTTCTTACATAAGAGGGTGACTGTGCCTCAAGCTTACGAAGCACCTTCTTTGAGAAAATATCATCAAGAGCCTCTATTTCTGTTCCTCCACATGCTATGTATACGGGAACATATTCGTATATCTGCTTCATGATTCGG
>JAZOSH010000078.1:0-5621 GCA_045656985.1 Eubacteriales bacterium | reverse complement strand
TTTCGCACTTGCAATGCTTTGTACTTCTCTCTTGTTGTTCAATTTTCAATGACCAAATTTCACTGCCTCTTTCGCGACAGCCTGAATATTATATCACACCTAAAACCACTTGTCAATACCTTTTTTCATATTTTTTTGAAAAAAATTTGAAAAACTTTAAGTATGATATTAAAGTCGCCCATCGGGCGCGGCTTAAGCCGCTTTGGTGGGCCAGCAGGGACTCGAACCCCGGACCGACCGGTTATGAGCCGGTTGCTCTAACCAACTGAGCTACTGGCCCGAATGGGCGACTCGTTTATTATACAACACGCCTTTCCATTTGTCAAGAGTTTTTTTGAAATATTTTCTTTTTATTATTCTCCGCTTTATTATTTTTATCCTCCAAAGGAGGCCAAATCTTACAAATCATAAAAAAGTCATAAATAATTCAAATTCAGTACACATAAAGAGAGTATCATTATTTTATTATAATGTAGCCTTGGAGGAAAATAAATTGATTGAGGTTATAAATCTGACAAAAGAATATCGTGGCAAACCGGTATTTTGCAACCTTTCCTTTTCGCTCGGATGCGGCGTACTTGGAGTTATCGGTGCTGCGGAAAGCGGAAAAACAACATTATTAAATATTTTAGCGGGACTTTCCCCTGTGACCGAGGGATCTGTTCTCATTGACTCGCACAACATTGCCGAATATCAAAAGGAAGCAAAGAGAGCGACGGGATATCTTTCTGCCTCTGTGCCCCTTTACGACGATATGACGCCTTACGAGTTTCTGCTCTTTGTGGGCGAAGCAAAGAAGGTTCCCCTCGAGAAGCTCTGCCGCCAGATAGACGAGGCACTTGAGCTTATGTCGCTGCAGGATTACAGAAATGTTCTTATAGACAAGCTTGGCGTAAGCAAAAGAAAAAAGCTTGGCATGGCGCAGACCTTGCTTGGAAACCCCGATCTTATCCTGCTTGACGAGCCCTTTGAGGACCTTATGGAGCGCGATGCCGAGGACATGAAAATGGTACTAAAAATGCTTGGACAGCTGAAGAGCGTTGTAGTGAGTGCGCAGAATGCCGACGAAATTGCCGAGCTTTGCGACGAAATCATTTTACTTGACGGCCACGAGGCAAGAAAGATAAGCCCAGAGGAGTTAACAAGCCTCTGCGAGGCGGAGCACAAGCCTCTTATGACAGGCAACGAGAGCGAGGAGGTGGAGTAATGAGCGCAATATTTAAAAAGGAATTCTCCTCATATTTCCGCAATGCAAGAGGATATGTCTTTCTTGCGTTAGGCACTGTTGCTATTGCCGTGCTTACACTTTTTTATAATTTTTATTACGGAAGCACAAGAATTGAGCTTGTTCTCACCGCGATGACTCTTGTTTTCGGTTTGACAGCTCCCATCATCACAGCAAAGAGCTTTGCGAAGGAGCGTGCAGCCAAAACAGAGCTGCTTCTCTTCTCTCTGCCTATCTCCTCGGCAGAGATAGTATTCGGCAAGTTTTTAGCTGCTCTCTGCCTTGTTGGCGTTGAGTGCTCACTTTTGCTTCTGCTTCCCGTTA
The DNA here is from genome assembly GCA_045656985.1 of Eubacteriales bacterium. Classification (GTDB taxonomy): domain Bacteria; phylum Bacillota; class Clostridia; order Oscillospirales; family CAG-272; genus HGM12713. The sequence goes on along the minus strand of JAZOSH010000078.1, from coordinate 4,072 downwards.
TATTGAGTATCTTTGGCACGGTAAGCTATCTCTCCGCATACGCGTCGGTATTTGGCTTTATCCTTTTTGCCGCGATGATGCTCTCAATATTTATATTTATTTCCTGCACATCAAAAAAACCGCTTATCGCAACACTTATAAGCTATGCGGTGTCGCTCGGAATTTTTCTTATCGGCTTTGTGCCCACAGTGCGTACCCCCTCTGTTCTCTATACGTTGACAACAGTAGCAGACAAGCTCTCACTTTTTGAGATACTTGACAACCTTGCAAACGGACTTTTTGACATAAACGCCCTTCTTTACTGCATATCACTGACAGCTATATTCGTATTTATGTCAATCCGCACACTTGAAAACAGACGACTTGCAGGAGGTGACAGAGTATGAAAACAAAGACAAGCCTTTGGCTCACCCCTCTCTTTGCAATATTGCTGATAGCGGCAATAATATGTGCAAATCTTCTTTTCTCGCTTATTCCGTCAAGGTACACAAAGCTTGATATGACGCAAAACCGAGCATACACCCTTTCGGAGTCAACATATTCCCTTCTCGCGTCACTCAATGAGGACATCACCCTCTACGCGATAAATGCCGACGGAACAAGTAGCAAGATAGAGTTTATGCTTGAACTCTACGAGGAAGGCTCACCCCATATCACCGTTGAATACAAGAGTGCTGATGAGCTTTATGACAAGCTCTCTCCGCTCGGTTGGGACGGAACGAGTGAGATAACACCATACTGCGTACTTGTTGAGAGTGAAAAGCGCGCCGCATTTATTGACATCTCAAGCGCATACTACTATTATCACCCCGAGTTTAATACTGACACTAACACTTTGTCACTCGCTGAATATCAGTCCTATCTCTCAATGCTCTATCAGTACGCAATGTATTACGGTGAAGCGTATCAGGAGCTTTACTACTCAATCGCAACCGAGTCAGTTCTCTATTTTGAGCTTGAACCGATGATATCAATGTATATTGACTATACCTTGGTTGAAATTATCCCGACAACATACTATTTAACAGGCCACGGCTCGCCCGATATGACAAGCCTGCTTGGCGCAAATCTTTCAAGTCTAGGCTGTCACGCGCTTGACCTTGCCTCCCTTGATGCCCTGCCTGCAGATGCCTCGAGCATTATCATAAATGCCCCCACCGAGGATTTGAGTGACAAGGAGACAGCTCTCTTGCGTGCACACCTTGAGGACGGTGGCGGACTTACCATTCTCACCAACGAGGCAAATCTCGAGATGTCAAACCTTATGTCGCTCCTCTCGGACTACAAAGTTAGCATAAATGCAGGTATTGTTGCTGTTGACGAGGCAGTCGGTGAGGAAGGTGAGCCAACAGAGGGCTATAACAGATTTCTTCTGACGCCTGCGGTAAATCCCGACCATGACTCGGTATATATGCTTGCAGACGAGCTTATATCAATGGTCAATGCAAATCATATAACCGTAAGCGACACCCTTGAGAGCTCGGTAATAGTTACTCCCCTACTCACCACGGCAGAGAACGCATATATTGACGGCGTTCCCGAGAGTGCGGGTGCAAAAACGCTTGCAGTCGCAATAGAAAAGGAAGCTGCTGACGGAAGTACAAAAATAGTTCTTTTAACAGGTGCCGACAGCTTTGCCGATGATGCTATCACACAGGCAAATTTCTATCTTGTTGCCTATGCGCTTGATTGGTGCGGAAAAAGCTACATGCCCTCAATTGAGGAGATTGCCCCCACCCTTATGTCTGAAGCTGTGCTTTCAGCCTCCTCTACCGCTATTACGGTAGTTGCGGCAATTCTTGTAGCCGTTATTCCGCTTGGCATTACTGCCTCTGGAATCATTATTTGCAAGAGAAGAAGGGCGCGCAAGCCACAAATAACAGAATAAAAAAAGCCCGTGTGCCAAGCACACGGGCTTATATTTTATTTTAGTTATCAAGAACGAGGTCGTCAACCTGCTGCTTTGCAAATGCAACAAATTCGTCAGCCGACATAGCGCCCATATCGCCCTTCTTGCGCGAACGGACTGCAACAGAGTTCTCATTCATTTCCTTCTCGCCGATAACGAGCATATAAGGCACCTTCTCAAGCTGTGCCGCTCTTATCTTATAGCCTATCTTCTCGTTACGCTCGTCAACGGTGACTCTCATGCCGAGGCCCTCCATCTTTCTTGCAATGCCGCGACAGTACTCGACCTGCTCGTCGCCGATAGGAAGGAAGCGAACCTGCTCGGGAGCCATCCACATAGGAAGCGCGCCCGCATACTTCTCAAGAAGAAGTGCAAGTGTTCTCTCGTAACAGCCTAGAGAGGTACGGTGAATGATATAGGGAGTAACTCTTGTGTCTGTCGAGTCTGTGTACTCCATACCGAACTTCTTTGCAAGAAGCATATCGATCTGAATTGTGATAAGTGTATCTTCCTTACCGTGAACATTCTTTATCTGAATGTCAAGCTTGGGACCGTAGAACGCCGCCTCGTCGATGCCTATGGCGTAATTGCCCTTGCCAAGACACTTGTCAAGAAGGTCGCCCATTATGGTCTGCGCCTCGTTCCACTGCTCAGGCGTTCCCTCGTACTTATCGGTACGCGCGGGATCCCACTGCGAGAATCGGAAGGAGCAGTCCTCACGAAGGCCTACCTTATCGAGCATATAGAGCGCGAGGTCAAGACAGCCCTTGAACTCCTCCTCAAGCTGATCGGGACGGATGATGAGATGACCCTCTGAAATTGTGAACTGGCGAACGCGGATAAGTCCGTGCATCTCGCCGCTCTCCTCGTTACGGAAGAGGGTCGAGGTCTCGCCGAGTCTCATGGGAAGATCTCTGTAGGAGCGCTTTCTATTGAGGAAAACCTGATACTGGAAGGGACAGGTCATAGGACGGAGTGCGAAGCACTCCTTTGTCTCGTCGTCAGGGTCACCGAGAACGAACATTCCGTCGCGGTAGTGATCCCAGTGTCCCGATATCTTATAGAGGTCGGACTTTGCCATAAGGGGAGTCTTTGTGAGAAGGTAGCCCCTTCTCTGCTCCTCGTCCTCAACAAATCTCTGAAGTGTCTGTATAGTTCTTGCGCCCTTGGGAAGAAGAATGGGAAGTCCCTGACCGATAGAGTCAACAGTTGTAAAATAGTCAAGGTCACGGCCAATCTTATTGTGGTCGCGCTTCTTTGCCTCCTCAACTGCAGCAAGGTATGCATTCATTTCGTCCTTGTTAGGATATGCCACGCCGTAAACTCTCTGGAGCATCTTGTTCTTCTGGTCACCCTTCCAGTATGCGCCTGTGCACTGTGTAAGCTTGAATGCCTTGACAGCGCCCGTTGCAAAAAGGTGAGGACCTGCGCAGAGATCAACGAACTCACCCTGACGGTAGAAGCTGATTACAGCATCCTCGGGAAGCTCCTCTATAAGCTGAACCTTGTAGGGCTCCTCTCTCTCTTCCATAAATTTGATAGCTTCTTCGCGGGGCAGCTCAAAGCGCTCTATCTTGAGGTTCTCCTTGACTATCTTCTTCATCTCGGACTCAAGTGCCGCAAGCGCATCGGTGCCGAAGGGCGCCTCACTGTCAAAGTCATAGTAAAAGCCGTTTTCTATAGCGGGACCTATTGTGAGCTTTGTAGCGGGGTAAAGTCTCTTTACCGCCTGTGCAAGGATATGTGCCGCGGTGTGACGGAAAACGCGCTTGCCGTCCTCATTCTCAAATGTGAGAAGCTCTACCTTGGCATCTGCATCAATAAGCTTTGTAAGCGCAACCACCTCGCCGTTAACCTTTGCCGCGATTACCGCGCGGCTGATAAGTCCTGCCTCAGCTGCCGCATCGTAGACCGACTTGGGCTCGGCAAGAACTACTTCCTGATTTGCAATTTTAACTATCATAATTTTCCTCCGTTAAAATAGGTAAATGATTTATATTTTTTAATAGTAACATGTTGGGTTTTCAAATTTTGATTTATCGGGGAGGACGCGAGCCTCCGGCGGCAAGCTTTTTGCAAAAAGCTTGGCAAAAACTCTCCTGTCTTTGGACTTGTGCAGACAATATTCGTTTATGACCGTTGTGAGCACGCAAGGGCGGAGCA
>JAZOSH010000077.1:0-20743 GCA_045656985.1 Eubacteriales bacterium | reverse complement strand
ACCTTGCTCCGCCCTTGCGTGCTCACAACGGTCATAAACGAATATTGTCTGCACAAGTCCAAAGACAGGAGAGTTTTTGCCAAGCTTTTTGCAAAAAGCTTGCCGCCGGAGGCTCACGTCCTCCCCGATAAATCCCAATTTTATGCTATCGACATCTTGAAAATCAGTTTTTCTCTGCGAAAAATTCCTCACGGAGGATAGAGGATACTCCTATGGTGCGAAATTTACCCTTTATGAGCATAGCATCGCGCTCGGCACCCTCGTAGGTCATTCCGAGCTTTTTCATCACCTTGAGCGAAGCATCGTTTTCAACCATAAACCGTGCTTCAATGCGGTTGAGTCCAAGCTTTTCAAAGCCAAATCTTACAATCGCGCTTGCCGCCTCGGGTGTATATCCGCGCCTGTGAAAATCGGGACTCAGAACATATCCTATCTCTCCCTTTTTGTTCTCAGCATCTATCGTTGTAAAGCCGCAGGTGCCTATCATTCTGCCTGATTCGTGCTCAACTATTGCCCAGTCGTAAAAATCGCCTACTGCGTAGCGCTGGCCGATATATTTAAGATATTCCTTTGTAAATGCAATGCTTTTGTGAGGTGACCAGCGCAAAAATCTTGTGGTCTCCTCGCGGTGTGCGTAATCAAACATATCTGCGGCATCGGAAAGCTTCATCTTGCGCAGGGTGAGCCGCTCTGTTGTTAGTGTAGGCATATTTTTGAATGTTGTAAGAAGATCTTCCTTTTTCATTTTTTTTGCCTCCTTCACATATTACGAACATTATAACGGTGTGCAGAAAATATTTCAAGAGTTTATTGTAATTTCCAAAATTATTTACAAATAGTACACCGTAAATTTATTAAAATGAGGTATGATAAAATAAAGAATGGGGGTGAGGCGGTGTTCGGTTATGTAAGACCCTCCGTGTCGGAGCTTCGTGTCAGAGAGCATGAATACTATAAAGGAACATACTGTGGCATCTGTCATGCCATGGGTAGCTGCACAGGTCAGTGCTCAAGAATGACCTTGAGTTATGATATGGTGCTTCTTGCGCTTGTGCGACTTGCTATGCATGGTGAGAAACCTAACTTTTTGCAAAAAAGATGTATAGCTCATCCCTTCAAAAAGCGCAATGTGATGAAAAAAAACGATTCTCTTGACTTTTGCGTCTGCGCCTCGGCGCTTCTCACCTACCACAAGGTGCTTGATGACATTGCTGACAGCCGAGCGATAAAAAGATTTTTTATAAGGCTTTTCATTCTCCCGAGTGCGGCGCGAATGAGAAAGAAGGCGCTCGGTAGAGCGCCCGAATATGCCGCTCTTGATGCAATTTGCCGAGAAAAGCTCGCCGAGCTTTCGGTTCTTGAGAGGGAGCGCTGTGAGAGCGCAGACCTGACGGGCGCGCTTTTTGGTGAGATACTTGGCGAGTTTCTTGCCTTTTCGCTTGAGGGCGACACGCGTAGGATAGCGCTTGCGACGGGCAAGAGCCTTGGAAAATGGATATATATTGCCGATGCCCTTGATGACATTGATGATGACATAAAAACGGGGAACTATAATCCATTTGTCGCGCTTTATGGCGGCAAAAAACCTTCGCAAAAGCAGGCTGAGGACATAGCGGTGGCGCTTAAAAACGAGCTTTTCTGTGCTACCTCGGCACTTGATTTGCTTGACTTTGGCGAGAATACCACCGCAAGAGAGATAATCTATAACATTTTATATTTGGGTATGCCCGAGAGGATAGAGAAGATAATTCTCGCGCTCGGCGACTCTGACCGAAAGGATAATTGAGATATGAATGACCCCTACAAGACACTTGGTGTCTCGCCGAGTGCCTCAGATGAAGAAATAAAAAAAGCGTACAGAGAGCTTGCGCGTAAATATCATCCCGACAAATATCGCGATAGCGACCTTGCAGATCTTGCAAGCGAGAAGATGAAGGAGATAAATGCCGCCTATGAGGAGATACAGAGAATGCGTGCCTCGGGTGCGAGATCCGGCGGATATAGCTCCTCGCGCTCCTATGCGGGGAACACCTCGTCAAGCGGGAATCCACGATTTGCCGAGATAAGAAGACTTATAAACAGTGGAAACGATATGCAGGCAGAGAACATCCTCAACTCTATGTCAGAGGCTGATAGAGGTGCCGAATGGTATTTTCTCAAGGGCTGTGTGGCAATAAAGCGTGGCTTTTATATTGACGCGCAGAGATTTTTTGATACAGCATGCTCAATGGATCCCTATAACAATGAGTACCGCGCTGCACAAGAGAGACTACGCCAAAGGGCAGGCGGATACGGTCAAGGTTATAACACAACCACTGTTGGCGGCTGTTCCTGCTGTGATATTTGTGCGGGGCTTATCTGTGCCGATTGCCTTTGTGACTGCTGTTCTATGGGCTGTTGAGGTGAGATATGGCAAGAAAGAGCAATACCCAAAGGATAGCCCTTTTGTCGCTTTTTGTGGCGCTTGGTGTTGTTTTCCTTTATTTAGGCTCGCTTATAGAGATACTTGACCTCACGGCGGCGGTGCTCGCCTCATTTATCTGCGTAGTGGCGGTGATTGAGTGTGGCGGTGCGTCTCCTTGGCTCGTATGGGGAGCTACCTCGCTCCTCTCGCTAATACTCCTGCCGCAAAAGCTCCCTGCATTTATGTATGCCGTTTTCTTTGGATTTTATCCTATAATAAAGGAGAAGCTTGAGAAGCATCTTAAATCCCTTATTTCGTGGGTGATTAAGGTTGTTATATTCAATATAGCAATTTTCGCAACGGTTGCCGCATCAAGGTGGCTCTTCGTTTCCGAGAGTTCGCCTGTTGCCCTTGACATAGCCTTTATCGTACTTGCCGAGGTTACTCTCGTGCTTTATGACATAGCTATGACAAGAGTGATATCACTTTATATTTTCAAATTGCGAAAGAGATTTAAGATAAAATAAAAAGAAAGACCCCGTGGGGTCTTTCTTTTTTTGTTCAAACGATCTCTGCGCCGTAGCCTGCATCAACGATAGCCTTTACAAGTGCCTCGTCTGCGATATCAGTGGCAAGAGTGACCTCTGCAAGTCCGTTGTCAAGGTCAACTGTGACTGCTGAAACTCCGTCAAGCGCTGCAAGTGCCTTTTCTGCATGTGCGCGGCAGTGTTGACACATCATTCCTGTTATCTTGAGTGTTTTTTTCATTGTCTTTTCTTCCTTTTGTTCTGTATTTTGGTTGCTGTTCTCAATATTTTTTCTTGGTGTGGGCTTGAAAAGGCGCAGGCGGAGCGCATTTGATACCACACATACAGAGCTCAAGCTCATTGCTGCCGAGCCTATCATGGGATTCAATACGATACCGACCGGTGAGAGAAGTCCTGCCGCAAGCGGTATGCCAAGAATGTTGTAAAAGAATGCCCAGAATAGGTTTATTTTTATATTTTTGACGGTTGCTCGTGAGAGCCTTATGGCGTCAACAACATCCGAAAGTGAGTTCTTCATAAGCACGATGTCGGCCGAGTCAACAGCAATATCTGTTCCCGCACCAATGGCAATTCCAACATCGGCACTTACAAGCGCGGGCGCGTCATTTATGCCGTCGCCGACCATCGCAACCTTGTGTCCCTTTGCTTTGAGTGAGGAGATGCAAGCCTCTTTGTCTGCAGGGAGGACATCGGATATCACCTCATCAACACCTACCGACTCACAGACTGCGTTTGCCGTGGCGGCATTGTCGCCTGTCAGCATTACGGTGCGAACGCCCATCTTATGAAGCTGCTCTATAGCCTCGCGACTGTCTTCACGGACCTTGTCAGCGACCGCTATAATGCCTGCAAGTATTCCGTTTCTTGCGAAAAGCATAGGAGTTTTTCCTTCTTTCGCAAGTCTCAAGAGGGTATCCTCTGCACCCTTGCCGATAGCTATGCCATTTTCCTCAATAAATCTGCGGTTACCCGCAAGATAGCAATGCGTGCCGAGGGTGCCGCTGACTCCAAGTCCCGAATGTGACGAAAAATTGTCAAGTGCGGGGAGAGAAAGAGATCTTTTAGCTGCCGCCTTCTTGATAGCCTCGGCAAGCGGGTGTGAGCTTCCGCTCTCAAGAGCCGCTGCATCGCATAGAAGGGCGTTTTTTGTAAGTGTGGGGTCAAGGATGATTATATCTGTAAGCTCGGGGACACCAAGTGTTATCGTTCCCGTCTTATCAAGCACAACTGTGTCTGTTTTGCAAAGCGTTTCAAGCGCGCCTGCACTCTTTATAAGTATTCCCATTTCTGCCGCACGACCCGTGCCAACCATTATCGCAACAGGCGTTGCAAGACCGAGCGCGCAGGGGCAGGAAATAACAAGCACAGAGATGGCATTTGAAAGTGCCGTTTCAAAGGAGCCGATAAAGCCCCAGACGATTCCCGTTACAAGGGCGACAGCTATCACCACTGGCACAAAAATGCCACTTACCTTGTCTGCAAGTCGCGCAATAGGCGCCTTGGTGCTTGCTGCCTCGTCAACAAGGCGGACTATCTGTGAGAGTGTGGTATCCTCACCTACTCCTGTGGCTTTGAATTTGAAAAATCCGTTTTTGTTTACCGTTGCCGAGATGACCTTGTCGCCGGTGCGCTTTTCGTTTGGCATACTTTCGCCTGTGACAGCCGCCTCGTCGAGAAAGCCAAAGCCCTCGATGATAATGCCGTCGGCCGCAATAACATCGCCCTCCCGGATAACAACGGTGTCGCCGACTACAAGTGAATCTGCCGCTATAACGGTTTCCTTTCCGTCTCGGATAACTGTCGCGGTTTTGGGTGCAAGGTCTACAAGCTTGCCGAGCGCTGAAGAGGTCTTGGCCTTTGAGAGCGCCTCAAAATACTTTCCCAGCGTGACGAGTGTGAGAATCATCGCCGCCGACTCAAAATAAAGCTGATGAGAATAATGCTCTACAAGTGCCATATCATGTGAGAGTCCGTAGATCATTCTATAGAGCGCAAAAATTCCATAGATGAGTGCCGCACCCGAGCCAACCGAAACAAGTGAGTCCATATTAGGCGCTCTTTTGACAAGCGCGGGGAGACCTTTGGTAAAAAATCTTCCGTTTATTATGATGACACACAAGGTCAGAAGAAGCTGTGTGAGTGCCGAGATGGGCGCACCGTGGAGCCCTGACATAAATTTTGGCACAGGAAGACCGAGCATATGCCCCATGGCGATATACATAAGCGGAACAAGAAGGATGAGCGAGGATATCCAACGATAAAGAAGAGTGCGGCGCTCTGCCTCGGCACGCTCACGCCTTGTTTCCCATTCTGCCGCTGCACCGCGTTTTGTTGTCTTCGCATCTTCGGTGCTTTCGGTCTTGTAGCCTATGGCGCATACTGCCGCCGCAATATCGGCAGAGGTAGTGCTTGTCTCGTCATATTCAACCGTCATAGAGCCTGCCATGAGGCTTACCGCCACATTGGAAACTCCGTCTATTTTTGATACACATTTAGTGACATTTGCCTGACATGCGGCGCAGGTCATGCCACTGACCGTAAATTTTTCTTTTTTCATAATATTACCTTCAAAATAATATTTTCATATGTATTATAGCACAAGCAGTTAGTCTTGTCAAACTTAATTCAAAAGAAGAAAAGGAGGATAAATCCTCCTTTATTTGTAAAAATCCTTCTTTTTAGGTCTGAAAATCAGTGTTGCAAGCGCACGACCATTGAATGGGATAATGGGATAGAGATAATGCCGTTTTCCGTTTATCGTTTTATTTGTTGATATAAGAATGAGCACCGCTAAAAATCCGCCAATATAACCCCAGAGGCCAAAAAGTGCAGTGAAAAGCAGAAGAAGCATTCGCATAAATTTGAAGGCATATCCAAGCTCATAGCTTCTTTGTGTGAAGTTTGCTATTGCCACGAATGCCATATAAAGTATTACCTCTGGTATAAGCCAACCGATGTCAACGGCGAAGTCTCCGAGAATGAGTCCACCGACCACCGAGAGAGAATTTGCAAGCATATCGGGTGTATTTATTGAGGCAAGGCGCAGGGCGTCTATTATGAATTCAACTAAAAAAAGCTGTGCGATTATGGGGATCTTTGCCTCGTTTTCGGGGAGGATGAAGGAGAGCCACGCAGGGCACATATCGGGATGCTTTGTGAGCAAAAACCATGTTGGTGTCATAAAAAGTGTCAGTGCAAAGACCAGATATCGCACTATCTTTATATAGGTTCCTGTCAGCGGGGGTAGATAGTAATCGTTTGTCTCCTGCATAAAGTCAAAAATTGAACTGGGTAAAATCATGGCTCCGGGAGAATTGTCAACTAAAATCAAAATACTTCCCTCAAGCAGTTGTGCTGCGGCGGTGTCAGGACGCTCTGTGGTTCGTATCTTTGGAAAGGGATTGTACCACCGTGTTCTGATAAGTGCCTCGGCGAGTGATTGCTCACCCATTGAGAGGGAATGTGTTTTTAGTGAGCTTAGACGCTCACGGAGCTCGGCAAGATATTTTTTGTCAATGCGATCGTTCATATAACAGAGTACAACATCTGTCTTTGAGCTTTTTCCTATAGATAGGTGACTCATAGTGAGCGCTGCATCGCGTATCCTTCTCCTTATAAGCGCTGTGTTAAAAACAAGCGTTTCTACAAATCCGTCGCGTGCTCCGTGAATAACTCTGTCTCCCTGCGGCTCTGACGGATCTCGCGCCGGATAAGTGCGTGCATCTATAATTATTCCGCACTCATTGAATGTTGATCCGAGTACAACTGCTGTGCCCGATAAAACCATTTGAATGAGCAAGTCTGCGTCTGTTGATGGGTCTGTCTCGACATATGGCAGGCTTGTATCTATAAAATCTATTGCATTTTTCGGCATTTTCTTGATTGAGAGAAAATGCATCATAAGCTTCTGCATGACAGTGTCCTTGATGAAGCCGTCGATATAATAAAGTGTCAGCTCACCGTCTGTCAGCTTCAACTTCTTTTTTATCACATCGAAGCTCTCGTCTACACGAAGCATTCTGTCAAACAGTTTGATGTTTTCCTTGTAATCCTGCGTAAGTCTTTGCATAAATAGCTCCTTTGCATTTGATAAGAGTTATTATGCGCAGAAAAAACAAAAAAATTCACCCAAAGACAGTTTTTGCCTTCGGGTGAATTTATATAATTATTCAACACAATATTTGCTTGTTAGATTTTGATGAACTCGGGCATTCCATCCTTGTATTCAGGATAGCTTTCGCCAACGGTCAAGGGCATAATATATCTACAACAATCGTCGGTTACGCCGTTCTCGTCAGCGTTGATGAATTCCTTGGGGACAAGCTTGACCTGATTTGCAATTTTTGACACATCGTAATGCTCTGTTGTAACTGCGTATCCGTTGGTGTCATCTCTCTTGAAGGTCATCATCTGACAGGTGACTCCCTCTGCTGCTGCGTTTACTGCAGCCTTTCCTATCATAACCGATTCCTCAATATCGGTCTTTGAAGCGAGGTGGGCTGCGCATCTCTGGGGAAGGTTGAGCTCTACCGAGCGAACCTTGCAACCAAATTTTGCCTTAACAAGTCTTTCGAGTGCTTTTCCTGTGCCTGCGAGATATGCATGTCCGAATATATCAACCGCGCCACTCTGTGTGCCTGCGCCCACATACTGTCCGTCGGCATATCTTATTCCTTCGGATACGGCAATAACAACATTCGGATGCTTTGCAAGAGCAGCCTCAACATCGCGGCAGAATTTTTCATCGTCAAAATTGACCTCGGGGAGGTAAACATAATCGGGAGCATCCTTGCCAACGAGCTGTCCTATTGCTGAAGCAGCGGTGAGCCAGCCTGCATCGCGTCCCATAATCTCGACTATTGTAACTGCGGGTACAGTATAAACAGCACAGTCACGGATGATCTCCTGTGTAACTGTTGCTATAAACTTCGCTGCAGAACCAAAACCGGGGGTGTGATCGGTAACAACAAGGTCGTTGTCAATGGTCTTGGGAACACCCATAACGCAGAGCTCATAACCCGAGGAGCGCGAATATTCCGAGAGCTTTGCAACTGTATCCATAGAGTCATTTCCGCCGATGTAGAAGAAATATCTTATGTCATATTTCTTGAATATCTCTATAAGATTGTCATAGAACTCCTTGTTTCCTTCAACTGCGGGGAGCTTTTTGCGGCAAGAGCCAAGAGCTGCCGCGGGGGTGTGCTCGAGCATCTTTATCTTGTCCTCGTTGCCCGAGAAGATCGCGTTAAGGTCAACAAGATCCTCGCGGAGAAGCCCCTCCACACCGTTGCGCATTCCGTAAAGAGTTTTGATGGCATCGCTCCTCTCAAGCGTGCCTCTGATAACGCCCGCAAGTGTGGCGTTGATTGCGGCGGTGGGTCCGCCTGACTGTCCTACAACAGCATTTCCGATAAGCATTTTATAGTCCTCCGTATAAAATTATTCAACACAAAATATTTCTAAATAGTTAAGGAAACAAATGTAGATATTGCGAATAATTATAATCAAACAGCATAGATTAAAATTCGTTTTCTTACTTCCGTACTTTAACTTCATCACTAATTATACCACATAAAAAAACGATATGCAAGTTTTTTCATAATAATTTAATTTATTACATACTATGGGAGTAATGGAGGGCAGAGATATGTTATCTAATATTCTTTCGGTGATCTTTAATTTTTTTGGAATGATACTAGGTGTAGGTACTCCGCAGAAATTTCCGCCACCATTGCCTACCGACAAAGAAAGGGAATATTTCAAGATTTTTCTTGAAACGCGTGACGAGGAGGCGCGGCAGAAGCTTATTTTGCATAATCTGCGCCTTGTTTCGCACATAGTCAGGAAATATTATTCCTCAAGTCCCAATCAGGAGGACCTTGTTTCGGTAGGTACTGTGGGTCTTGTTAAGGCAGTTGACTCCTTTTCGGTGGAAAATGGTGCGCGTTTTGCTACCTATGCAGCTAAATGTATCCAAAATGAGATACTCATGTATTTTCGCTCGCAGAAAAAGCTGTCGGCGGAGGTGTCCCTCAATGAGACTATCGATATTGACAGGGACGGAAATCCGCTTACATACATTGATGTGATTTGCTGTGAGGACAATATCGTAAACGAGGTTGAGGAGAAGATACGCACCCAAAAGGCATTGCGATTTGTAAACACCGTGCTAAATAGTCGCGAGCGGCAGGTGATTATCATGCGCTATGGGCTTGGCGGCAGGCGGGCGCTGACACAGCGAGAGACCGCAGAGCGACTGGGAATATCGCGCTCCTATGTCAGCCGCATAGAAAAATGTGCGCTTGGTAAGCTTTATCGGGCGTTTGAGGAGTAAATAACAAGCCCGTGTGCCAAAGCACACGGGCTGTTTATTTAAGCCTTAACAGCTATTTTGTGACGAGGGATTCTGTCGCTTATCAGTTGCAACCGCAGCAAAAGATAAGAAGAAGTGCTATGATAACGAGCCAGATCCATTCATTCTCGAACAAATTGCAAAGACAGTTCATATTGTGACCTCCGTTAAATGTCTAAAGAGCTTTTCGCTCTTCGTTATCATATTATGAGGCTTTTGGGGGAATGGTGACACAAAAAATGTCAATAAAAATTTGAGTTTGCTATTGAGAAATTTAAAAAAATATTATATAATATATGCAGAAAAGAAAGAGAGGGCTTGCTTTGCCCCGAAAATGATAAAATATCGGAGAAAAATATGTCTCAAAATGAAAGAATGAAAAAGATAAGGAACTTTTCTATAATCGCGCATATTGACCACGGAAAGTCAACACTTGCCGACCGCCTGCTTGAGGCTACGAGTGCAGTTGCGAAGCGCGATATGGAGTCCCAGCTTCTTGATAATATGGACCTTGAAAGAGAGAGGGGAATTACCATAAAGGCGCGTGCTGTGCGTCTTGAATACCGTGCTGATGACGGAGAGGACTATGTTCTCAATCTTATTGATACCCCCGGTCATGTTGACTTTAACTATGAGGTCTCGCGCTCGCTTGAGGCGTGTGACGGTGCACTTTTGGTTGTTGACGCAACTCAGGGAATTGAGGCGCAGACGCTAGCAAACGCGTATCTTGCAGTTGACGCTGATCTTGAAATAGTTCCAGTTATTAATAAAATCGATCTTCCCTCGGCAAATATTGAGGGAGTGAGAAATGAAATAGAGGAGATAATCGGCATACCTGCCGAGAGCTGTCCTGCCGTTTCGGCAAAGACAGGACTCAACATTGAAGATGTGCTTCGTGCTGTTGTTAGCGATATTCCCGCGCCGAAGGGCGACCCTGATGCGCCCCTTAAGTGTCTGATATTTGACTCGTATTATGACAGCTATCTTGGTGTTGTTGTATATGTCCGTGTTGTTGACGGCGTGCTGCGCGCAGGCGACCGCATAAAAATGATGAGTAACGGCACCGAGTTTGATGTCATTGAGGTCGGATATATGGGGGCCTTTGGACTTAATAAGCAGGAGTCTCTTTCTGCTGGTGAGGTTGGATATATAACTGCGTCAATAAAGAGCGTGGGCGATACCCGTGTCGGTGATACGATAACTCACTCTGCAAACCCTGCTGCCGAGGCACTTCCGGGCTTCAAGGCAGTTCAGCCTATGGTCTATGCGGGAATCTATCCTGCTGACGGTGCAAAATACGGTGACCTTCGTGACTCGCTTGAGAAGCTTCAGCTCAACGATGCCGCGCTTGTATTTGAGCCTGAGACATCTATTGCGCTTGGCTTTGGCTTCCGCTGCGGCTTCCTTGGACTTCTTCATATGGAGATAATTGAGGAGCGACTTGAGAGAGAATTTAATCTTGACCTTATCACAACGGCTCCATCGGTTATCTATGAGATAGACAAAAAGGACGGCGAGAGGGTACGCATCGATAACCCCTCAAATTTCCCGAGCGCCGATGAGATAGAAACGGCATATGAGCCTATTGTCAAGGCAAGCATAATTACACCCACCGAGTATGTTGGCGGACTTATGGACCTCTGTCAGGACAGAAGAGGTACCTTCATTGATATGAAATACATTGACACGACACGCGTTGAGCTTCACTATAATCTGCCGCTGAACGAGATAATCTATGACTTTTTTGACGCGCTCAAGAGCCGTTCGCGCGGATATGCGTCTCTTGACTACGAGCTTGGTGATTATGTGCCCTCAAAGCTTGTAAAGCTTGACTTTTTGCTCAACGGTGAGCAGGTAGACGCGCTCTCCTTTATCGTTCATGAGGAGAAGGCTTACGGCAGAGCGAGACGAATTGCTGAGAAGCTCAAGGAGAATATACCGCGTCAGCTCTTTGAGGTGCCGATACAGGCGGCGATAGGTTCAAAGATAATCGCGCGTGAGACGGTCAAGGCTATGCGTAAGGATGTTCTTGCAAAGTGCTATGGCGGAGACATTACCCGTAAGAAGAAGCTGCTTGAAAAGCAGAAAGAGGGTAAAAAGAAGATGCGTCAGCTCGGCTCGGTACAGGTATCTCCCGAGGCGTTTATGGCGGTGCTCAAGCTTGACGATGACAACTGATAAAAAGAGCCTTGGACTCTATATTCACATACCTTTCTGCAGACAGAGGTGTAATTATTGCGACTTTTGCTCCACCTCTGCGGCAGACAGCGAGTTGAAGACAGCATATATTGATTCTCTTTGTACACAAATAGAAAGATGGGCGCACGAGTGCTCATCATATATGGTGGACACTGTTTATTTTGGGGGTGGAACGCCTACAGTACTTGGTGTAGATGAGCTCTCGCGCCTTCTTGAGAGGTGTGCGGTGAACTATTCCTTTGCGGATAACACCGAGATAACTTTTGAGGCAAACCCCGCAACGGTTGACGTAGAGGGACTTTCAGTGCTCCGAGCATCGGGTTTTAACAGAATTAGCCTCGGGCTTCAGAGTACACGCGAAAACGAACTTCGGGCGCTTGGCAGAATACACAGCTATGCCGATTTTTGCCATACCTACGGGGCGGCGCGGAGCGCGGGCTTTGACAATATCTCTGCCGACCTTATGTACGGTATTCCCGAGCAGACTGAGGAAAGTCTTGCGGAGTCGCTTCGCGCGCTTTGTGAGCTGCGCCCTGAGCATATCTCGGCATACTGTCTCAAGGTTGAGGAAAATACTCCATTCGGCCGTCTTGGAGATGCGCTGGTCCTGCCTGATGAGGATACCCAATACAGAATGTATATGCTTGTGGGCGATATTCTTCGCGGTGCGGGCTATGAGAAGTATGAGATAAGTAATTTCTCGCTTTTGGGTAGAGAATCAAGACACAATATGCGATATTGGCTTGGCAACGATTACCTCGGATTTGGTGCGGCCGCTCACTCATACTTTGGTGGTGAGCGCTTTGCTACAGAACCAAATATTGTAAGCTTCGCGCGCGGTGAATTTGCCGAGAGTGAGAGGGAAAGAATAACTGGTGAGGAGAGGATGCTTGAATATGTGATGCTCCGTATGCGTACGGTACGCGGCATTCCTTTCTCGGAGTTTTCTTCCTTGTTTGGTGAGGAGCTTACCTCAAGATTTCCAATGCTTTTGCACTACCGTGACAGCGGTTATATCTCTCTTGACGGAGGGTGCTGTCGCTTTACTGATAGAGGTTTTTTTGTAAGCAACTACATTTTGTCGGAAATGCTTGATTTTGCTTGAATTTATTTTGCCCGAGAGATACAAAAAACTGTTGACACAGAGGCAAATATAGGATAAAATATAATCAAGAAAAAACATACAAAAAGGAGAAAGACCATGGAAGAAAATATGAGCAATGAATATTATACACTTACCGATGAGGATGGAAACGAGCTTGAGTTTGAGCTTATCGGTCAGTGTGAGTACAATGGTGCAAGATACTACGCAATGATACCCGCAGAGGGTGGAGATAGCGGAGAGTTCTGCGAGTACACGATACTTAAGTCGGTCATGGAGGACGGAGAGGAGATGCTCGTTTCTATTGACGATGACGATGAGTTTGACAATGTTGCCGACTATTTTGATGACCTCTTCTCGCAGGAGATAGACTACGACGCAGAGGAAGAGCAGTCTGATAACTAAAAAAGCAAAATAAAGGCAAAATGCCTGCCAAATGCGTGATGAATGAGCATAAAAACCTACAAATAGAAAAAGGAGTCCGAAAGAGTTTCGGTCGTGGTTTGCAGACCTCCCTCCTCCCACTCGGTTGACTTGTCCCGACTGGGAATCGAGGACGCTGGGAGCAGTAAAGCGACTGATAGGACACCGCCCAGCACATGCAGGGTTCTCTATTCTCGTTCACACGGTTGGGTGGGCTTTCTTTGTGCAATAGGATACCCGAGGGTTAAAACTGCCCTCGGGCTTTTCTTATTTAAAATGTGCCGTATTTTGCGGATTTTCGGTAGTAAAAAAGCCGTTTGATATAAAGAAAAACGGTGTTTTTTTTACTAAATCCCTTGACATTTCCTACATTATTTAGTAAAATATATATGTATGTTCATATAATGCGATAGTGTTATCAATTTATGCGATATATTACAAATTAACGAAAAAACACAAAACAAAGAAAAGGAGGTGCTATATGGGACTTACAGAATGGTTGATAGTTGCTGCGGCAGGTGCTGTTTGCCTTGTTGTCGGAATCGCTCTCGGAATTCTTATCCGTAAGATGGGCGCAGAGAAGAAGATAGGCTCGGCAAAGCTTGAGGCGGCAAGGATCAAGCAGGAGGCAGAAAAGGAAGCTGAAACCGCAAAGAAGGAAGCTCTCATCAGCGCAAAGGAAGAGATCTTGCGCCAGAGAAATGAAGCCGAAAAGGAAATGAAGGAGCGCCGTGGCGAGATTTCCCGCCAGGAACGCAGACTTGTCCAGAAGGAAGAAAATCTTGATAAGAAGACCGAAGCTCTTGAAAAGAAGAACGAGCAGCTTGATAAGAAGCTCAAGGAAAACGATAATCTCCGCGAGCAGATAAACGAGCTTTTCCAGAAGGAGCTCAAGATACTTGAGAATATCTCGGGAATTTCCGCTTCGGAGGCCAAGGAAGAGCTTATCTCAAGAGTTGAATCCGAGGTCAAGCACGAGCTTGCACAGAGACTTGACGAGCTTGAGGCGCAGTTTAAGGAAGAGGCTGATGACAAGGCAAAGAACATTATCTCTCTCGCTATTCAGAGATGCGCGGCAGATCATGTTGCCGAGTCTACTATATCGGTTGTGGCATTGCCCAACGAGGATATGAAGGGTAGAATAATCGGTAGAGAGGGAAGAAACATTCAGATGCTTGAAAAGCTTACGGGCATTGAGCTTATCATTGACGATACACCCGAGGCTATTACACTTTCGGGCTTTGATCCCGTAAGACGAGAAACAGCAAGAATTGCCCTTGAAAAGCTCATTTCTGACGGAAGAATCCATCCTTCAAGAATTGAGGAGACCGTTGAAAAGGCGGCAAAGGAGGTTGAGGCTACCATCAAGCAGGCGGGAGAGCGTGCAACCTTTGATGTAGGTATTCACGGTATCAACCCCGAGCTTGTAAGAATGCTCGGTAGACTCAAATTCAGAACCAGCTACGGACAGAATGTTCTTAAGCATTCAATTGAGGTCGCTCTTATTTCGGGTATGATAGCTGACGAGCTTGGAGTTGACAGCACGCTTGCAAAGCGCGCAGGACTTCTCCATGATATCGGTAAGGCGCAGACACACGAGATGGAGGGCTCGCATGTAGAGCTTGGCGTAAATCTTGCAAAGAGATTTAAGGAGAGCAGAGAGGTCATCCACGCGATAGAGGCGCATCACGGAGATGTTGAGGCGAAGACGATTATCGCGGTCATAGTCCAGGCAGCAGACGCAATTTCTGCGGCACGCCCTGGAGCAAGACGAGAGGACCTTGAAAATTACATCAAGCGACTCGAGAAGATCGAGGAGATCGCCAAGGGATTTGGCGGAGTTGATAAAGCATATGCTGTTCAGGCGGGCCGTGAGATAAGAGTCATGGTCAAGCCCGAGGAGGTAAATGACGACGGAATGAAGCTCATCGCACGCGAGATGGCGGCGAAGATCCAGGAAGAGGTCAAGTACCCCGGACAGATAAAGATCAACATTATCAGAGAAAGCCGCGCGGTAGACTATGCAAAGTAAGCCGCAGGCAAGATTTCTATCCCGCAAATGAGGATTTGATATATAGATATAAAGTCCAAAACGGAATAAAACGAGAAATCGTTTAAGATAGATAGACAAGGGCGCTCACACAGTGGGCGCCCTTGTCTGCTTTTTTGCTTTGGCAAAATCGCTTCGTGTCGAATAATATATAGGTGTGAAGGACTTTTTATTTTGAGACACGAGGTAAAAATATATGGATACAGCTTTGACACTTGACAGACTTTGCGTTGGCGAGAGGGCACTTATTACTGAGGTCAAGACCTCGGGCACGATGCGGCGCCGTCTTTATGATCTTGGACTTGCAGAGGGTACCAAGCTTGAATGTGTGGGCAAGAGTCCCGCGGGCGACCCTTCGGCATATCTCATTCGCGGGGCAGTGATAGCTATTCGTGCCGAGGACGGAAGAAAAATTGCCGTCAGTGCGGTGGGGAGGGATCAATGGGATTGACAAAAGGCTCTGTAGGTAGCCACGCACTGCAGGAACCTTCCTTGCAAAGAAAAAAGTGCGACGGTGAGAGGATAATAGCTCTCGCAGGAAATCCAAATGTCGGAAAAAGCACGGTTTTTAATGCTCTTACAGGTATGAATCAGCATACGGGCAACTGGCCGGGGAAAACGGTCACAAGTGCTCGCGGATATTGTCGCAGTGAAAAAATTTTCTACACCATTGTTGATATTCCCGGTACTTATTCTCTTATGGCTCATTCGGCAGAGGAGGAGGTGGCAAGGGACTTCATTTGCTTTGGCTCTCCCGATGCTGTTGTTGTGGTCTGTGATGCTACCTGCCTTGAGAGAAATATGAATCTCGCTTTGCAGATACTTGAGGTGTCACCTCGCACGGTGGTATGCGTTAATCTGCTTGATGAGGCGAGAAAGAAAGGTATAAATATTGACCTTGAACTCTTGTCGAAGCGGCTTGGTGTTCCTGTTGTGGGAGTAATAGCAAGGAAAAAGAGGACTCTTTCTGCACTTTTGTCGGTGCTTGATGCTCTGCCGAATGAAGAAAGAGGGGTTTTTTCGCTGCGATATCCCGACGAGATCGAGGAGGCAGTTGAGGGGCTTGTGCCGCCGCTTGAACGCTCTCTCTGCGACAAGAGACGGGCACGCTGGATAGCGCTTCGTTTGCTTGGAGGTGATGAGGGACTCAAAAACAGACTTTCATCATTTATTAACGCCGACGGCGAGATGAAAAATGCACTTTCCCGTGCAAAAGAATATCTTATGTCACGGAACATTGATACAGACAGGGTGGAGGGGATGACAGCCGGAACAGTTGTAAAGTGTGCTGAAGAGCTCTGCCGAGGTGTTGTTAGTTATGAGAGAAAAGAGTATGATGCTTCCGATCGCAGGCTTGATCGAATACTTACAGGCCGCCTTACTGCATATCCTATCATGATAGTTCTGCTTTCTCTCATTTTCTGGATAACTATAACTGCAGCAAATTATCCGTCGGCATGGCTTTCGTCGGTGCTCTTTCGTGTGCAGGATATGCTCACTGCGCTCTTTATACGCCTTGGTGCGCCCGATTGGCTTCACGGAATAGTTGTGCTTGGCGCATACCGAGTGCTCGCGTGGGTGGTGTCGGTAATGTTGCCGCCAATGGCGATCTTCTTTCCTCTTTTCACTCTGCTTGAGGACTCGGGTTATCTGCCGCGCATTGCCTACAACCTTGATAAACCCTTCGCACGCTGTAATGCCTGCGGAAAACAAGCTCTCACTATGTGTATGGGCTTTGGTTGCAACGCGGCGGGCGTTGTGGGGTGCAGAATAATCGATTCTCCGAGAGAAAGACTGCTAGCTATTCTGACAAATAGCTTTGTGCCGTGCAACGGGCGCTTCCCGATGCTTATTTCAATAATTACCATGTTCTTTATAGGCACGACGGGCGTTGGCTCGGGGATAGTTGCGTCGCTTGTGTTGACAGGCGTTATACTGATAGGAATATTTGCCACTTTCGGCGTAACTAAACTGCTTTCAAAAACTTTACTGCGTGGGGTTCCGTCTTCATTCACACTTGAGATGCCGCCATACCGTACACCGCAGGTAGCGCGTGTCATTGTTCGCTCTCTTTTTGATAGGACCTTGTTCGTGCTCGGCAGAGCAGCTGCGGTGGCGGCTCCCGCAGGTGCTGTGATATGGCTAATGGCAAATATTTCGGTAGGAGATGTAAGCCTGCTTCGGGCATCTGCCGATCTTCTTGATCCTTTTGCACGCTTTCTCGGACTTGACGGAGTTATTCTTATAGCCTTTATACTCGGTCTGCCTGCGAACGAGATAGTGATACCCATTATTATCATGGCTTATATGGCGGAGGGAACTATTGTTGATCTTGGTAGTGTTATGCAGATGAAGGAGCTCTTTGTTGCAAATGGCTGGACTTGGGTGACAGCGGGCAGTGTGATACTTTTTTCGCTCTTGCATTGGCCTTGCTCAACCACCCTCATGACTGTTAGAAAGGAGACGGGAAGCTGGTATTGGACACTTCTTGCCGCCATTTTACCTACCACGATCGGTATTGCTGCTTGCGCAATATTTGCAAATTTCTCTACATTATTTATATAGGCGCACGCGTATGGGATATTATGTATATTCGTTCAGCATCCTTTGAACTATTTCAAAACGCTGAGTGTTTTCCTTAAAGTGTAAAAAAATGATCGGTTTTTTTCAAAATTTCAGTTTTGAGGGTTGATTTTGAGTAAAAAACAACACAAAAGGAAAGAAAAGTGATCTTTAATGCGATATTTTAGCCTTAAAATGGCTAAAATATCGCTGTTTTTGTTTATGTTGTATAAAAAAGTAGACGAAAAAGTGTGATAATTCTCCTTTTTGCTATACATTCACATATTGCAAAAATAATGAAAGTATGGTATAATAACGGAGCTTGATATGCGTTGAAGCGAGAGGTTGCTGTGCGCGCAAAGCCGCGTCACAGGTAATTTTCGTGGAGTATGTCCGTTTTAATCGGGCGACAGCAATCCCTAACAGGTGCTCCAAACGGTGTGCTTGAATGTTGCGCTACCCGGGTCGGTCAGGCAGGTGCTGATGCAGGGCTGATTTCGGTTTTTTAGTGGGCAGGCAAGAAACACACGGAGCGGTGTCAAGGAGCGTCCCTGCAAGAAAAACGCAAGACCGTGTGCACTCTCAGGCATGCGGCAAGCGAAAATATTACAAGGAGGCAAAACAAAGTGGCAGTTAAAGAGAGAATCAGAGTAAGACTCAAGAGCTACGATCACACAATCATCGATGCAGCAGCAGAGAAGATCGTTGAGGTAGCAAAGAGAAACGGCGCTGAGGTTTCGGGTCCCATCCCGCTTCCCACGGAGAAGGAGATAGTTACTATCCTTCGCGCAGTCCACAAGTACAAGGACAGCCGTGAGCAGTTTGAGATGCGTACTCACAAGAGACTCATTGATATTATGAAGCCTACACAGAAGGTTGTAGACGCTCTCATGAACATTGAGCTTCCCGCCGGTGTTGAGATGGAGTGGAAGATATAATCAAGCACCACATCCGCAATACCAAACAAGGATAACAGCCGATGCGAAAGCAGGTCGGCAACCTTGTAAGTCATGTTGGCGTTGCCGAAAGGTAAATACAAGCGTCAACCAATAATTTACAGGAGGAAAAAATGAAAAAAGGAATTATCGGAAGAAAAGTCGGTATGACACAGATCTTTGATGAGATCGGAAATGTAATACCGGTAACGGTAATCGAAGCAGGTCCCTGCGTAGTAGCGCAGAAGAAGACCAAGGAGACCGATGGCTATGATGCAGTTCAGCTCGGTTTCATTGACGCCAAGGAAAACAAGGCGACAAAGCCCCAGAAGGGACATTTTGAGAAGGCAGGAACATCCGTTAAGAAGCACCTTAAGGAATTCCGTCTTGATGATTGCTCGGCAATTAATGTAGGCGATGTCATTACAGCCGATACCTTCGCCGCAGGCGAGAAGGTCGATGTTACAGGTATGACAAAGGGTCGCGGATACACCGGTGCAGTTAAGAGATGGGGCAACCACATTCTCAGAATGACTCACGGTACAGGTCCTATTCACCGTCAGCCCGGTTCAATGGGTGTTATTGACCCCGCAAGAATCTTCAAGAATAAGAAGATGGCAGGTCAGTACGGTAATGAGCAGGTAACTGTTCTTAATCTCAAGGTAGTGAAGATCGATTCCGAAAAGAATCTTATCGCCATCAAGGGTGCCATTCCCGGTGCCAAGGACGGCATAGTATTCATCCGCGATTCGGTTAAAGCATAAGCGGAAGGAGGAAAAACAGAATGCCAAACATTAAAGTAATGGATATGACTGGTAAGGAAGTTGGAGAAATGACTCTCTCTGATGTTATATTCGGTGCAGAAGTCAACGAGAAGGTCCTCCACGCCGCAGTGAGAATGTATCTCGCAAATCAGAGACAGGGCACACAGTCCACTCTCACTCGTACCGAGGTTTCCGGTGGCGGAAAGAAGCCCTGGAGACAGAAGGGTACAGGTAGAGCTCGTCAGGGTTCGACACGCGCACCTCAGTGGACACACGGTGGTGTTGCTCTTGGTCCGAAGCCCAGAGATTACAGACTTGATATGAACAAGAAGACAAAGAGAGTTGCACTCTTCAGTGCGCTTTCTGCAAAGGTAGCAGCAGGTGAGCTCATCGTTGTTGATGAGATCAAGCTTGACAGCTTCAAGACCGCAGAGATGGTCAAGATGTTTGACGCACTCGGCTGCAAGAAGGATGTCGTTGTAAGATATAAGGATAACGACACTCTCAAGGTATTTGAGGAGACAGGTAAGAGAACTTACAAGGAAAGAACCGCAAAGGTTGCACAGAGCGCTCTCGTAGTTCTTCCTGAGATTGATAAGTATGTTATCAAGAGCTGCTCCAATATTCCTAAGACAACAACAACACTTTACAGCACTATCAATGTTTATGAGGTGCTCAAGGCTGAAAAGGTCATCATGACAAAGGCAGCTATCGAAAAGCTTGAGGAGGTTTATG
The DNA here is from genome assembly GCA_045656985.1 of Eubacteriales bacterium. GTDB lineage: Bacteria > Bacillota > Clostridia > Oscillospirales > CAG-272 > HGM12713. The sequence continues at coordinate 669 of JAZOSH010000077.1, read as the reverse complement.
CATAATGAAAATGGTACAGGATATCATCATCGCTCCCGTTATCACGGAAGCAAGCATGGACAGAGTCGGCGATAAGAGATACACCTTCAAGGTTAGAAATGACGCAACAAAGCCTGAGATCGCAAAGGCGGTTGAGACAATGTTCAATGTAAAGGTTGAGAAGGTCAACACAATTTCAATGAAGAAGAAGCCCACGAGAACCGGTGTTCACTTCGGATACAAGTCCGAGTGGAAGAAGGCTATAGTAACACTTAAGTCCGATTCCAAGACCATTGAGTTCTTCGACGGTCTTAACTAATGTAGGAGGTAAAGAAGAATGCCTACAAAGAAGTATAATCCTACGACACCGTCGAGAAGACACATGTCGGTTCCGACCTTCGAGGAGATCACAAAGTTTACTCCCGAAAAGTCCCTCACGGTTATTAAGAAGAAGCATGCCGGACGTAACAGCTACGGCAGAATCACCGTTCGTCACCACGGCGGTGGAAACAAGATTAAGTACAGAATTATCGACTTTAAGAGAACGAATGAGGCTCCCGCAACTGTTATCGGTATCGAGTACGATCCTAACAGAAGCGCATACATCGCACTTCTTCAGAATGAGGCAGGCGACAAGAGCTACATCATCGCTCCCGTTGGTCTTAAGGATGGCGATACAGTTTACACAGG
>JAZOSH010000076.1:0-55292 GCA_045656985.1 Eubacteriales bacterium | reverse complement strand
CGGCTCTCCGTCATCGGAATAGCGCATGATATTTCCGCCCTCAAGCACATAGGCATAGACATTGTGGCGCGCATCGTAGTATTCTTTTTTCTTGGCCTTTATAAACTCAAGCGCATCGTTCTCGCAATCTATATGCCTTGCGTGTCCGATAAAGACCGAGCGCTTTTCCTCAAACTCGTCTGACGCCTCGCGCCTGACGGTCGTATAGCTCATTTGTGCCACAAGCTCACCTCCTATTTTTTAAAATTTTACCATACTAGATAGCATTATGTCAATAGATCTATCCTATTTCAAAAATTCCTTCTAACAAATTAGTTTATAAGTTGACTTTTTTTTTTTAGAATGATATACTATAGTTGTAGAGTATATTTTTCTTTGAAAGGCTTAAATGTAATGAAAAAAGAACCTTATATTACAAATTACTTTGCAGTACACGCTTTTTTTCTTAACGGAAATGGTGAAACACTAATCCTTCAACGCGCGTCATCAAATAAATATAAACCTTTGTTTTGGGATATTCCTGGTGGCAAAATGTTATTACATGAAGATATAAACGAAACTATAATACGGGAAGTAAAGGAAGAAACCGGGTTGGAAATTGAGAAAATAACTTCTCCCTTGAGCGTATATGTTAATCGCGAACAGCTTCCTGATCGCAAAGACATACAGCTCGTGGTAAGCTGTACTATTAAAGACGAACACTCTCCTATAACCATTAACCCGAGAGAACATTGCCAATATATGTGGATAAATCCTTGCGACTTACCAAATGTAAACTGCATGGACTATCTTAAACATTTTTATAACGAATATATTGCCTATGAAAACTAAACTTATTTTATGCGATTTCGATGGTACTATAACATCAACTGATGTCCTAGATGCTTTATGCGATCTGGTAGGACAAGGAAAAGAAAGTGCAGCCATAAATAGTAGATACCAATCAGGAAAAATTAATGGAAGGGATGCCCTTATACACCGATTTTCCATGCTTGAAGGTATAAAGGTAACAGATATATTTACTACCTTAGGTTCAATTCCGTTAACAGAAGGGGTGCATGATTTTTTTTCTTTTGCATCAGCTAATAAAATTGAGGTTCTTGTGCTTTCTGGTAATGCCTCGTTTGTACTTGATTTTTTTTCAAAAAAATTAGGCTTTCGTAAATTTTATGGAAGCACCATTTCTATAAACAATGGAATTATTCAAAAGTGGAACAACAATGTTTGTCGTTGTGTAGATAAATATTTGAGTGCAAATTTGTATATAAAAGAACATAATATAGCAAAAGAAAATATTATCGCAATTGGCGATTCAATAGCTGATGAAGGAATTTTTTCACTTGCCAACATGTCGTTTTTAATAAATAAAAAAACAAATGTTTACGCTGACTTTGAAGTTGAAAATTTTTATCAAATAATTAATATTTTAAAAAGAGATGCTCTATGAAAAAAATACCTCGAATCATATTTAATTTCAACGATGTGTGCTTAAATAATTGTTCCTTTTGCTTCATTCCTTTTGATAAAAAAGGAAGCGGCACCCTTTCTTTATGGAAAGACATATTAGCTCGTGCCAATGAATTTAGTCCTAACATGATTTCTTTTTCCGGATGTGATCCTTTTTTCTATGAAGACTTTTATTCCTTGCTAACCGACACAAACAAAACATGTTATTGGGGAGTAGATTCTTCTTTAATTTGGTTAAACAGATCAGCATTTTTGAGTTGCGCTTCTAAGATAGATCAATTATCAACCTCGTTAGATGATGTGCCAGATATGCCTGTTTTTCAGAGGTATTCACAAAAAAAACTTGAAACTTTTATGGAAAACTTTACTTTTGCGGCTAATCACTTCCCAAAATTAGTGGTTCATACATTGTTTTCAAAAAGAAATTCAAATTATTTAGAACAAATTGCAGATACTCTTTTGTTACACAACATAAAAACCTGGAGCTTATATCAGTTTTGGCCATTTAACCTTATAAAAAATGACTCGGATTTTTGCTGCACAAAAAAGGAATTTGTCACTAGAGGAAAAGAAATTGAACACTACATTGATAATAGGCTAGACTTTGAATATGTCCCCTATGAGAACCGAGCAAACGGATATTTTTTTGTTTCAAGCACGGGTCTTGTGTACACAACATTAAACAAAAAAATAGGAGAATATAAAATCCTTGGAAATATTTTTGACATTGATATATATGAAAAATGGAAAAATTGGAGTAACCCAAAATTCGCTGAAAAGATACTAATTAATAAAATAGAGCGAGAAATAAAAAATGATGACAAAGGATAAAAACAAAGATGGGCAAAACAAAAAAAATAATTAAAATATTTATTTCCTCTCCAAATGATGTTAAACAACAACGCCTAATATGTGAAAAAAGCATAAACAATCTAAACAAAATGTTAGGTCAATCTTATGGCATTCACTTGGACCCATTTCTTTGGGAACATTCTTCATCAACCGTAGAGATGGGGCTTCCTCAATCACTTACACCATCTCCCGCCGGATATGATCTGTATATAGGAATCTTGTGGAAGCGTTTTGGCACTCCTACTGGTGAACAAGATAAATTAACAGGACTTCCTTGCGAATCAGGTACAGAAACGGAATTCAAACTAGCTTATGACTCTTGGAAAAAAACAGGAAAACCATCAATAAAGTTCATGCATAAAAAAGTAATTGAACAAATTAACGAAGACAACAATGACTATGTTCAATACAAAAAAGTAACCAAATTTCTTGATGATTTTTGCGCAGATGGGGCTCACCCAGGAATTTACTATGAGTTTGAAAATGACAGTGATTTTGAAGAAAAAATACAATGTTTCATTTTTGATTATATTGTCAAATCAGAACGACGCACTATTCTTTCTCAACACTATTCCAACAGTGGAATAACTAATTTGTTTCTCCGTAGTGACAATGATGAACGCAACTCAAGCAAAAAAGCTGACCTTGAAAACGCAAAAAGTATTCGTTTAATGGCTCATAGCGGAAATTCCTACCTAAATCCAATGTCTTCAAGATTCTTTGAAGAAGTAGAAGCTTGTCTACGCCGTGATGGTATCGTAAATATATTACTTGCAAATCCATATAGCAAAATGGGCAGTTACATCACTGCGGGAGATGTGTCTCTTACCAAAATAAAAAGCAAAAATCTTACAGAGTGCTTAAAGGAAATACCGCTTTCCGAGTTGGTTCAAAAAATTGACAGTTCCCCTTGGGTAAAACGAAAATTAGAAGCAGCACTCGAGGGCTATGAAGAACTAGAAGAGGAATATCCAGGTAAAATTCATCTAAAAATGTGTCCATATGAAATGAATTCTACAATACTTATAGTTGACAATGTAGCTTATATTGAACCTTATCTACATTGTGTTGGCTCAGAACGCGGAATGAACGCTTTTGAAATGAGAGTCGAGCATCAGAAAGTTTCAACTCCATCTCAAGCCAATAACTTTTTCATAGCACTATCAGAATATTTCGATTTTTTGTGGGAAATATCTGATGACTATGATATATATTTGACCAATAAAAATATGTATCGGGAAGCTTTGTTGGAAACGACAAAAATATAAAGCATAAAAGAGCAGATAGTAGTTACTATCTGCTCTTTTTCAATACTCCTCTTTCTCCTCGGGAATATCGGTATATTTACGGAGCATTCCTATCGTTTTTGCGTCGGCAAGGGCAGTCACCTTTATTGCCTCGGCACCGTATTCAACATCCTGAACAGTCGCGTTCTTGTAAAGGGTATTGAGTGCGCCCGCCTCACTATTGGGAATGGTGAATACCACAGAACGCTTCGCAGCAAGCAAAAGCTCCTCAAGCTTTGCCACAAGAAGCTCTGTTCCCTGACCTGTGAGTGCGGACATATAAACCACATTTTCTCTCGCAGGCTGTCCTACTCTGCCAAACTCGTAAATTCCCTTGTCGCACTTGTTGTACACAAAAAGCATTTCCTTTCCACCCGCGCCAAGCTCCTCAAGCAGATCAAGTGTCACCTCGGTCTGCGCGGGACTTTCAGGGTCAGAGGCATCTATAACTATCATAAGAATGTCGGCATAGCACGCCTCCTCAAGTGTTGAACGGAATGCCTTTACAAGATGGTGAGGAAGCTTCTTGATAAATCCTACCGTATCGGTGAGAAGCACACTCTCGCCCGAGGGAAGCTCAAACTTACGCGTGGTTGGATCAAGCGTTGCAAAAAGCTTGTCCTCTGCAAGAATTCCCGCATCAGTAAGACGGTTGAGAAGTGTTGACTTTCCTGCATTAGTGTATCCCACTATCGCGATCTTCTGAAGTCCGCTTCTGTCTCTTGCGGCACGCATGGTCCTGCGATTCTTTTCAAGCTCCGCTATCTGCTCCTCAAGAGCGTGGATCCGTCTGTTTATATGTCTCTTATCGGTCTCAAGCTTTGACTCTCCGGGGCCTCGTGTACCGATACCGCCGCCAAGCCTTGAGAGCTCTGTTCCCTTTCCGTAAAGTCTCGGTGCGGTATATTTGAGCTGTGCAAGCTCTACCTGAAGCTTTCCCTCACCTGTAACGGCGTGAAGTGCGAAGATATCCAGAATGAGCATTGAGCGGTCAATCACTCTAACCTCGCCCGTCATCGCGTCCTCAAGATTTCTTATCTGTGAAGGCGAGAGATCACAGTCAAAAATAACGATATCAACGCCATTGGTCTCGCAAAGCATGGCAAGCTCTGCCACCTTTCCGCTTCCTATCATGGTTCGGGGATCGGGTGTCTCCTTGTTTTGCACAAGTCTCACCACGCTCTCTGCACCCGCCGTATCGGCAAGGCGCGCAAGCTCGTCAAGTGAGCTTTCTACCTCCTCGGCGCTCTCGTCTCTTGTCACGATGCCAACAAGGGCAGCACGCGACATCTCTATATTTTGTTCCTTCATATATTCACCTCCAAAAAGAAAAATGAGGCTGTTGCGTAACGCAACAGCCTCTTTTTCTGAAAGTCCTCTCGGCCTATTATTTGCCAGAGCTTGCAAGTCTCTTCTTGAACTTGTCAACGCGTCCGCCCGCATCAACGAACTTCTGCTTACCTGTAAAGAAGGGATGGCACTTGGAGCAGATTTCTACTCTGATCTCGCCGCCCTTTGTGGACTTTGTTGTTACTGTTTCGCCGCATGCGCACTTGATTACGCACTCTTCGTATTTAGGCTGAATGTCTGTCTTCATTTTAATTTCTCCTCGCTTAATTAATCTCGATGTTCTTTGACATCGGTTCACGAACAGAGGTATTATATCACACTATTTTTGATTTTGCAAGTGTTTTTTGAAATTTTTTTCATTTTATAGTTTAGCCGCTATCTCGTCACGAAGTCGCGCTATGATCTTCTTCTCAAGGCGCGAGATATATGACTGCGAGATGCCAAGCCTGTCAGCAACCTCCTTTTGTGTCAGCTCCCTATCCCCGCGCATCCCGTAACGAAGCTCAATTATCTCCCTCTCCCTTGTCTCAAGGGCGGCTACCGCACGGCGAATGACAACCCTCTCCTCAAGCTGCTCTATTTCAAAGGAAATGCTCTCCTCATCACTGCCGAGCACATCGGAAAGAAGTAGCTCGTTGCCGTCAAGATCGGTATTCAGCGGCTCATCAATAGATATCTCGTTGCGTGCGCCCGAGTATTTGCGGATATACATAAGTATCTCATTTTCTATGCATCGCGAGGCATATGTAGCAAGCTTGATGTTTTTGTCGGCACGGAAGGTGTTTATCGCCTTAATAAGGCCTATCGTTCCTATAGATATAAGGTCCTCAAGTCCCGTTCCCGTGTTTTCAAAGCGCTTGGCAATATATACCACAAGTCGCAAATTATGCTCTATGAGTCGCTGTCTTGCCCCCTCGTCAACATCCAGAAGGGCTATCACCTTGCGCTCCTCCTCCTTTGAAAGAGGCGCAGGAAGCACCTCGGGGCCGTTTATATAATATATGCCGCGCCGTCGAAAGAACAAAAGCACACGGCACCAAATACCTCTCAAAAATCCTATCATAAAATCCCCCTATTCTATAAGCTCTGCAGGCACAAGAGCGCTTCTCTCACCGCCGCCAAGCGTGCTTATCGCAAGCATAGCGTCAACAGAAACCTCACCCTTACCAACATCAATGTACATTTTATCGGGCCTTATCGCAAGAAGAACTCCCTCCCCCGTTGCGCTCCTTGTTGGAACAAGACGAACGCTTTTTGCATGCTCGGGCGAGAGTATATCAATATGCACCGCATTGCCTGATGCAGAGAGTAGCTCGCTTGGAAGAAAGCCCGAGAGCACGCCTCTGTCTGCAACCACGCAGAGTCGTGCACTTATCGGCTCACGCAGAAAATTTCCGCTGTCAACGAGCCCCTCAAGCACAATACTTCTGCCGCAGTAGCTTACAGTCACCCTTGCGGTGCGCGTTGCCGCCTTTTTTCTGAAAAAGCGCCCCGAGAAAAGCGTTATTGCCCCACTTACAAGAGCGATAAGAAGAAAAAGCCAGACCGATATTCCCTCCTCGCCCGACGGGTCAGCTCCGCCAAGCCCTGCCTTATTGAGCAGATTGAATATTGCTGTCATGAAGCCGCCAAGGGCCATGGAAACGGCAAAAAAAACTACCCAAGAGAGTATTATATCGGCAAATCTTCGTCCAAGTGTAACGATGAGCACCATAAAAAAGCTCACCGCGACATCAATAACAAACGACAAAAAGTAAAGCTTTGGCAAAAACAGCGCCGCCGACGAATAAATCCCGCCAACGACAGCCGCCATGAGTGTACGAGGTAGACTTATACGCCACGAAAGTATTCGCGAAGCAAGAAAAAAGCAGAGAAAGTCCATACTGAAATTTATCAGAAACAGAAGGTCTATGTATACAGTTTGCTCCATTTTATCCCTCCCATCACGATAATTATAAACCTCACACCGCAAAAAAATTGTCTTATGCAGTCGCCCCAAAAATAAATTGGATGGAGAGAGAGCTTATTGAATATTTTGCTCCCTTTTATTTCAAAATATATATAAACGAAGCCTTGGAGGAAAAAGATGCACAAAACAGTATGTGAGAGACCCTTAACACTTACAGGACAGGGCAACGGGCGCGGAAGTGCGGCGGGAAAAACAAAATATCTTGCACCAAAGCCTGTCTTTGCCTTCTCTCCTGCAGGCGAGCCCAAAAGAGAGCTATTTCGCCTTGAGGAAGCAATGAAAGTTAGCCTTGAGGAGCTTCGGGCAATATACAGAGAGCTCTCGGCAGAGCTTGGCGAGCGAGCATCATTTCCATTTTTGCTTGAAGCAGAATTACTTTCAAGTGACTTCACCGTGCTTTGTGCGCGCGCCTTTATTGAGGCGGGAAAAAGTGCCGAGGATGCTCTTTCCTTAACACTTGAATATTTTCTCTCAAGAGAGTCTCACAAGGGTTTTCTCGCAGAGGTACAGGGAGAGATGCGCGACCTTATCTCAAGGCTTTCGGACAATCTTCGTGGACATGAAAAAGAAAGCTCTGATGATGGGGAGGACTACATTCTTCTTTCGCGCTATCCCCTGCCCTCCGACATATATTTCCACCGCACACACCTTCTCGGTGTACTTGCCGATGTTTCCTGGCAGGATAGCTCAGCCGAGAGACTTGTGCGCGCACTTGGAATTCCTGCTGTTTTCACCCGCAGTGATATAACAGAGGAGATCTCCGGAAGAAACGCTATAATTGACTCGGCACGCGGTGCGCTTTATATTGAGCCGTCGCTCGAGACGGTAGAGAGATATACAGAGCACAAGGGCACCCCCCGACAAATTACAGACCGAGACGAGCTGACCCTTTACCTCGAGCCCGACGACATCTTCTCCGCTTTACGGGAGGCATCCACCGTATGCGACGGAATAGGGCTTGTTGGCAGTGAATGTCTCTATCTGCGTGAGCTTGCACCGCCCGACGAGGAAACTCTTTTTGAGGTCTACCGTGCGCTTGGCGAGACATTCAGGGACAAAAAGGTAAACATAAGGGCATTTAAATGTAGCCTCGGCACAAGGATAAGCAAGCTGCGCTCCGAAGGAGATTCGCAAGAGTCGGTATATGTAAAGCACGATGAAACACTTAAACGGCAGCTACGCGCCGTTATGCGTGCCGCCGTTTACGGAAGGCTCTCTCTTGCCGCAAGAGGAGATGCCGCACTCGCCTCGCTTGCGACCGAATGTGCCGAGGAGCTATCTCGAGAGCAACGCGAATTTTCAAAAATAGAGCTTGGCGTTATCATAGACACACCTGCCGCAGCAATTTGTGCCGATAACCTTATCCCCCTTGGAGATTATACGGTGGTGAAGCACAAAGACATTCTTCCCTTTGAAAAGGAAGAACCGAGCGAGCTTGAGCTTGATGCTCTTTCAACTCTGCTGAAAAGTATCGCAAAGAGCGCACGCGCGTCGGCAAAGCCGATCATTCTCTCGTTTGAGTCAGTGCCAACAGAGGACAATATTTCCCTCGCAAAGCAGCTTGGCTTTTCTGCAATAAGCATACCAAAGGAATAAAAAAGGCTTGACTCATTTTGAGTCAAGCCTTTAAATTATTTACTTTGCAAGGATATCATCAAGGAGCTCGTAAACCGCCTTTGCCATGTAATAGAAGCCTGTGTCTGTGGGATGGGCAAAATCTATTGCATGAATATCGGCAATATAGAGCATCGGATAAAAGTCCATAGGCTCAATGAAATACACATTCTTATCGCCCTCGGCAATAGCCCTTGTGTATGTCTCACGGATAATAGCAGCTCTTTCTGTTTCCTCCGCATTAGGAACACGGGTGTAAACAGGGTGAGAAAGAATGATTATCGGGAGATCGGGCTGTGCCTCGCGTATCGTCTTATAGAAATTATAATGATTCTGGCGAAGCTCGGGTATTGAGCTGTTGTCATCATACTCACTGACAAATGCCGTCATTTCGAGCGATGCTATATATTCAGCCATTATCTGCTCACCGCGTCCCGAGCCCGAGAAGGCAAGGTTCTTGCAGTCGGCATTAAGCATACGGCAAATCATATTCGGATAAGAAAGTCCCGGACGGGTTGCAGCGCAGCCCTGTGTTACAGAACCCGCATAGAATACAATGGGAGCATCGTAATCGCGCGCGAGTGGTGCAGCTATCTCGGCATTTTCATCTGTAAAGCCTATCATAAGCGATGTTGGACCATTGTAAAGCGGAAGCTCTATAGTGACCTCCTTATATCCCTCACCAAGCGCCACGGTTCCCTCAAAGGTTCTTCTGTCTGCAGTACGGTTTGCAGCTACAGTGCCGCAAAGCACCTTGTCTGTTCCCGTGCCAACATAAACATCAAATCCTGACTCTCCAAGCACACTCATATGCGGATAAAGGTCTGTGTGCTTCATTACAGACTTGATAACTATTTCCTCGGCATTGGTACGGAAGCGGATAGTTCCACCCGAGGTATTATATGCAAGACCATCTACAGTCTGCCATGCATACACTTCCTTTGAATACGCATCCCTGTTGTTTATGTCAAGTCTGTAGAACTTTCCGTCGTTATTCGCAGGGTCATTTATTCCGCCAAGCTCGAACTGGGGCAGATCATAGTTAAGAAGAGTGACGCCGTTTCGTGTTGATTTTACATAAGCACTGTCAACATCGCTGACCTTTATATACTCACCCTCCATAATAGCCGAGTTATCGCTCCTCTTGGCAAAATCTATTCTGTCGCCAAGACCTGCAAGACGCTCTGTTCCGTGCTTCTCAGAATCGGGTGTGAAGGCACTGTTAAGTATATCGTAAACGGCAAGCGCAAGATAGTAATGACCGAGGTCATTAGGTGTTTCAAGGTCAGAGGTAGCAAGATCTGCAAGCTCTTCGAACATCGGGAAAATATCCTTGCCGTTGAGAAGATATATCTTATTGTCACCGGCCTCTGCCGCACGAATACAGCTTTCTGCTATAATACCGACTCTCTCTGTTGCCGCCTCTGCCTGTGCCTCGGTAAAGACGGGATCGGTAATAAATACAATGGGAGCATCGGGATATTTCTCCCTTACGGCTTCATAAAAGCTATAATGCTCGGTGCGAAGCTCCTCAATATCAAAGCCCCTGTCAAGCTCTATAACAAAGGCAGATACCTCTCCAAGCGAGGAAATATATTCCTTTGCCTCATCAACAGCATACCCGCCGAGATTTATCGCATCAACATTAAGCATTCTTGATGCGAGGTTTGCATAAGCATCACCCGGTCGGGATGCCGATGCGCCCTGCGTTATCTCCGAGCCGAAGAAAACCACGGGAGCGTGATCGCGCGCAGAAGGGAGCGCGATTCCGTCATAATCATGCAAAAATCCTATCTCAAAAGAAGCTGTCTTTGAAAATACAGGAAGATTTATAAGCACCTCGTTATAGCCGCCTGCGAGCGTTGCGGTCTCGGCAAGCGAAGCTCCCGTGAATTTCTGGAGCTTTCTGTTTACCCAGACTCTGTCAGTTCCCGAGCCCTCGTAAACATCAACACCGAAAACGGCTCTGTCAACGGTGGTAGCTGACACATAATAATCGGTAAAGCTTCCCTTTACCACTATTGAGTCTGCGGTGGTAGCAAACCGAATGCTTCCGCTTCTGCCGGCATCTATAACCTCAAACACGGGCGCTTCACAGCTGACATAAATATATCCGTCTTCTTTGCGAAGGTATTGTTCATCTATATCGGAGATCTTTATAAATTCTGCGTCTTTTTTTATCATGTCAATGTCGCTTCTCGCAACAAAGGAAAAGCTATCCGTAAGCTTTATTCTATTTCGAAGCACAGATGTTTCCTCCTCGTCCTTCAAGCTCTCTTTTTCACTCTCACTATCCGCCGGCAGGTCACTGTCCGCGTCATTATCTGTTGTGTCGCCGCAAGCCACAAGAGAGAGTACTAACAATACACTCAAAAGCAATGCTAAAATTCTTTTCATTGTTTTCTCCTTTTAATATAGTACGATAAGTTCATTATATCATTTCATCTTGACCATTTTAATGCATAATGTGCAAAAATAGTGTGAGATATTGCAATTATAACATATTTGTAAAAATCGTATTCAGCAAAATACCGCCCGTTTGCACGGGCGGCATTAAATGTTTGATTACTCTGCAAGAATATCGCAAATATTCTCATATACGGCCTTTGCCATGTAGTACATAGCCATGGTGTTCGGATGGATCATGTCTGCCGCATAAATATCGGGCATTGTAGACTGATGCGGGAAGTATCCGCTTGCCTCAAAGATATAGATATTTGTATCGCCTTCCTTGATCGCCTTCTCGTAGGTATCACGGATAACCTTTACTCTTGCACTATCGTCGGAGTTCCACTGCTCTGTGAACTTAGGACAGGTAAGCATAAGGATGGGAAGATCGGGATTAGCTTCACGAATCGTCTTATAGAAGTTATAGTGGTTCTGTTTGAGTTCTGCCGCACTACTGTTCTCGTCATAGTCCATTACGAAGATCGAAAGATCAAGAGACGCAATATACTCAGCCATGATCTGCTCGCCGCGAGCCGATCCCGAGAATCCGAGACCCTTGTTATCGGCATTGAGCATTCTTGTTACGATATTGGGATAGTGGAGACCCGAACGGGATGCGCTACAACCCTGAGTGATAGAAGAACCGTAGAAGCAGATCTGCTTCATATCTCTCTCTGTGGGAGCCGCGATCTCATCACCAGACTTAAAGCCGATAGAGAGATTCTTAACTCCCGAGTAGAGCGGGAAGTCGATCATGACCTCTTTATATCCCTCAGGAAGCTTAACTGTCGCATTAAGCGAGCTAGCACTTACCATTTCAACGAATTCTCTCTCTGTACCCGTTCCAACATATACACTGAAGCTTGCATAGTTACTTGCAGCCATATGCTTGCCCTCTGTTGACCAGTCGGTAAGCTTTGCCTTAATAACTATCTCATCGGCATTTGTGCAGAAACGAAGTGTTCCGCCGGATGTCTGATAGACAAGGGATCTGTAGTTTGCTCCATCGAGAAGAGTATTGAAGAACTCATTTGCTCTTGACTCTTCAATACGGATGAAGTCACTCTTTGAATTAGGAGTCTTGAGAGCCTTAACTCCGGCAAGCTCAAACTGCGGTGTGTTAAACTTAAGATATGTAACACCGTTTTTGGTGCTGTCAACATACTTAGAATCTATATCTGAAACCTTTGTATACGAAAATGCCGAAACATCATCATCTGCTGCGATGGGGTTAAGCTCAAGGTAATTGGGGTCACCGGGCTTTCTGTCTACACCGCTCTTAGCAAAATCGGGAGTGTAAGCGCTCTTGATTATGTCGTATACCGCAGCTGCGATAAAGTACATACCTGTATCGCTCGGACACTCGTTATCGGTAGTAAGAAGCTCTGCAAGGTCACCGGCATAAGGGAGTGAGCTTCTTCCGTCAAGGAAGTATATATTAGTGTCGCCCGCCTCAAGAGCCTTGTTGTATGTGTCAGAAATTATCTGAACTCTCTCTGTTGCCTCCTTGATCTGCTTGTCAGAGAAGCAGGGGTCGGACATAATGATGATCGGAATGTCGGAATGAGCATCTCTTACTGTCTTGTAGAAGTTATAGTGGTTAGCCTTGAGATCCTCAATAGATGCCGCATTATCAAATTCCATAACAAATGCCGAGATCTCATCAAGGCTTGCGATGTACTCAGCGATGGCCTTCTCGCCCTTTACCTCGCCAATAAAGCCGAGGTTGATGGCATCTGCATTAAGCATACGCGAAACAAGGTTTGTATAGGATGTGCCGGGCTTTGTCGCTGAGATACCCTGTGTGATCTTCGAGCCATAGAATACAACGGGAGCAAGGTCACGCTCAAGCGGAACAGCGATTCCGTCATAGATGTTTGTAAAGCCTATCTCAAAGGAATCAACGGTAGCGCCCTGAGGAAGAAGGATAAGCACTTCCTTGTAACCGCTGGGAAGCGAATACTCTCTCTCAAAATTAAGATCTGCCATAGCGTCGAGCTTTGGACGGAGCACATTTGAGTAAACATACTGTCTGTCGGTGCCCGAGCCAACGAAGACCTCGATACCGTAAGAACCTCTTCCGGCTGTTATAACCGATGTATACTTATCAGAGAACTTTGCCTTTATCTTTATTCTGCCCGCAGTGGTAGCGAAGCGAACGGTTGCTCCTGCGGAGTTGTCAGCATACTTCTTTATGTCAGGATTCCCGGTGCTGTTTACAACAGACGAGGGAAGACGAAAGAGCTCGTTATTCTCAATAACAGCAGCACCGCCAACCTCGATCTGAGGAGCGAGATAGCTTACATAATTGATACCGTTGTCAACTCTGAGATATTCTGAATCAACATCGCAAATCATTGTAAAATCAGCCTCAAATTTTATTTTGTCATCATCGTTGCGGGCAACGAAGCTGAACTCGTCAGAAAGAGTTATTCCGCCCTCCTTGATCTCAATGGGATCGCTCTCCACAGGATCGCTGTCGGCAGGATCACTGTCAACGGGATCGGTAACACTTACGGGATCAGAGTCGGACTCTTTATCAACAGGGGGCATATTGGGAGTACATCCGATAGCCGAGACGAGAAAAAGAAGTACGAGCAACAATGCTAAAAATTTTTTCATATTATCTTCTCCTTATATAAGCTTTTTACGCTTCATAGCGCGATAATCATTCAAATCATTATACCACATCACTTTTTTTTTGTAAACAGAATTAGCTCCTTTTAAGCTTTTTTGTACACTTTACCAAAATGTGACTTTTTCTTTTGGTAAACTCAACGAAAATTTTTCGCCCCATTGAAAGAAGCAATCAAATGAGTTATAATTATTTTACATACAAAAAGGAGGCTCTACCGTGACGCTTGATGAGATAAAAAAGGAATTTTCAGCTCTGCCGATGAGCTATAAAACTGCCGACCTTGACAGGCTCAACCGCCGACTTATCGCGCGCCGCGCAGATGTATCCTGCCTTGCCCCTATAATACTTGACGAGCAGAAATATCACCGCACATATTTTCAGGTCTCGCTTGCCCTCTTGCCCAGTGTTGAGGCACGACTTGATTTTATTGAAGCAAATTTTGACAAGCTTAACGACTGGTGGCATGTTGACCAGCTCACACAGTTTCTTGGCGGCACTCCGAGCTTTGGGTCAGCACTTTCAAGAGCGCAAAAATATGTAAAAAGCCCCCTTCCCTTTGCGCGTCGCTGGGGTTATGTCCTCTTTATGCCAACGCTTGTAAAAGAAAAGGGTGCAACCGCGCGCCTCATTCAACTCTTCCACGAGGACAGCGAATATTATGTAATCATGGCAGAGGCGTGGCTTCTTTCCTATCTTGCTGTCTATGAACCAAAACAAACGCATGACTATCTCGCATCAAAGCCCTTCAGCTATAATATAGCAGGACGCGCGATACAAAAAATTTGTGACTCATACAGAATAGACTCTGCCACAAAGGAGCGCTTCAAGGCTCTGCGCGCTCTATACAAGGAGGATAAAAATGAAAAAGGAAACATTTAAGTCACTCGTTTGCATCTGCCTTTCACTTGTTATTATCGGTAGTGCGCTGGTGGCGGGAATAAACATAGCCATGGTCACACACGGAGACGCAAGAACACTTACACCGAGTGAAGCCACAGAGCTTGAGGATGTTGACTGCATCCTTGTGCTGGGTTGTCTTGTAAAGCACGACGGAACACCAAGTGACATGCTTGCCGACCGACTGACAACGGCAATAGACCTCTATTTTTCGTCTGCCTCTCGGAAGCTTCTGATGAGCGGCGACCACGGGCAAAAGGAATATAACGAGGTTGGAACCATGAAAGCATTCGCAACCACGGCAGGCGTACCGTCAGAGAACATTTTCATGGACCACGCCGGTTTTTCAACCTATGAAAGCATCTACCGAGCAAAGGAAATCTTCGGTGCTGATAAAATAATTATTGTAACACAAAGCTATCACCTGAAAAGAGCCCTGTATATCGCAACGGCTCTGGGAATTGAGGCATACGGCGTCTCGGCAGACATTCGCGACTACTCGGGGCAGATAGTGCGAGATGCGCGAGAGGTGCTTGCAAGAGTAAAGGACTTTGCTCTTGCACTCATAAAGCCAAAGCCCACCTATCTCGGTGAAGTTATTCCGGTAAGCGGAAACGGCGATATTACTAACGATCGAGAGGGAGCATAGCTCCCTCTTTTTTGCACCATTACTTGACAGATGCATTGCTTTGTGCTATCATAATTTTTACAATACTGTTTCAGAAAAGGAAGTGACATAATGACGACACTCTCGGGACTTATTGAAAACTTTTTTACACACAAGGATTTTCTTCCGCCTGCCAACGAGATAGCGGGAACTCTTTTCTCTCCGCTTCATATCGTTTTTGCCATTGTTTGCGCGCTGGCGATAGTATTCCTTGCACGCGCCGTCTCAAAAAGGAGCGAGGAGACCATTCGCAAGATACTTGCAGTATTATGGATATCGCTCGTTATACTTGAAATATCAAAAATAACATGGGAATCCCTTTCAGGGGCAGTAGTAAGCTTTGAATGGACAGGCGTTCTTCCTCTCTATCCCTGTAGTGTCTTTATGTATGCTTTGCCCTTCGCTATCTGGGGCAAGGAGCGTGTGCGCTATGCGGCGTGCGGCTATTGTTGCTCCCTTGGTCTGCTTGGCGGAGCTATCAACTTCATATATCCTGCAAATATTCTCGGAAATTATTCTTGCATATCCTTTGCAGGCTTTCACACCTTCCTGTATCACGGCTCGCTTGTTTTCTGTACTATAGTCATGATAAAGTCGGGCTACCACACTTATAAAAAGGCACACCGCTGGTATGACCTTCTGCTCCCCGCTATGCCTGCCTTATCGGTCTCTATTCTTGCGAATCTTGTAAACTTCTCCCGCATTGACTCGGACTATATGTTCTTCAAGCTTGAGTCCTTCTTCTTTGCCCCTCTCGGTGCGGCAACGCCCGACTGGCTCTCGGTAATTTTAGTATACCTCATATACCTCGTTATCCACGCTCTGCCCTATATCCCCTACTTTATAAAAAACAAACGGACGGTAAAGGCAACTGCATAATGAAAGAATATAGAGCTCATGCTTCAAAAAAGTGTGGGCTCTATTTTAAATATAACTTATTTCGATCATTTTTCAGATACTGTGCAATTTATTTCGTAAAATAGGCAAAAAAAATTCACAAAACTATTGAATTTCACAAAAAATAGTGCTAAAATATATTCACAAGGGCATCGCCCAATAGAAAAGACAATCAAGGAGGCTATACAGCTATGAAAAAATTAACCATTCTTATCGCTTTGGCACTTATCGTCACCATCGGCGGAGTTTATGCTACATGGAACTACGCAAACGGAACGGCTACCAAGGGCGAGGCTTATCTTGACGAGGTGACCAAGATCACCGAAAAGGTGGAAGGTCTTGCAAAGGGTAAGATCACTGTTGACAGCAACACACTTGCTATCACTATTGACGACGCAGACAACAACCATGTTGCAGAGCTTATAATTACAGGCGAGATCACCTTTAAGTACACTCCCGCAGCAGATGTTGCACAGATCCCCATGCAGTATACTCTTTCTTTGACAGATAACTGGAACTATAACAGCAAACCTATCTTTGTTATAGATACAACCACTCAAGTACTCAACAGCGGCACTGCTACTAACACTGTAACCATTACCGGAGCAGAGCTTGCAAACCTCATTTCGCTCAACGGAACTATCACACTTTCTACTCCCGATGAGTATACCGCATTCAAGTCTTCGCTCCACTCGGGCTCCATTGCAATCGTTGTAAGCGAGACTACTACCACTCCGTAATTTTACTGAATAACAGATATCGCTTTAGCGCCCAATCTCCTTTGGGCGCTAAAGCCGTAATCAAGCGAGGCAATAATGTCACATTTTGAAATATATGTCTTTGTCCTTTGCTTTATAGTGTTTACACTGCTTACTGCACTGTGCACGACAATGCTTGCATATATTTACAGGTTGTACAAGAGACTCATACAGCTTGGAGCAGAGGATGACAGGATAACAACTGAATATCTCAAGGACAAGCAGAGCTCTAAAGCACTCAAGATAGTTGACAAAATAGCTTCGGCGGCTTTGCTGCTTATAGTTTGCGCCGTCTTTATCTTCTCGCTTTATATGAACGCGACAGAATACAAGTCACCGAATGGCATTCCGTCACTGAAGGTGGTACAGAGCGCTTCTATGTCCTATGCGCACGATAAAAACACATACATTCAGGAAAACGGTCTTACAGACCAGATACAGACCTTTGATATAATCGTTACCCACCACATTCCCCATGAATATGAGCTTGAGCTCTATGACATCGTAATGTACGAGTACGAGGGCGAGTTTATCATACACAGAATAGTAGCGATAGAGGAGCCGAATATATACCACCCCGACTGCCGCAAATTCACGCTTCAGGGAGATGCCGTTGGCTACCCCGACACCCTGCCTGTTTACTACAGCCAGATGCGTGGCATATATACGGGACAGAGAATTCCCTTCGCAGGAAGCTTTGTATCCTTTATGCAGTCCCCTGCGGGCTATCTCTGCATACTGCTGGTATTGTTCGCACTCGTGGCTATTCCCATTATTGAGAAAAGTCTTGCTAAAGAAAAGAACATAAGACTCATTGAGCTTGGCATCGTTGAGCCCGAGACGAAATTGTCCGAAGAATCCACCGACACAGAGCCATCCGCCGACGACATATCGGCCGATGAAGAGGAATAAGGCGCACTATGAGAAGGACTATTCTTTTGCTCATTCTGCTTATCCTTGCGCTGTCGCTCACGATAGGAGGCACGCTGGCAACTTGGGATTACGCCAACGGAGAGGCAACGCACTCCTTCACGCATCTCTCACTTAACATATTCCCTTGGGAGGGCTCCGATGTGCTTCCCGATGACAACCAGCTGGGTGAAAACCACAGGATGCTTATTGAAAACATCCTTAACGGTAAAAAAACGAACAGCAACGGCTCTGTTACCGAGCTCGGTCTTAATTCTCCGGATTCGTATATCAACAATGAGATTGAGGACCGTTCAAACGCAGGTTGGTTCTCGTCATCAGACACTCTTGGAAGTATGGACTTCTGGGAAAGCAGTGACATAAATAATTACTTTAATACAAATACGGCAAATGTTTCCTTTATTCTTTACTTCCCCGACGGAGTTTCAGATACATATTATCTCTACACAACAAGCGAAGAGCTTGGTGATACCGGTAATCCCGTGACGCCCATAGGTAAGCCGATATATCCGATATACCAAACTGTGCTTCAGAAAAATTCGGAGGGACACTATGAGGCGGTATCAACGAAGGTTGGTTATGCAAATTCCGCGTGGTATGACAACAGAATTACAGGAAGCTGGCTACAGTATCCCTCGTTTGACCCCGAAACATGGCGTGAGGGCGAGCCGTAAAATATCAAAAATACAAAAAGCTCCATCATTATTTGATGGAGCTTATATTTTGCTTTGATTGTCGCAAAGCGAATAGCGGGCTTCTTCATCGTAGAGCTTCACTAAACAAATAAAGGCAGAGGGATTCTGAACCCTCCCCTCGCTAAAGTTTATCCTGGTTTAATGCACTCCCTTGCTCGGGGCTTGCTATTCGCAAAGCGAATAGCGGGGTTCTTCATCGCAGAGCTTCACTAAACAAATAAAGGCTATCGCGTTGCGATAGCCTTTATTTGTTTGGCGGAGGCAGAGGGATTCGAACCCCCGTGGGCTTTCGCCCAAACGGTTTTCAAGACCGCCTCGTTATGACCACTTCGATATGCCTCCGTATTTGACCTATGTATTTTAACACAAAAGATGCAACTTGTCAAGCGTTTTCACAAATTATGTGACAGATGCTGCAAAAGAAATATCCACCGCGGCAAAAGCTGTCGCGGTGGATAGATATTTGTTGTCTTTATTTTTTCCAGACCGACGGAACAAAGAGAAGTAGCATCGGGAAAAACTCAAGTCTGCCCGCAAGCATATCAAAAATAAGCACAAGCTTTGAAAGTGGAGAGAAGAATCCAAAATTCATTACAGGGCCTACCTTTGAGAGTCCGGGACCAATGTTGCCTATTGCAGCAGTAACAGCGGTAAAGTTTGTAACAAGGTCTGCCCCATCAAGCGAAATAAGCACGAGTGACACAACGAACACCGAAACAAAGCAGAACATATATCCGCAGACCGAGCTCACAACACTTGCGTCCTGTATATCCCCATCAACGCGTATCTTCTTTATCTGCTTGGGACGGATCGCCGCGCCAAGCTCTCTGACCATAGTCTTGACAATAATAAGAATTCTTGACATCTTGATGCCACCACCCGTACTTCCCGCGCAGGCACCTATAAACATAAGTATCACTATAAGAGTCTTTGAAAGTGTGGGCCAAAGGTCAAAATCTGCGCTTGTAAAGCCCGTTGTTGAAACGATTGCCGAGACATTGAATAAGGCATGCTTTAGCCCCTCTCCAAAGCTTGAATACATTCCTCTTATATCAAATGCAATGAGTGCTACACAAACGCCGACCATTATCAGAAATGCCCTTACCTCCTCGGTGAAGAACTCCTTAAATCTTCCTCTCAAAACAAGGAAATAAGAGTTGAAATTTATTGAGAATATCAGCATAAAGACGGCAATAACTATCTGTATATAGCTTGAAAAGCTTGCCATACTGTCATTAAGGAAGCCAAAGCCACCCGTGCCTGCCGTTGCAAGTGCTGTAACGACAGCATAAAACACATCCATATCGCCAAAAAGCAGAAGAATGAATTGAACAAGTGTGAGCACGCCGTAAATTGAATAAAGCAAAAGCGCCGTTGTTCTCACCCTCGGAACAAGCTTTGAAACAGAGGGACCGGGGCTCTCCGCCTTCATTATATGCATATTCTGACCGCCACCAAGGGGCAGAAATGCCATAACAAACACAAGCACGCCCATTCCTCCGACCCAGTGAGTGACACTTCGCCACATAATTATCGCTCGAGGAAGCACCTCAACATCGGCAAAAATAGTAGCACCGGTTGTAGAAAATCCCGAGGTTGTTTCAAAGAGGGCATCTACAAAGTTATTTATAACCCCACTGAACAGAAAAGGTAAGGAGCCAAAAAGACTCAAAAATATCCAGCTTAGCGAAACGATAACAAAGCCGTCTCTCGCCCGAAGAGTTTTGTTCCTTGGGCTTTTGAAGCTACACAGAACGCCAACAGCGGTACAGATAAGCGCCGTCGCAAGGAAAGCCCAGAGTGAGCGCCACTCGGAATAAACAAGTGACGTTATCGATGGGGCGAGCAGAAATACCGCCTCAAACATCAGCATTCTGCCGAGAGTGTGAATTATCATTCTGTAATTCATACCATTACCTCAAAACATCAGTGATGTCGTGCAGAGCCACAGCTCCCGAAACGATGACAACTCTGTCACCAAGCCTTATCTCGTCATTACCTCTCGGGATAATGACCTTCTTGCCACGCAGGATCGAGGCAACGAGGATATTTTCCTTGAATTCAAGCTGGGCAAGCGGTACTCCCGTGACCTCTGATTCCTCTCTCACGATAAACTCCGCCGCCTCTATCTTACCCTTGATTATATTGTAAAGTGTCTCAACATTGCTACCCATTGAGTTCTTCATGGCACGAACATAACGCACGATGATATCGGCAGTAATGTTCTTCGGATATACTATTGAGTCAAGGTCAAGGTGAGAAACAACATCGGAGAAATCAAAGCGGTTTATCTTTGTGACAAGCTTTCCACGACCGATGCTTCTTGCATAGAGTGAAATAAGAATATTCTCTTCATCAAGATTTGTAAGGGCAACAAAGGCACCTGCCTTGTCTATTCCTTCCTCTATAAGGGTCTCCTGATCGCCTGCATTTCCGTGAATCACCGTCGCAGAAGGGAAGCTTTCACAAAGCTCGTCGCACACCTCTGCACTCTTTTCTATTATCTTGACGGCAATTCCGTCACGGAGCAGAAGACTTGTAAGATAGTTTGCAGTGTCTCCGCCGCCCGCGATTATGACATCCTTGACCGAATGTGCACTGTAGGCTATCTTTCTGAAGAAGGATACGGCATTCTTCGGTGTTGAAACAAGCGAAATGACATCCTTTCCCTCAAAGGTAAAGTCGGCACTTGCGATATACGCCTCGTCTCCTCGCTCAATTGTACATATAAGGACATCACAATGAAGCTTTGAGACGACCTCACGAACAGTCAAGCCGACAAGAGGGCTGGTCTCGGGCAGACGGAACTTAACGAGCTCCACCTTTCCGCCCGCAAAGGTGTCTATCTTTATAGCAGAGGGGAAACGCAGAACACGAGCTATCTCCTCAGCAGTTGCATACTGCGGATTTATCACCATCGCAAGGCCAAGCTCATCTTTGAGATACTCTGTTTCACTGCTGTATTCGGGATTTTTAACGCGCGCTATAGTCTGGCAATCGCTTGATTTCTTTGCGATAAGACAGCAAAGAATATTAAGCTCATCAGAGCCTGTCACAGCAATAAGAAGGTCGGCATTCTCGATGCCCGCCTCCGAAAGCGTTGCATGTGTAGCTCCGTTACCAACAACGCCAAGGCAGTCGCAACGGGTAGACACCTCGCTGACCTTTTGAGGCGATGTGTCAACAACAGTTATGTTATTTCCCTTTTCATTGAGCTGTTCCGCAAGATTCTGTCCTATCTTGCCACAGCCAACGATAATTATATTCATTGATGTTTCGGTCTTTGTGTTTCTTTTCATAATAAAGCTCCTTAAAGCATAAAGAAAAATACCTTACCGTAATATTATACCACTTTTTGAGAATTTGTCAACTTTGACGCTGGCGATAGAGGTCTCTTCCCTCGCAGTCAATCACCACCACAAGTGGCATATCTTCGACATAGAGTCTGCGGAGCGCCTCGGTACCAAGGTCCTCATAGGCGATAAGCTCCGCTGATTTAACGCACCTTGAAATGAGTGCGCCCGCACCTCCGATAGCACCGAAATAAACACCCGAATAGCGCTTTATCGCATCTATTACCTCATCGCTGCGCTCGCCCTTCCCTATCATTCCGCGAACTCCAACCGAGAGAAGCGTGGGCGAATATGCGTCCATTCTGCAACTTGTTGTGGGACCCGCCGAGCCTATGACCTGTCCCTCGCGAGCGGGGGTAGGTCCAACATAATATACAGTTGCGTCCCGTGTGTCAAAGGGAAGCTCCTCGCCGCGAGCCAGCGAGGCACACATTCTCTTATGCCCCTCGTCACGCGCGGTATATATGTATCCCGTGAGCAGAACGCTCTCCCCGACGGTGAGTGAGCGCGCCGTCTCCTCAGTCAGAGGAAGTGTTATCCTTCTCGGCATATCAAAGCACCTCGCTTTCGTGCCTTGTTACATGGCAGTTGATATTAACAGCACAGGGCATTCCCGCAATGTGCGTTGGCATAGTCTCGATGTTAAGCCCGAGCGCTGTTGTTGCCCCTCCGAAGCCCTGCGGGCCTATGCCAAGCGCATTTATCTCGGCAAGAAGCTCGCGCTCAAGAGAAGCATAGAATTCATCGGAATTGCGCTCATCAATAGGGCGCAGAAGCGCCTTTTTTGCAAGAAGCGCCGCCTTGTCAAATGTGCCGCCAATGCCAACGCCTACAACTATTGGTGGGCAAGGATTAGGACCTGCCGCAAGAACGGTGTCAAGCACGAAGCGCTTTATTCCCTCCAGTCCGTCCGAGGGCTTGAGCATCCTGATAGCACTCATATTTTCACTTCCAAAGCCCTTTGGCGCAAGGGTTATCCTCACACTATCGCCCGGAACTATGTCTGTATATATCATCGCCGGCGTGTTATCGCCCGTATTTCCCCGACGAATTGGGTCGCGTACAACAGATTTTCTCAAAAAACCCTTTTCATATCCGCGGCGAACACCTTCGTTAACGGCATCAGCAAGCGAGCCGCCCACAAGGTGAACATCCTGACCTACCTCAAGAAAAACGCACGCCATTCCCGTATCCTGACAGATAGGCATGCTCTCACTCTCGGCAAGCCTGTAATTTTCAATAATGCTGTCAAGCACCTCGGCGGCAAGATGGCTGCTCTCGTGAGCACGGCTATCCTCAAGCGCACACCTTATGTCGCAAGGAAGATGAATGTTTGCCGAGATTGAAAGACGCTCAAGTGCATCGGCTATAAGAAGAACATTTATTTCTCGCATTTCTGCCTCCAAATTTTTTGACGATCTGTATAAGAGAATTATATCACTCTTGCGCCTATTTATCAAGATTTTTGCCTCTTTTTTAAAAAAAGTCTTGCAATTCGCTCAAAGGTATGATATAATGTGGGAGCTGTTAAAAAGACAGTATCATTAAATATGTACAGTATGCATCATGGAGAGATATTTCGCCTATGGCGAGGATACCCACACCCTGCGCCTGACAAGCGAGCTTGTCGATCTTCGGGTGGGGTATGCGAAGTGGATTCAATGAGCAAAGCTCATTGAGCCTCGTCTCATCAAGCTCCATAGTAATGATGCACACTTGTGCATCATTACTATGGAGAGATATCGAAGTGGTCATAACGGGGCTGACTCGAAAGAGTTTCAATGTCGTCACACTTCTCTCCTTTCAAACTGCGGTGAAATCTGGATTTTTTTGAATTTTGTGTGCAGATTTTACAAAGTCCATCTTTCAGTTTCCTTTCAAATTTCTTTACAATTTAATACTACGGAGAGATATCGAAGTGGTCATAACGGGGCGCACTCGAAATGCGTTTGGGAGCAATCCCACGAGGGTTCGAATCCCTCTCTCTCCGCCATTTACGGAGTTTTTGTTGCAAGCAAAAACTCCGTTTTTTCTCTAGAAACAACATTAAAATCTTTGGGAACTATCATATGAATCCTCCTTATCAAGTAAAATCTAACACACGATTAAACAATATTATATCACCGTATAAGAAAAATAAGCCTTGCAAGCAAAGCTTATTTTCCTTATGTAATCTTCATTAATCATCCATTTTTCTAACAAGATTCTTAATAGTTGTCGGTACTATTTCTGATAATTTGGGATTCTTAATAATTAACTCATTGATTAAAAAAACTATATTGTCCAGTTTTTTTGGTACAAATCGCATAGATGGATTACTTAAATATAATAACAACCTTTTTCTGTCAACCTTAAAGAACTCTTTGGCCAAGTTAATATCTTCATTAAATAATTTTATTATTTTATCTGAAAGATTGCTATTATCCATACGTATTCTAAGGTGATTACGAAGCATTGCATCCCAATCTTTGGCTTTATATTTTTGATATGCTAGTTGATCCAAGACATTAAGTATCGCCCAATCACATGTCTCTAATGTTGCAAAAATACCATTTAAGTTACGTGACAAATCTATATGTGCTTTCCAATCGCTCTTATGCTTATATCTCAAATCATGTTCTACTTCGTGCCACCCCTCCGAAAATATTGTTCGAATCTGTATTTCAAATGTTTTATCAATGGGAAACTCCCAAATTTCTGACGAAAAGGAAGAAATGATAGAATCAGGCATTTTACACACCATATTAAGTCGCATAGGACTAAATTCCTCGCTTTTCTCCTCATCTCTTACTATTTCCACTGTGTTAAAACAGTTTTCAATTATTTTTATACATAAATCAATATCATCTTTAAAATAAAGTGCTACTCTAACTCCAAGCAAATCTTGCATCTTTTTATTCTTTTTTTTGTATTCTTCTTCTTTTTTTGTTAGTTTTTCAACAGTTGATGCAGCACTTTTGCATCGAGAAAAAATCCTATAAAATATACCACATTTGTCAAATTTTTGTGATATTTCTCGTTCTAATTCATGTGCTATTGCTGGGGATATTGCTCCAATTTGTTTTTCTAAAAAATCTTTATCTATTGACATCATAAATCCCCCATTTTATCTACCAATGATACTTTTGATACTATCAATTTTTTCAACATTCAACTCATACACACGAATTCTTTTAATTAAGATTCCCTTTTTAACTAACAGTTCAATAGCATCAACAAGTTTAGCTCTATCACTGTTAGGCACTCCCTTGAACAATGCTTGGAAAGAGCGGTTTGGTTCTGCCCTGTAATAGCCGGGCTTCCAAAATTGCTCTAATATAACACGCTCATAATCAATTGAATTATCCGGTAAATTGCTTTTTTTATCAAAGTAAGCCAATGACGCAAATTGTTCATGACCTGTACAAGCAAGGAAAGTTAATTCGCAGTCGACATCTTCTCTTCCTTCAAATGAATTATTATAAAATGAACAATTATAAAATTGACATGTTTTAAACGCTTTAACATTAATATTACAAGTATCAAATACACAGTCGGAGAATATACAATTGTTAAATATATTGTCGTCTACAATCGATATGTTTTTTCCAAAAAGCATACCATCAAAATATTCATTTTCATATTTCCCAGCTATTGTTCCAAGTAAATTTAACGAAACTCCTATTTGGCGTTGAGCAGATTCTTTGGATAATGATGGTGTAATTAAATCATATAACTCTTTGCGCTTATCAAAATCATGAGCAGAAAATGCAGTAGTAGCAATATCAATATACTTCCCACTTAATTCGTTAACTGATAATTGTCCTTTTAAAGCTGATTGAGCTATCATTAAGCCAAAAATAAAATCGTTAATAAATCCAATTTGATTGTTTTGCATAGAAATGCGATCCAGCAAGGCATGCTGTGAAAGTTTATTTATAAATTCTACTTCTGTTGGTTTAGTTTCTGATGAATCCCCCAATGTGTCATAACGATTTAAGTAATCATCTATTTTTGTGGAAACTACGTCTGTCAGTATCAATTTTATAAGATCAACATCATCGGCCGTTATATCCAATTTAACCATTTCTGCCGATAACCCTCTCATTATAAACAGCTGTTCCTCTACTGATAAAGGAAGAGACTGTCTTGTCTTTTCTCTTTGAAGCAAAACCTCCAAATACTGTTCAATTAATCTTTCGTTACTTGTATATTTGCTTTCGAATTCTTCTAATGAATCATTTCTAAGTATAGTCAATAAAACTGGATTGAGAATATTATTTAAATTAATATTATTTTTTCTTAATACCTCTATTTTTTTCGTTCCAATCCAATCTTTTAAAGATGGTTGTGATAATTGTAATCTAGTTATATTACACCCTATTAAATACTGTGTAACCCAATTATCAAAATTATCACCCACAAAAATTGAACTTTTTCTTGATGTAAGTAATATTTTTGTTTTTGAACCTTCGGGTATCAATTGAGCAATCGTGTCAAGCATTGTTTGAGCATTTTTACCGACTGTTTTATCAGAATCACTTAGCTCTGTTGATCCTTTTGACAACAATTCGTCAAAACCATCAATAACCAAAATAATACGACCAGCCATTATTTCACTAGTTACCAATTCTGATGATAAAGAAGGAAATTTTTGATCAATCTCAGATAACAAAACATACCTAAATACTCTTGCTTTACGATTTTTTGATAATTCCGTAAGAAGCGGGATTTTTGTTGGTATTTTATCTATCAAAGTTTTAACAACTTCAAAAGAAGTACAAGTTTTTCCAAAACCAGCTGATGCTTCAAGTATGATTAATTGTCTATCATCTTTGTTAAGAATTTCGACAATACGGTCTATTACATTATTAGACTGCAAAGAACCATTTTCAACATAATCCCCACTTATATATTCGTAGTTATTACCTAATTTGTTTTTCTGTTGCTCACAAAACCGAGTATATGTATGATTGAATTTTTTGTTAGAAATAGCGGTAGAGAAGAACCCGTTAAAAAGTGCATCATGTACCTCATTAATATCAGAATATCTTCTTACTCTTACGGAATAGCCAATATCTTCTATTTCCTTTTTATTAATACTATCTTCTTTAACTTTTTCATCTAAAATTACTATTTCCGCATTTTGGAAATATCCGGATTGAGAGAAAAACACGAGGTTCTTTTCATTTTCTTCACCCAATTCAAATCCGTATTTTAAGTATAATTCTACGACTTCACTTTTTCTTAACATTTGGTCTCTCTCCAATCTTTCAATCTTATCGAAACAAATTTTAAACGACTTGCAAACATGCAAGTAACTATAAAATATATTTAATTATATCATAATTCGACAAAAAATACAATAAGTATATCAAACGAAAATATATTGCTCATATTTTTCAGAGTGCAATACAATTTGTTATACAGAAAAACACCTTCAAAAGAAACGGTTCAAGTTTTTTAATTATACCAAGTTGTTTAAGGTTTTGAATCCCTCTCTCCGCCATCAAGGACTGAAGCTTTTGCTTCAGTCCTTTTATTTTTCTGCGACATTAAGTACGTCATAAATGGTTTTTGCCATTTCATCCATGCTGTGACTGTCAACATGGCTGTATGTATTGGCAGTTGTCCCCATATCAGAATGCCCAAGCCAAACCTGAATGTTTTTCATGGGTGTTTTGCTTGTGAGCATACAAGTCGCACAAGAATGACGAAGCCCGTGCAACGTTATTCTCTTATCCATATTCTTTTCTATAAAGGAAGAAAAGTGATTTGTTGCGTCATCAGGCTTAATTAGATGCCCCAAAGCATCAACAAAAACGTATTCCGAGTCTTCCAAACAATACCCACTGTTAAAGAGCCCCTTCATTCTCTGCTGATTTTCTTTCTCTCTAATAAGCGCTTCACGCACATTTGGCAAAAGGGGCATAGTTCTATACGACGAGTCATTTTTGTTCACATCCGCTTTGAACAATTCCCCATTTTTCTGGGTTACAGTGTGGCTAATAGTTATCGTTCCTTCGTCCGAGAAATCTATTGCCGACCACTTAATGCCAATAATCTCACTGCGTCTCAAACCGTAAAAAACGGCCATGAGTACAATAAGATACTGATCTGTGTTCTTCGATACCTCTAAGAGTTTTATCAGCTCTCTTTTGTTGTAGTAGTTAACTCTAGGTTTTTCTGGCTTGGGCTTATCCACCAACCCCACAGGGTTGCAAACGAGCACCTTTTTTGGAATGAGCGACGCAAATGCTACATGCATAAAGCTGTGGTATCTTATGATGCTATTGTTAGACAGATTTTTATCGTGAAGGAAATTATAAAACCCCGTAATAGTTTCTTCCGTAACATCGCAAACTTTAATGTTGTTTTGACTAAAGTATTCTTTAATACGACCGTTCAAATAACCTTGATAATTGGCATACGTTAAGGACGCAATGCTCAATTTATGGCCTTCCAACCACTCGGCAAGGAACTCCAAAATGGATAAATTGGATATCCTATATGCCTCCCTTTCCTTTGGATTCATAGCCTCTACAAGATACGATCTGTTTTGATTGTACTTCTCAAGGACCTCTGCAAGACGAGCATCAGCTTTCCTCTTGTTTCCTTTTTTCACCTCAAGATCCAAGTTAATCCACTTGGGCTTTCGCTTGCCTTCCACGTACAAATTTATCACGGCATAGTACTTGCCGTTCTTCTTTTCAAGATGACCTGTAATTCTTTTCATTTTAATTATTCTCCTTTGTTCTTATAACATAGTATTTTTTATTGATTAAATGCTCGATTAGCGTGTTTTTGGGAATAATAATAGTCCTTCCCATAGTAACGCTAAAGAGCTCTCCGCTTTCGATCCACTCGTAAATCGTGTTTTTGCTACACGAAAGTGCTTCGGCTATGTCACACACTCTCATTGCATCAGGATATTTTTTGAGGTGTTTTCTCATGTCAATCGCTATTGTTCTTCTTCTGCCCTCCCTAACAGGCAACTTAAATTGTATTTTTTTCACCTCATACCCCCTCTTTTTCTCCCACTGGAAAAAAAGGCCGTTACACGCAGATTTGTAGTGTAACGGCCTTATGGCACCCTCAATAATATAACAATATGTGGTCAAGTTATCTTGACTTTTTTATCATTATACCATAAAGCCGCTAATTTGTCAATTTTTTTGTTTGAGCATTGATTCCACTCTAACTTGTATTTTTAAGGAACTCGATCAAACATGTTTTAGGGATGATTCTTTTTGTACCAATTTTGATGCTCTTAATCCTACCGCTAGAGACAAGCTCATACGCCTTGTTTCTGCCAATGCGCAAAATGCGCTGAACATCCTCAACAAGCAGGACGTCATTTTCGTTTGCTAAAATAACACACTCGTTAGCAACTGCAGTAGGTTGATTAACTTCCTGAAGTTGTTTGGTATTTTTAATTATCTTTTGACTTTTTGCTTTCGTCATAAAACTCTCCTTTAACATAAATTTTGCACAAAATTTCAATTGGTTTTTTACTTGTCCGTACACTATAATTATGATTTTTACTCAAAAAATTAGGCTTTATTATATAAGCTTTTTTTCAAAAATTCCTCGCAAGCCTTGAAAAAACTAGGTTTTTAAAAATTAAAAAACTAATTTTTTTTGCAAAAAAATTTTTTCATTCATAAAATATACACAAAGCGCCAACGCTTTGTTCATAAACGTTGCCAAAGAAGAATTCTAAAACGACGCAAATGTAGCACATCAAAATATTGTGTTTTCTAGCTATATAAATAATGCTCCGCGACCAAACATTCCCTTGAATGACCTAACGAACTACTCGCTGCGAACAACGCTTTTCTATCGAAACACTCCCCTTTTCTATCAACTCTACAGTAATAGACACTTGATACATCCCTATAACCAGGAAGCATTCTTTTGCGGTTCCCTTCCGTTTTGTAAAGTTCAGGGAATTTGTTAACGTCTCTTCTTCCATTTTTCGTTGTATAAGAGGCGATAATCTTATTTTTGTATACTATAAGCCTTTCGTGCTTAAACTCGCTGTATTCCCTTTTGTACTTGTTATAAATTCTTTTAGCATAGTCAGCACGATACGAATGAATGTCCGCATTAGTGTGAGGGTTAGGGAAAATTTTATTTGAACCAGCTTCAGCACAAAGTCTTTTTACTGTCTCAAGTTCCTCTTCTGATCCGCAAATTTCGCTGATACGAAGACGCCCTCCCTTAGTTCCCTTGTGCACGTCAAGGAAAAGCTTACCTTCGTGTTCAATAAGATCTGTACCACGAATCTGCTCAAGTTCAGAGCGACGAAGCCCGGTGCAACGACAAAATGTAATAAGATCTTTGTTTTTTGTAATACTAAAGTGCTTGTCCATCGCAACGTCATTACGACGGCTACGCTTGATGCTTGCTCTCTTCCTTGGATGAGTCTTTATGTTAAAATCGGTGCTTTTACAACCGTAGAGCTTACTGAGCGAGGCAAGCTCAAGTTTCACGGTGTAGTTCGATAATCCTCGATCAATGTTGTATTGAATCCATTTCTCCACAAAACCCGCTTTTCTACACTCTTCAAGTGTTCGCGGTTTGTGTCCGAGAACAGGGTCAATAGGCTGTTCCTTTACCCAGCGAATGAAATAGCACGAGTGCTTCAAATAACTGCGATACGTCTCCCAAGAAAAGATATAATTAGTGTATGTACCGTTAAGTTTGGCGAGATACTTGCTTTCTCCTATTGAAAGCTTGGAGTCAAGTGTTTCCTTGACCTGTTGTATAAGCGATTTTGTTGACTTGTGACGTCCCATGATTAACCTCCGTTATATAAAGAAATTTTTGTGCCATTGTCTGTTAAAGCGAAGCATCCCCACCTGATATACGGCGCGGTAGGACCGCCGTGCGCATAGCGCTTCTCGGTTAAATCAAGCCCTCTCCTATATAAGAAATTTCTAAGTTTCAAAATTTCTTTATATAAAAAGCGGTTCAAAATTCAATCAAGCACGAAACATAAGCGTTTACTCTAGCATTTCATGCAGAGTAACCGTTATGTTTCCCTCTACACTCCCTCTGTCATTTTTCTTCATCCCTCTCCATCGTTTTATTCTCCTTTAATTTTTCTTTTGTTTTTCATGTCTTCATAGAGAAAGTGTTTTCTCTTCTCCAACCTTGTATCCCTTTCATTTATAATTATGCTATTTGACTTGCCCAGATATCAGAAAATGTCGTAATAGCAAAATAAAAGTAAAAAAAGAAAGAAAAAAAGGGGTATAGCCCTCTCTAAAACTCGAGAGGGCTATACCGAAATAATTTGTGTTGTTTTGTCAAATTGTTTTGTCGATAGCAACAAGAGCTCCGTCATTGACGACATATATGTTATAATATGTGTCGTCTGATGAATAAAAGAAATAATCCCAAATCTCTTTCTTGCTCGACGCTACCAGAAGAACAAGATCTTCAACGCTGTCAACTGCAAGGTAGTCACCTTCCTCGAGTCCCATTGCAGAAAGTGCCTCGGGAGTAAAGCTCGAAAGTAGGAACCCGCGGTTCCAATCGTATTTGATCTCATCCATTGCAATGGATGGCTCCTGGCTACAGAACGAAAAACTCTTATCACGCCTGTAACCACACGCCTTGCACTCTACGTGATAGATACCTTCCGTTGACACAACGCCGTGAACGTCTCCGCCACAGCAGGGGCAAGGGTTGTGGCCCGCGACCTCGATATACTCGGGAACTTCTCTCTTTTCATCCATTGACTTCAACTCTCTGATTGTCTTAAAAATAACGTTTGTTTTCATTTTGTTCTCTCCTTTTCAATTGGTTTTGTTTTTGTTGTTTGATAATTTTTGTTTTTAATTTTTTCAATTTTGTTGCTAGATAAATTATAACATTGGCTCGTCCTCCTTATTGTTTTTTCATAAGCACTCGTTTTGTTATTCTCCAACTGTGTATATGGTTCTATTATAATTATGATGTTTAGGGTATCTCTGTAACATTTTATTATTAATCACAAAAAAGGCAGGATTTTATCCTGCCTTTCGTTATACCAAAGAAAAAGCAGGAGATTATCTCCTGCTTAATTCATTAAAGATAAATGGTCTGATCACAACCAAAAAGATCTTCCTATTATGCTTCCTCATGACTGATAACGGTAACACCGCCACCGCTACTGCCGAACTGCTGTCTTGCCTGAACCGGCACGTTAATCTTTGCCTGTGAAGCATCGATTGCTCTGGCTAAGCTCAGCTTTCCTTCTTGACGTTTACTGATATTGCAAAGGTGCCGATAGCTACCTACAATTCATGGGTAGATTAAAAATGCTTGATCTCAAATTTCTCGCTACACACTGCGGGAAATATCTGCTTACCGCCGGGCTTATGCCACGTAAGAGAACCATGCAAGCGTCCCTCGGGATCATAAACACCGTATTTTAATTGCGAGACCGCAGGCTTAAGGTCCGATCCGCACTCAAAATCCACCGTCAGGACCAAAACATTGCATGGCCCCTTTGGCATACCAAAAATAGCGGACGTGGCCGAAGAAAGTATCACCGTATTATGCTGGGCAACGACGTGATTTATAACCGACAAATGAGAAGAGTCGTGGAAGGTGATAGCCTCCTCGCAATTATGAACGTAGAGATAGTCAGCAACCACGTGCTCACCAAGCACGAAGCCATATTTGAAGCCCTGCACTGAAACGTTCCGAAGAACGTTGTTGTCATTTTGATCTCCCGATGTAATAAGTCCCGCAACGTGACACGGATTAGGCTGAAGCTCCTTACCGAGAACCGCGTCTCCTATCATCTCGTTCAAGCAGAACTGACAATCGGAAATATTAACGCGCGTTACGTTTTGCAGATTTACCGCTGACTGAGTAGGATACATTTTTTCGCGATCAAGCGGCACTCTGAAATCAAGATTTGAAATGGAGAACTGACGAACGCTGAAGCGCCCCTTATGAAGCGTTCCCTCGGGTGCCGCCAATATTGACCACGGACGCGCGCAGGGATCGTGCTCCTCTGGAGCCTCCCAATCAGAGAATATCCTTGTATTGTGTGTGCTCATCATTCCAAACAAGGTGGGAAGATAATTCTGCTTTACCATCTCGAGAGGACGAACGACGTATGAGTGCATCATACGGCAAGGCATCTCTCCCTCAAGCTGAATGTTGGTCTCCCCAGGAGGAATAACGAGTTGCGCTCGAACGGGCTTTCCATCGAACTCCTCTATAGCGGGAGATGCTATACGGTATCCTCCCTTGGTATAGGGAAACAGGATCTTTCCTCCTCCCCGTTCAGCCGCAAAATTAATGGCAGCCTGTATAGCGGCGGTATCGTCGGTTACACCGTCTCCCTTCGCACCAAAATCAAAAACGTTAATTCCAAAAGATGACATATCACTTTCTCCTTCGATTCCAAATCCATACTTTTACTAAAATGTTATATCAGTCACGGTGTCCTTTGTAAACACCTTCTTGACGTTAATATCATCATCAAAAACCACAAGATCAGCATCCGTATTGGGCGCGATCCTTCCCTTATTATCAAGCTTCATAATTTTCGCGGGTGTGAGAGTGATCATTTTTATTGCCTCAATAAGAGGTATTCCCGCCTCCCTCACCGCAACACGAACCAATCTGTCGGCCGTGGCAATACTGCCTGCGAAGGCACTTCTGTCCATGAGCTTGCACACCCCATCCTCGATAATAAACTCGGTATTCTGCATAAATCCGTGCGTTTTGTCTGTTCCTGCAAGCGCGAGGCTATCGGTTACAAGCGCGATCCTGTCTGCGCCCTTGATCTTGTAGATAAGCTGTATAAGCTCGGGCGGCAGGTGCTTCCCGTCGCAAATTATCTCCACGTACATATCGTCGTGAAGATACGCCGTCTCTATCACACCAAGTCTGCGAAAACCGTGATCGCGAGTTACGGTAGAAGTGCAGGAATATAAATGCGTCACAAGCTCGCAGCCATTTTCCATCGCGCGTGTCATCTCGTCGTACGTTGCGTTGGTATGACCTGCGGAGGCCACTATACCGTACCTCCTCAGCGTTTTAGCGAATTGCTCGCCGCTGTCGTTCTCCGGAGCATAGCTCCAACGTGCGATCGTATTGGAATAGCGCTCAAGTAGAGGTATGTATTCCTCCTTCTTCGGTTCAGTAATAAAATCCGCGCACTGCGCCCCCGTTTGTTTTCTTGAAAGATACGGTCCCTCAAGGTGTGCGCCGATTATCGTCCCTTTTATACGGGGATCTGTCATCGCTCGACCTATGTTTTCTACCGAGCACGCCATACTGTCAAATTCTGCGGCGGAAACGGTGGGGCAAATAGACGTAGTACCGTGCATCAAGTGAAAATTACAACCGTCGACGATTTGTTCCATACTTCCTTCAAAGGCATTCCCTCCTCCGCCATGAGTATGGATATCAATAAATCCCGCGCTGACGTAATATCCCGTCATATCGTACACTTCAGCGACGGGATATTCTTTTTCGGTCACCTCTATGATCCTTCCGTTTTCAAAATAGATACATCCGCTGAATATGCGATCATCGAGGATTATTTTATCTGATTTTATTTTTTTCATAATCTGATTACAAAAGTGAGCTACTGTCGCTGTCAAGATAAAGAACGGCACTCTTATGACGGCGAAGGACTGTTGCGGGACATTTTTCGTTTATACTGTCGCAAAGCGTTGCTCTTACGGCTACCGCCTTAGACCTTGCGGGCACGATGCAGAAAAGGTGATCTGCAGAAAAAAGTGTAGGCACTGTAAGGGTTATGGCGGTCTTGGGTACGTCCTCGAGCCTTTCAAAACAACCGTCATTTACCTGCTGATTACGGCAGATCTCGTCGAGCATTACCGCTTTTACCGACTTTTTATCGTTAAAGTCAGCGACGGGCGGATCGTTAAAGGCAATATGTCCGTTCTCTCCGATCCCCATAACCACGATGTCTATAGGCTCTCTTGCCAGAAGCTGTGCATAACGCTCACATTCCTTTTCGGCATCTATTGCGGTAACGTCGATATAGGAAATGCTTCTAAAATCGACGAGCCCGAAAATATTATTCTTTAGAAAATTACCGAAGCCCTGCGGTGCTTGGGCAGAAAGCCCTATGTACTCATCCATGTGAAAGGCATTGATTCTGCTCCACGGGATCTCCTTATCATTAACCAGAGCCGACAGCACCTCATTTTGTGACGGTGCGGCAGCAAAGATCATATTTATACTTTCCTTTTCTTTCAGAAGTGAAAGTATACGCGACCTTATATCCCTCGCGGCAGCCTCCCCCATTTCTTTTCTTGTTTTATAGATATTTACCGTCAAAAGATCTTTATAAAACGTCTGCATTCAAATCATCTCCTTGAACTTAGCCACCGCGTCGGCGAAAGAGGATTTTTGATCGGGATATTGATATGGATTATTCCAGGCTCTGTCGGTGAGAGAGTTGAGTCCCGAAAATATCTTAAGATGCGGCTCAAGGGAGACAAAAAAGTCCTCTCTCGAGTATTCCCTGTGAGCAGAAAGTATCTCTCTTATCCTCGATTCTCCCTTGCCCGCGGGCACAATAGCTCCGTTTGAGCAGGCGTCCTTGATATGAAAATAAGCCACGTGTTCCCTCAAGAGCTCATAAGCCTCAGGATAAGGATCAACCCCCTCAAGAACAAAGTTGCCCATATCGAAAACACACTTAAGCTCTCCGTCAAAGTGGTCAATCAGTTCCCGGCAACGGCTCGGGATATCCCCATAGATCCTCGCCTCATTTTCGTGACATAGCGTAACACCGAAATTTCTCGCAAGAACGACAAGTTTTTCGAGCGCATCGAACACTTCACCCTTCATTTCGGTTATTTTTCTTCCCTCAGGAGCATAAAAGCTGAAAATTCTTATGAGCTTCGTATCGAAAAGATTTGCATACTCGAAAATCCTCCTTGCAGTTTCAAGATGCTCACCCATATTTCCGTCAAGTCGGATCTTTCCGAGAGGCGATCCGATCGCGGAAGCCCTCACACCATAAGCATCGAGCAGTTTTTTTGCCTCGACAGCCTCTTTCTTTTCCAAAACCGATACGTTTTTCCCATCGAGATGTCTGATCTCAATATTCGAAATACCAAACCCTAAAAGTCCCTTTAATTGCTCCTCAAAGGATTCGGAATATTCATCGGCAAATGCCGAAAGTCTTAAATTACCCATGTTATCTCCTTAAAGCTCTATCTTTCTCACAAGTTCTTCCTTACCGCTACATAACGAGCGTTGGATAGCGTTCATTATAAATACGGGGGAAATAAATTCTTCGTATTCTACAGTTTGGCTATCCCCTGAAAGGATACCGTAGAACTCCTTGAATTCGTTATAAAACCAATCCTCCGTCATCGGAATAACAAAGCTCTTCGCATCCGATTCCGCCATACGTGAAGCGTAATAAAAATTGTTTTTATCACAAAACAGCCCCACGCAATCGTATTCCCCATAATGAAAGAGAACATGTATTTGACGACCGTTCTGCCTTGCACTCACAGACAGCGGAAATCTACCGAAAATCTCGCAGACCATTTCCACAAGATGCTGAGAGTAGAAGAAAAAACCTCCGTATTCATTCTCGCTTTGATAAGGAGCACGAATATAACCGCCGAAAGTGCTACCTCCGACATTATTTTTCGCGTCCTGTCTCAGCTGACGCACAAATACGTCCTGCTTCAATGACGAACCACCCGATATCCGAATATTTTTATCCCGAAGTCTTCTCATAAACTCTACGGCCTCGTCCTCGTTTATCGTGATAGGCTTATCTATAAACATCGGGATTCCGCTGTCAATATAGGGTTTGGCATACTTATAGTGATTATCTCCGTGACGTGCGGTGATTATCAGACCGTCTATTTTTCCGACAGCCTCCGAATAATCGTCCATCACGTGAACACCGAATTCGACATTTAGCTTTTCTGCCGCTTCCCTTGTGTCACTATATACGCCAACGACCTCAACGTCACAAAATTCTTCCCTTTCCCTTATGAATTTCAAAAACGCATTTGCGTGCGAATTCTCACAACCGAGTATTACGACCCTCTTCATGTCATTCACCTCAATATTTTAACGGCAACGGATTCTCTGCGTGGACTTCTTCAATGACAGAAATAATATCCGCTGCCATTTCGGGCGTTACCGTCATTTCCTTACCTTCTGTAATTTTGAAATACAGCTGTTCGTAAAGCTTCGCAGTTCCTATATCAAACGCCGTTCCCTCATAGCTTTCCGACACCGTATGCTTCACAAGCTTTTCACTGCAAAAGCAAGGATTTCCATCATCATCCTTGAGAAAATTCTCACGAACGGGACGGTCCGGATTTTCTCCGTCGCATATATAGGTCATTTCATATTTATTTGTGGTTGATTTTAGTGTACCTTTTGTGCCCTGAACCTTTACGTTATAGTCGGAATACGCGTCGATCGACGACATCTCGATATCAATCAAGGGCTTATTCGGTGCGGAGATTAGTATCTTTGCATAATCGTCAGCATCTCCACTCGTAAGTGCTGTACCGAGCTTGCTGTAAACAACTCTTGCGTTCTTATCAAAATCCAAAAATCCAAGTCCCATGCCTATCGGATGAGGGCCTGTATTGTAAGTGCTTCCCGCGCATTTCTTCTGCAAGGTCTGCCAGTCCCAGCGGCGTGCAAAGGCATTATAACGAATGCTGATCTGCTTAATATCTCCCAATTTTCCCGAATTAATAACGTCATATATGAACCTGTAAAAGGGAGCAAGAAACGTCTGCTGAAATACCGCAAGAACAACGTTTTTTTCTTTAGCTATTTTTATAAGCTCATCGCATTCGTAGCGGGAGCGACCAAAGGGTTTCTCAACGAGTACGTTGTATCCGCGCAAAAGAAGCTCCCTCGTTATCGGATAATGCATCTCAGAATACGTCGCGTTTACCACAAGATCTATGTCATCAAGGGTGAACAGCTCCTCGTAATCAGAGAATGTTTTGCACCCCGGATATATTTCCTCGGATACTTTTCTTCTGAATTCATCGGCATCAACTACGTACTTCACGTTATAATACTGATTATCCACACTCCGAAAGTATTTTCCGTGAATATCTTTTCCGCTTCTTCCCTGACCGATAATTGCAAGATTTAATCTTTTCATAATACTGCTCCTTGATAATATTTCTTTACAGTAAACATTATAAATCGAAATTTTTGAAATGTAAATGGCAAAATCTTCACTTTAATATTGCAAAAAATGAACAGATGTGCTATAATATATCCAAAAAAAAACGGAGCAAAAAAAATGATAAACGATTATATCTTTTCAACCGACCGCATGTTTTTCAAACACGAGGTTTCCGAGGATCTCGCCTATGACGCATATTCGATGCACACACATAATGCCTATGAGCTGATATATTTTCTAGACGGTGATGCGAGTCACGTTATTGAGGATAGAAAATATAAGCTGAAAAAGGGTGATCTAATACTGATCCGTCCGATGAGTTATCATTTCATACATATAGACGGAAGAGCCAGGTATGAAAGATACAATATACTGTTCGACCCCACCATACATGGTGTCGAGGGCGTGCAGCTTATTCCCGAAGAGCTTGAGGTCATCAACCTTGAGGGCAACCGTATAGCCGATGACATTTTCAGAAAATGTGATATATATCGTCAAAGCTGCTCCGAGGAAACATTTTTAAGAATTCTTCCCCACCTGATCTCCGAGCTTTTCTATAATCTACACGCTTTTTGGGGCTCTAACCCTCCCAGTGAAGGTGCGAAGCTCTCTCCTATAATATCCGATTTTTTGCAATACGTCAATCAGCATCTTAACTCCCCTATCGACATAGGTGCGGTAGCTGCCCGTCTTTTTGTAAGTGAAAGCTATCTTTATCGCCTCTTTAAAAAGGAGCTGCACCAAACTCCTCACAAATATATTCGCGAAAAGCGACTCATGATGGCACAGAAAATGCTTTTAGAGGGGGAATGCCCCACCGTTGTCAGCACCTGTTGCGGCTTTTCGGACTATACCACATTTTACCGGAATTACATTGCATTTTTCGGTTGCCCTCCATCCAAGACTGATAATCAGTAAATTTCGTCGGCAAAGCGATTGCGACAACTACTTTACAGCAATATTGAAATATCTATTGCAATACCGAGTATAAACCTTTAGATTGAACATAGTAATATCGGCTGTATTTGCCTTTCGGTAAATACAGCCGATATTTTCTAATGATAGGAATTCACTTAAACCAGAGAATATTAAGGGATCAGTCCTGCCATCTTTGGTTTTTTTACTGTTAAGATATTACATAAAGAATTATTGGAAACCGAAGCGAACAAAGGCATATCGTTCGAGATAATTTTCATCGTATACACCTTTTTTCCACTCGCCTTCATACGAGAAAGTACTCGGGCCAACACTGTAAGGCTCAGGATCAGGACGATGATGCGGTCCCATAAGGTTGCGGTTTGAACTTGTGACCGTAACGGTCAGCTCGTTTTTGCCCTCACGAAGCAGTCCCGAAAGGTCAATGCTCTGCGAGAAGAAAAGCTCGCCTGCGTCCGCACCGTTCAGACGGATTCGTGCCGTGGCATAGCGACCGTCAAGCTCAAGGAGTGTCGGACCGCCCGATACGTGCGTGTACTCTGTGCAAAGCGTAACACTTCCCGCAAAGAAGGGATAGCCCTCGGTGACAAGGTCATAGGGGCGGACCTCGTCTCTCGATCGGCATACGGCAAACGAACCGTCGTAGCATACGCTGTTTTTCTCGCCGTATACGAAGCGTGCACGATCTGTTTTCAGCGCAAAATCACCGAAAAGATAAATATTTTCAAGTTCCGTATCAAACCAAAGACAATTTCTCAGCGATTCGCTGACGTCACCGAAAAGTACGTAATACACGTAATCTCTCTGGAAGTAGGAAACAGAAAAGACGATCTCATTTTTTCCTACCTTC
This sequence comes from Eubacteriales bacterium, assembly GCA_045656985.1. GTDB lineage: Bacteria > Bacillota > Clostridia > Oscillospirales > CAG-272 > HGM12713. Next base: position 15,529 of record JAZOSH010000076.1, on the reverse strand, counting down.
ACGTAAGGGCGAACGTCGGCAGAAAGAAAGCTTTTGTCGAACCACGGCTTATCCGTCAGCGTAACGGGAGAGCCGTTGACAGAAAAGCTCGTGTAACGGAGCGGCTCTGCGGCAACGCAGAGGCTATCGGGCAGCTCCTCAACGTCAAATTCAAAGCGTAGCCACAGTTCACCGCGATAACGCATCTCATAAAGACGATTTTTTAGGGCAGTCAGGGGTTCCTTTTTTTCAAAGTGAACGCCATCGTAGGAGACACTGACGTAATCAAGCGTCATAGCATTTTCGGGCTGATTGACAAGGTGCCATATCTCGGGTAGGCGAACACTCTCCTTTGATATGGGTGTTGGCTCTGTGGGAAGCATGGGGATTTCATCGCTCTCAAAAAGAACGTGGGATTCTCCCGATGCGAAATTAAGAAGAAATGTGCCATCTTCGCCACGCACAGCGTGCGGTATAAGCGTGAGCATATCTAATTCGCAGAAGGAAGTACTCTCGCGGATATCGACGCTCACATCGACGAAGGAGTGCTCCGAAGGATTGGTGATATAGACGATCCTGCCACGGTCGGTCGTGCGGATCTGCATACGTAACTCCGAAATATACTTCCCGTCCTTGTTAAGCACAACAGGAGACGCCGCGCAGATATCTTCAAACGTACAGTTGCCCACGAGGAAGGATAGGTCTGCCCGCTTACCGTCAATGCGCGAGGGCGCGTCACTTGCAATGAAGAGACGTCCGCCGCCCTCCACATATTGCTTCAGAAGAGCGACTGTGAAAGCATCCAGAGTCTCGCAGTACGGGATCACGACGAAGCGGTAGCGGCAGAGGCCAACACAAAGCGTGTCACCCTCTACATGCGCCATCTTTGCCATCATGGTCTCATCACCCCAATGATATGGAACCTGATGAGAGGAAAAACGGTTAGAAATGGCGAGAGTTTCATCCTCCAGACGACGGATAGATTCTGTGTTCTGTTCGCGCTTGTAATGCAAATATGCACTGTGAATGGGGTGAACTATCAAGGTCGTCACAAGCTCATCTCCACGAGAGAGTGTATAGCCAAGATTGCTGAAATAAGCATTGAAGTCTTTCATCGAGTCCTGCCACGGCAGGTGCTCGGAGTAGTGTGCAGGGTAGTCGTTTTTTCTCTGACCGCGCTCAGAGTATGGGTAGAGATGCTGACACATCAAATTCACGCCGTTTGCGTATTGGAGTTCGGCGATACGCTTGAGCTCCCGGGGCGTGACGTCCCAACCGCAGCAGCCAAACATTTCGGACAACGCCTTTTTTCTACCAAGCTGCGCGCAAGCAGAGCCAAGCTGCTTTGCCGCCAGATCGTGGTCGATGCGTCGGGTGAGATAGTCGATGCCGGGGATATGCTCATACTCGTAGAATGGCATAACACCACCGCAGCACCACATCTGCGTGCTAAGACTTCGCTCCTCGACAGCATGACCCGTAAGCATACAACCGTTTTCTTCGCACCAATCGTAGATTACTTTGATAAAATTATGTATAAAAAGCTTATGGCAAAGCAGATAGTAGTCATAGCGAAGCTCCTCAGCGCCATCAAAGTCCAAGAAGAGCGCAGGCAGAGCGAAAAGCACACTGTAGCCGTAGGCGCGCTCAAATTCCGCAGGCATTTTAAGCGACCACGGCGTGCAGTAGCGGTAATACTGAGGCTCGTCGGTGAAGAAACCGGGCATATTTTCAGAGAAGCCAACTCGCTTCCGATACTGTTCATGCGTTTGTTCGATGAACTTTCTCGTAACGTCTGCATCGAGTGTATCGACATAAGAGGAATCTCTGCCCATGCGGATGACTGTGTATGGAGCATTTTTCGGTGCGGTAACGAGAGTCGGCACACCATCCACAAGTGTATAGACACCAAGCACGTCATCATCCGTTGGAAACTCGTCAGTTTGCACACAACTCAGAAAAACGGCGTGGTTTCTCTCGTCCTCAAGGAGTTTACCGCCCGCAAAACCGCTGGGCCAGCCATTCTCGTCGTACGCCCACGCCTCCATACCGAGTTTTTGGGCCTCATCAACGCATGCACGCGTAAGCTCATACCACTCATCGCTGAGATATTCGGTTTCCAGGCCGCCTCTTGCGTGCATAAAAAAACCGTTCATCCCAAGCTCATGTATCCTGCGAATCTGACGGCGAAGCTCATTCTCCTGTAGCTTATCGTTCCAAGACCAGAACGGCAGACTGCCGTAGCGAATCGCATTTGCTTTAATATCTGAGATCCATTGCTTAATAATATGACCCTCTCGTAGCATTTTACAACTCTCCTATTAGACGGTGTTATACTGTTGTAGTATAACACAAGATCTTGCAAAAAACAAGGTGTTACTGCCAAACAGTACCGATAAATTTCAAAAGAAACGACATACTTTGCTATTCAGAATATTTTGTAAGATACCGCCTCACATTTGAGGGAGCAACGCGTCTGTTTGGCTCTCACGGCATTTGCAATAAAACTCCATTGCGCACATTGGTTCAAAAAAATTTGTGTAACATTATTGATAAATATTATTCGATGCTCCTTTATTCTCAAAGAAATCCCGTAAAGCGTGCAAAACAAATGATCCGATTCGAAATGTTCAGCATAGATGAGGTATCATCTGCATACGGAGTTCAGAACGTATATTATTTCAACCGAATTTTCAAAAAGCACACAGGCATCACACCGGAAAAATATTGATATATATTATACTTCTTTTCTATTACTCACCAACCTAATGCAACGATTTATTTCGTTTTGAACAGTCAAAAATCCGGACCCAAGCTACTCTAAAGTAAAATTTTCAAAAAAATTTATTATTTTTCTAAAAAAGTTGATTTTTCTTTATATAAAAGCGATTATTTGGGTTCGAAATTTGACAGTATATCTTGTTTGTGATATAATTATAGCAGATGAGGCGGAATGCCGATTCTTAGTTCCTTTTTTGTTTTGTATATATATAATCCCTGCTCGGCAGGGGAGATATACCGCCACTTTTGATTGTTTTTTGTGGCGGTATTTTTCTCTCAATTTTCAGATAAAGAGGTAAGAATGAGAGAGAGATAACGAAAGAAATATGGCACGGCAACATCGCGCCGCAAACCGATTGCCGACCGCAAACCGACGAGTATAAACAACTGACAGAATACATTTTAAGACGCAAGACTGATTTAACCATACACTTACAAACGAACACCTTGAGGGGTTCGACAAGCTTGAATGCTGCATCACCGAGTACATCAGCTTAAATGAGGAAGCAATCTTCTCCTATGCCTACCGTTTAGGCATGAGAACAGCGATAGAAGTAATGCAGGAAAACTTTAACTTAGAATAAATGAAAGGGGAAATGACAGATGGATAAAAACGAAATGATTACTATAACACCAAATTACCTTGATGGTGTGTTGATTATCACACAAGAGGACTATAACAGGCTCAAAGAAGAGCGGATGAATCGCTCTGCCGACTACTATGACATTATAGATGCCATATACGATACACCGGACATTGACCTTGACGATGACTGGATATGATAGGCAGATTACAATCAATGCTAACAAGGACAAACATAATCGTAACTGTTTTCTTCGCCATCTACGTTGCCATTATGTTTGTGCATACACCAGGAATATGCATAGTACAGGGCACGTCAATGACTCCTACACTCAAAGACAAGCAGGTCCTGTTCTGTGCCAAGCCCACTCAAATCGAGAGGGGCGACATCGTGATTATAAAGCTTGACGACGGCACCAAGATAATTAAGCGTGTAATCGGCATTCCAAACGATTGGGTACACATTCACGACGGCCGTGTTTACGTCAACGAAGTCGTTTTTGATGACCGCCAGACCGACTACGCAGGGCTTGTAGTCATTCCCTTCCCGCTCGGAGAGGGACGTTACTTTGTCCTCGGTGATAATCGAGCTGATAGCCTAGACAGCCGATACCCATACGTAAGTATCATTGACGAGGAGCAAATAATACGCAAGGTATTTTTTGTTGAATAAACATCAATAATAGGTTTCAAACATTTACCATTAGTTAAAAAACACTTTACAAATGATAGTTTAATTATTGCAAAAATAGTATTATAATAAAAACAAAAACAGGGGGATTTATAATGAATCTTGAAAAAACATTTACGGCAATCATTGGCAACAACATTTCTGAAAAAGAAATAGAGAAACTCGGCCAAAAAAACAATAATACTGCTTACTTTAGCAAATCAAATACGGCAGAAAGTGCTCTTGCAGGTGCCTACATATCGTATCTTTCAGAGCAAGGAGTTAAATTAACTCAAGAGCAAATGACTTATCTTTCAAGCAAAATTGAGGCTTCTCTTAAAAGATATAAGGCCAAGGCAAAGAGCATTAATAGTTAATATAACAACCAAAAGAAAAACGAGAGGGATTTTCCCTCTCGTTTTCTGTCATTTTCTTTAATTTTATCACAAATTATATTTACGAAAGCAGCCAATCAGAAACATCAACAATGCGAATACCTTCGTGCTGATATTCATCGTGCCTTGTTCTCGCAATTACCATTTTGGGATAAGCATCTTTAATCTCTAACAAAGGTGCAACCTCTCTAGCAAATGTTTTTTCATCACTTATATTGTCAGACACCTGAATATACATCTTTTCGTTACGCTTTATTGCCACAAAATCAATTTCTTTTTTATATAGAACACCAGCGTAAACCTCGTAACCTCTGCGCAAAAGCTCCATCGCAACAATGTTTTCGAGAATTCTTCCATAGTCCATATTCTTTGTTCCAAGTTTTGCATATCTGAAGGTATGGTCACTTAAATAGTATTTATCATTGGTTGATAAATATTTTTTACCCTTGATGTCATATCTTCGAATTTTGTAAAAGGCAAATGCGTTGCAAAGATACTGAATATATGAGCTAACCGTTGTGTGATTAACCTTTTCCTTTGCTCCTGTCAAAGCATCCGTTATACTTCTCGCAGAGGAAAGATTAGAGATATTGTCCATCAAAAAATCAACAACACGATTCATAAGAGACATATTTCTTATTTTATATTTTTGACGAATATCCCTCACTATGAGAGTATCAAAAACGTCAGCAATATAATCGTATTTAGCCTCTTGATCACGATACAAGTATGAACCCGCCATACCGCCTTCCAACATATATTTGTCGCAAGCTACATATTTGTCAGAAATGGCAAAATATTCCATATATTCAGCAAATGAGAACGGATAGACCTTAACTTCAAAAGTTCTTCCCGTGAACAAAGTAGCAAGGTCTGAGCTCAACAAAAAAGCATTTGATCCAGTAATATAAATATCAAATTTTTCAGAGGCATGCAAACCGTTGATTGCCTTTTCAAAGTTTTCACACATCTGAACCTCGTCGATAAGAACAAAATTCTCTTTTCCTGCCTCGTAGCTTTCATTGATATAATCATACAACGCACGATATGTCAACAGATGCTCGTATTCGGGCAAATTAAAATTAATTTGGATTATGTTATAATCCGCTATGTTTTCCTCGACATAACTTTTGAATGCATCCAACAGCTTAGATTTGCCACTACGTCGCACGCCCGTAATAACCTTAATATCAGGTGTTCCAATTACACTTATTAACTTTTCTAAATATTGCTTTCTTTTGATCAGTTTCATAATTCATCACCTCGCATACATATTATATCACATCTATTAGCCAAAATCAATATTTTTTCAAAATTGGCTAATAGAAATCCTTTTCCCTTCTATGTACACTCTCAATACAAATTTAGACAAACAAAACGTTAGCGCAAAATAAGTATTAAACAACTCGGAAAAGCCCTGACAGATGTCTGGGCTTCTGTTATACAAAAAATTCCTCTTCAATTGCCTTGTGTTTATCGCTTTTCTTTACTATCCGATATCCATAATGGCAACAAAACTCTGCAAGCCAAAGCTTTGCTACGACAAAATCACCTTGAACGATAACACTTTGCAGTTTACCCGACCGCAACCACCGGCGTACACTTTCAATATTATAACCTAAAACGTCAGAAATTATCTTTGCGGTCAACACGTCGTTCACCCCCTCCCATTTTTTGATAAGATATGTGGTATAGCTTTCGATTTGTTCATCCGTTAGGTTTTCCTTTTTGACGTTTCCCTTAACCGCAGAAAACATTTGCGGAAATTCAATGCTATCCATTATTTTTGAACACTCAAGTACGTCCTTGCGATATATTGTGTATCGCCTTGTTTTCTTTCCAGTGTCTTCACATGGAATTATACCATTCTCTAACATCCAAGAACACTTCCGCTTACTTATATGCAATATTTTTGCCGCCTCCTCGGCGGTAACAGTTTTAGATAGCTTCTTTGTCATCTGCCATTTTCTCCTTTACAAACAGATTCCTGCGAGGCTTATCATTAGCGTGATCCACCAAATACTGTACAAGGTCGCTCTTAGCAATCAGATATGTGCCTCTATATTTAAACGACCTCAATTCTCCTTTTTTTATAATTTCATATACAGTGTTTTTTCCTAGTGGGCTCCATCTTACAATCTTTTTTGGAGTAAGCACATCGGGACAGTTTTCTAACAGGTGCTCTATTGCTTTATACATTTCGTTTTGTTCCATATTATAGTCCTTTCATATCCATCTCTTTGGCGTTTTTCTGCGTGCAAATTCATGTTCTGAAAAACTTTCCTATCTTGCAGTTTTCTATCACTTTTCCATTTTATATTCCTTTTTTCTACAAAAAGGGCTGTTTTTTAGGAAAAGAAACACCGCAAAGGGACGAAAAGGGACAAAATAACACAACAACAATCTTCCTCGAAATCAGTTTGTGCGAAAGCACACGAGGGTTCGAATCCCTCTCTCTCCGCCATAAAAATGACGAGTGGCTTTTGCCGCTCGTTATTTTTATATCTGAAAGGGATTCGAACGGGTGTGAAATGAATGACAGCCCTGTGCGGCTGTCAGAACGCACCCTGACCGAGCCCGCAGGCGAGAGCGAATCCCTCTCTGCGCTATTCAACCGCAACTCTTGATGAAAGGATTGCGGTTTTCACTATTTTGTGCTATAATAATAAATACGACAAATAACAATTTGTAGGAGAAAATGACAATGGAATGGAATTCATCGTTGTATGATAAAAAACACGATTTTGTGGCTGAATACGGCAAAGGCTTGTTGGAGTTTATCCCCAAGAATAATGAACAAAATATCTTGGATTTGGGCTGTGGAACAGGAACGCTTACAGCACAATTAGCTGATCTGTGTAGCAAAGTTGTTGGCGTTGATAGCTCACAAAACATGATAGATAAAGCAAAAAAACAGTTTGAAAACATTGAGTTTTCGGTATGTGATGCACTTGCGTTGCCTTTTGATGAAGAATTTGATGTTGTTTTTTCAAACGCCGTTTTTCATTGGATAAACGACCATAACGCTTTGCTTAAAAACATACATAAAGCATTGAAACCACAGGGATTACTTGTATGTGAGTTTGGTGCGAATGGTAACATTGCTACGATTGAAAATGCGTTTATCAAGGTATATGAAAGATTGGGATATAGTTATAAACCTAAGTTTAATTTTCCTACGGTAGAGATTTTTGGGGGAATATTAGAGAAAAATGGATTTATAATTGATAAAATCTACGATTTCGATAGACCAACCGTATTCAAAGACGGCGAGCAAGGATTGGCCAATTTCCTGAAACAGTTCTTCGCTTCCGAATTAACAGTAATGCCCGAACACATACAATCTTTGATTATTGACGAGGTTGCAGCATTAACGAGAGAACCTCTTTGGAATGGAGAAGCATGGGTTGCTGATTATCGAAGATTAAGAGCAGTCGCTCACAAATAAACAATTCCCAATTTATCGGTGATTTAAACACCAAAAGGGCTACCTCACGGTAGCCCTTTTTCTATTCCTTTAGTCCGTCAGCGCATCGTAAATCGCCACCTCCCATAGCACAACAAGGTGACACAAGAGATAGCGAAAATTCAGCATTATTTTGAATTCAACTTGAGTTTTTTATTCGACCCCGTGCATCTCCATCAAGTCACGCAAATCACCAAAACTCTTATCGTACTGCGCTTGAGAGATGGCGTTTGTTTTACGAAATGTATCGAGCAGTTTCTTCTGCTTACGAAAGAGCTCTACCTTCTGCCAACGCTCCTTTGTCATAAGGTTAGAGTGCCCCGTGCGGATCTCATTCAAGAGAGTCACTTCAATGCCTTCGGTCTTGTGCTGATATACGAAGCCAAGCTTTTCTTGTACGCGACAGCTTTTCTCATTGCCATCATAATATCCGCACCAGATTCGATTCATTTTGAGGTCCTCAAAGGCGTATCGGAGCATCTCTCGCGACGCCTCGGGAATAAGTCCACTCCCCCAAAACGGCTTTCCAATCCAGAAGCCGAGCTCGTATTCGTCATCATCTTCGGCAAGGTCGTTACGATGAAATCCTATGCTTCCAATAGGTTTGCCGTCCTCTTTCTGACACACAGCAAAGGTTTCGGGCGCGGAAAGCACCGTGCGAATGATCTCGCAGCTATTCTCCACGCTCGTGTGCGGTGGCCATCCGGCGGGCGGACCGACCTCCGGGTCGCTCGCATATTTATATAAATCCTCCGCGTCATTCTCGCGCCACGGGCGAAGGATGAGGCGTTCTGTTTCTAAAAAATCAATCATTTTAATTCCTCAAAAAATTGGAATTTACAGGCCTGTTATCAGCACTTATTTTTTCTTTAAAACAATGGCAATAAAGTTCAAATATTTACATGCCCCTGCTTCAATGGCTTTTCTGTCATTTATAGAATATTCATTATCGCACTGTATCCAATCGTTCCAGCATTCCTCATTGCTTTCCATTTCGCCAATGGAAATAAGCTCACTGTCCTTGGATTTTGAAACAATGTTTTTCCAATATTCTACATCATGGATATAGTCTAATTGTTCAGGGGTCCAAGATAATAATAATTCTTTTGGAATATTATTATGACAGTCTTTTTTCATTCCCGGAACAACTATATAAATGTAACCATCTCTCTTAACAAAGGGTAAAAGTTTTTTATCTAAATAGTCGGCATCTCTTCCAAAATAATTATAGGAATCTGTACTAACAACTGCATCAAAGAATTCTTTTTCGTATTTTAAATCCGTAGCATCCGCTTTTACAGCAATAATATCCTGCTCTGTCAATCCCATTTCAGCAAAGAACTTTTGATTTTCTTCTGCATCACTCCAAAGGTCTGTTGCATAAACCTTAAATCCATATTCTTTTGCCAAAAATACAGAAGTGATTCCTTGTCCGCTACCCAAATCCATAACAACAGCGCCTGCTTTGATTCTATTATCTTTCACAAGTTCTTCTTCCAATTTTAACGGGTTAGGTCCCATAATTTTTTGATTGACTAAATTGATATCGTATTTTTCTGTTTTTATATATTGCACTTTACATTCCCCTTAAATTCTCACATTTACAAATTCTTATTTGTCCGCGATTTTGGTTTGTTTCTTCTTTCTTCGTGTTGCCTCGAAGCTTGCATTCACAAGGAATTCTTGTTTTGTCATTGCAAGGCTCCTTACCTAAAATGTTCAGAATTCCCGAACAGTTAGAAAATCGTTATGATAATTATAACATAAAATCAGTTAAATGTATAGTCAATTTTGAGTTAATCATTTCCAAAACAGTTACACAAGAAAGACCCCTATCTGTACTCAAATATGTTGTAACTCACTTGGACACAAATACCACTACGCGGTAGTACTTTTCTCCCTGTCTTGCTCTTGACAATTCCCTGTTTTTATGGTACAATTTCTCGATAGAAATTTGTCGGAACGACAGTAATTTTGGGAGAGCTTATGAAAACAAAAAAGGTATTTTATTCCGAGCTTGCATATATTATCGGACTTGTAGCGCTCGCCGTTAGCACGGCATTGATGGAGCGCGCCGACTTCGGCGTATCAATGGTGGTGGCGCCTGCCTATCTTCTTCACCTTAAAATATCAGAGTTCCTTCCCTTTTTCAGCTTTGGAATGGCTGAATACACTCTGCAGGCGATCATTCTCATATTTATGATGATCCTTCTCCGCCGCGTGAAGCTTTCCTATTTCTTCTCATTTGTTACAGCAGTGATCTACGGCTTTTTACTTGACGGCGCCATGGCGCTTCTTGCCCTTGTGCCGCCGACACACATTGCGATAGATGCTATCCTTTATGTTATCGGTATGCTGACCTGCTCCTTCGGCGTGGCGATGCTCTTTCACACATACATATCCCCCGAGGTGTATGAGCTGTTTGTCAAGGAGGTCTCGCAGAAATTTGGTCTCGACCTTCACAAATTTAAGACATGTTATGACTGCACGAGCTTCCTTATAAGTGTTGCGATGTCCTTTGCCTTCTTTGGGCTTTGGAACTTTGAGGGAATAAAGCTTGGCACGGTTGTCTGCGCATTGCTTAACGGAACACTCATAAAGCTCCTCTCCTCCCTTCTTGAGAAGCACCTTGTATTTGAAGATAAATTCAAGCTCAGAAAATATTTCTGACAAAAAAGCCATATCGCTTTGCGATATGGCTTTTTTTATTTTCCAAATCTTATTGAATAAATATCACAGTCAAACATTCTGACCTCAAGGGTGACTGCCTTGCCTGAAAGACGCTTTACCGCTTCATCGTCCTCAAAGCGAATTCGCTTATCGGTTGAATTTCCAAACATCTCACAGGATGTGTATTCCTCGTCGCCGCACTTAAGCGTGAAATACGCGTATCCACGCGCCGAGGTCGCGATATTCGCATAAAGCTCGCTGCCGTCATACACAATCTCATGCGTCGCAGCAACTCTCTCCTCACCGCCTGCGTGCATTGAAACGAATCCGTCAAGGCGTATCGTGTATTTGACGAGTTTACAACAGCCCGTTGCCGTGCGGAAGCTCTCACGAACTATTATCATATACTCATTCTCGGCACCGGGGATATCCGAGGGCACCTCGATAAGCGCGGGAATCATCGTTCCGTCGCCATAAACGAAGGCATCGGGATTTTCGGGCGGAGGAGGAAGTATTGCCTCATCGTATTTTGTGAAATCATACCCGTCTCGGCTCGTCATAAAGAGGCCGTCGGTCACAGCAAGACCAAAGCGGAGCTGCTTTCTTATTCTGTCTATTCTCTGCTCTCTTCCGCAAAGCTCATCATAGTTCTTTGTCCACGCCTTGCGTTCAGCATAGCGCAGGGTAAGACCAACAAAGATGTGAGGCGCGCGGGGATAGGGGAAGATGCAGTTATTATAGAGCTGAAAATCAAGTCCTGTTGTATTTATCTTTCTTGAAGGAGTCCAGTTAATGCAGTCCTTCGACTCCGAAACTTTTATATCTCTCATAAAGCTCGCCGTGCCGTCGCCCGGCTCGCGCTGAAGGAACTTTTCGGGGTCAATAAGCGCTCTTGCTACCTTATCGGTATAGGAATAGTCTGTCGAGGTACGAGTCTTGTCAGGCTCATGCTCTCCCCTGAAATAACAGAAATACTTGCCGTGCTCGCGACTCCAGAAAAGACGGTTCTGCGAGTCAAACTCGCCGTCGTCGGTAAGCAGACGGCACTTATCAAAATGAAGCCCATCAGCACTTGTAAGCATGAGAAGGGATGCATGACCGCACCAAAGGGCGACCATCTTATACTTCTCATCTGCAGGACACTCGGGATTTTCGTCATACATGACCGACATATTATCAAATATCGCAAATCCGTGTTCTGCGAACATTTCCTTGCTGATAAGAATATTATTGTGCTTTGAGCCCTCAAACTCAACAATGCCAAGATCGGGGCGCACCCAATTTATCGCATCGTCGCTCTCGGCATAGAGGACACACTGCTTTGGTGCGTCAACATAGTACATGCGCCACTTACCCTCTGCAAAGATTATGGTAAAGATGGTGACATGATTGCTCTCCCAAGGCTTGTCAAGCTCAAGTATCACGCCACGACGCACGGGCTTATGCAGTCGCTTCTCGGCAGTTGTTTTCTCTTCGTCAATGAGAAAATTATCAAAAAAGCATTCTCTTCTGTTACCAATATTTATCATACTGTCCCCCGATGTTTTTTTTCATTTTATCATACCTCGAGGGATGAGTCAAGCATCCGCGTGTCTTTCTGCAGTATTTCAAAGCTTTTTTGCAGAAATTAAAAGGTAAAAAGCTATGGCGCTGTGCTCTTATGACACAGCGCCATTAATTCAGCTATTTATCATCAGCCTGATGATCTCCTCATCGGTTTCCTTCATGCCTATGCTTGCGAGCTCGCCAACATTGCGTATGGTATTCTCAACACCTTTGACAACAATTCCCTCTCCCGCATAGAACTGCGAGCCGTGCCTTTGCATCTGCATTCCGATAAGTCCCGCCTCAACGGCTGACGCTATCTTTGCAGCGCAGCTGGGCTTGGCTCCGTCGCAGATCATTCCCGAATTTATCGCCACCGCATTGACTATCGTATGCGATATCTCATCTGCCTTGCCGCCAAAAATATATGTTATTCCCGCCGCCGCGCCGCAAGCGGCACTTGTGGCTCCGCAGTAGGCGGAAAGACAGCCGATACCTGTCTTCATATGTATAGCAACGAGGTTTGAAACCGCGAGCGCGCGAAGTGTAGTATCAAAGCTGACACCAAGCTCCTTGGCATATTCGATCACAGGAAGAGATACAGTCATTCCCTGATTTCCGCTTCCCGAATTTATAATAACGGGTAGCTCACACCCGCTCATTCGCGCATCAGAGCCTGCCGCCGCCATAGCCTTTGCGCGGTTTGACACGCTGTCTCCGTATGACGAAAGCAATATCTTACCGATACACGCTCCCCAATTGCCGCGAAGCCCCTCCTCGGCAATAGCGGTATTGTATTCTATCTGCCTTGAAAGAAGCTCCTTTATTTCTTCTATCTCCACTTCGTCGGCAAACTCAACGATAGTGGCAATATCAAGCTTGTCGCGGTATGGCTTTGCGCCATCACCCTTCTCAGCATACTCCTTATGATAAAGCACCTCGGAGTCGCGTTCAATATGGATTATATTGGTATGGTCACCTGCAAGATGAACGGTTGCACGGCTGTCATCGCAAAAGACGGTTATCTTTATCTCAAAAACGCAGTTTCCTCCCGTGGCTATGACCTCTATAGGCGTCTTTGAAAGATAACTCTTTATGCCTTCTATTTCCTGCTCCTTTACGCAAGAGAGCACCTCAAGCTCCCTATCGGAGTCTCCTGCGACAATGCCTGCGGCAACCGCCGCCTCTATGCCGTGAAGCCCTCCCGTATTGGGAACAACTACGCTCTTTACATTCTTTATGATATTTGCGCTGACGGCAAGCTTGACCCTCTCGGGCATAGCTCCAAGTGTTTTTCTGGCAAGCGCCGAGGCGTAAGCCACCGAGATGGGCTCGGTGCATCCCATAGCGGGAACAAGCTCCTCTCTTAATATATCAGCATAAATTCTTTTTATCTCCGCCTTCATTTTACTCTCCTAAAAATGCTTTGCTCTTGTATTTTATCACACAAGTTGGAAAAAATCAACATCTTGTTGTTCTGCCGACGCAAAAACATAGAAAAAGACAGAGAACAAAATGTTCTCTGTCTTTTTTATCACTCAACGACTACTACGCCGTCATCCTTAACGGTTATCTTCATTCCGTCCTTGACATAATCAAGGAACTCTGCGCCAAGGCAGTCAACAACGGGCATAGTTACATCATCTATCCATACATCTGCAAGAATAGCTCCTGCCGCTGCGAGCGAGTCAATATGCTCCGAAAAGAGCATGCATGCGGGTTGACGCTTCATAGCGCAAGCGCAATAAAGGACAAGTCCGCCCGTGGTTGAGCCTATCGTCATAGGAAGGCAAAGCGCCTTTCCTGCCGTGGGCTTGCCAAAGAGGTCGGGATTGTTCTGATCCTTGCAGGTCGCCGTCTCGTCACCGAACTGAAGCGCGCCCTGAAGAGAGGCAAGTGTGTTAAAGCCGCCGTGTGTTACCACCGCCTCGGCAGTAACTGTGCCGGGAGTTACTACTCTACCCTTGAATTCTCTCATTATCTCTTACCTCCTTTTGTAAGTGCCTCAAGTATCTCGTCATCTGTATAATATCTTGCCGTTGTGTATGTGCGGAGCTTGTTTGACGAGGTTATAACGGGCATCGTCTTGCAAAGCGGATTGTTCATATACATAAGAGGGCAGATATACGATGTGATAACGCCTGTTGCCTTGAGTCTTGCGGCATATTCGGTTGCCTCAAACTCGCGAAGCACTGCGGGAGAAGCGGTGAATACCGTGGGAATAAGCACCTTCTTGTTGCCTGCCGCACGAAGTCCTGCTTCAATCTTGTCTGTCCAGTCCTTGAGCTGCTCAAGCGACATATGAGGACATCCCATAAAGCAAAGCTTGGGCTTTGCATTGGGGTTCTTCCAGATAACGGGATAATTTGCCTTTACTCTCTCAAGCTCGGCATCATCAATCACATAGACCTCTGCGCCCTCCGCGATAAGAGCGTCGCCCGACTCAACTGCCTCGGGGGTAAGTCCGTCAACATGGTAAAGGCCTACCGCTCCGTTTGATGCAGTTGCTGCGCCAAAGTCCTTGAGATATGCACAAGCAGAATCATTGAGCTCATTGCCAAGCCACTTGTCAAGTCCGTAAATGTAGGGCACTGCCTCCATTACCTTCATACCGATAGCCGAGCCTAAAAGCTGTGCCTCGGGCTTCTTTTCGGTCTCTATCTTGACTATCCAGGTAGCGCGTCTGCCCTCGTCTGTGAGGAGTCCGAAATAAGGAACATAGCCCACGATAGAACCCATGATATCCATAATTCCCGAGTTTCTGTTGCAACGCGCACCAAGCACCGAGTTTGCATAAACCACCGCGCTTGACTCTGCCCAGGAAAGCACCTCTCCCTTCTCGGGTCTGTTGCCTACCTCTGAAAGATAACACGCGCAGGTAAAGGCATCCTCATTCATAAGACCAAGCTCCTTAAGCTGTCCCTCGTACATTTCCTGTGTGCTATACATAAATTTGTTGAAAATAAGCTTCTGCAAAATGTTTGCGGGAACATTCTTGTCTACAGGCCTCGGGTCTACCGAGAATTTCTGCTGTGAAACGGCACCCGCATCTATAAGCTGCTGCATAAGGTCAAATACGGGGGTCATCATCTTGAGTCCAAACGAGGTTACAAGATGGTTATATTTTGAGGTAACAGGCACCATCTTCTCTGCTCCGAAGGCATCACCATACATCACGAGAGTCTTCATGACCTTCGCCATAGTTTCGCCCTTTGAGCCGTCAAGTATCGCCTGCTGTTCTTCATTTAAACGCATAATAATCAGTTCCTTTCTGTAATATTAAAAGATTTAGAATAGGATTTCAAATTTTGATTTATCGGGGAGGACGCGAGCCTCCGGCGGCAAGCTTTTTGCAAAAAGCTTGGCAAAAACTCTCCTGTCTTTGGACTTGTGCAGACAATATTCGTTTATGACCGTTGTGAGCACGCAAGGGCGGAGCA
>JAZOSH010000075.1:0-11912 GCA_045656985.1 Eubacteriales bacterium | reverse complement strand
GCGATATCACCGGACTGACCGAATGTACCGTTGAGGGAGTTCTGCATAATGGTCATGGGGTGAAGCTTAACAATCTGTGCGGGCTGGTTGAGCCACTCCTCGATGTCACCGCTGCCGATGAACTCAGGAATAGGATCAACGAATGCCATATGGCCTGCCCATCCGGGAGATGTGGATGCAATGTCTGCACCTGTTCCCTCGGTGATATCGTCAATTATCTTGGAGTAATCCTTGATATTTGCATTTGTGGGGAAATGAACGTTTTCCATGGGCATACGGAGCTTCTCATCGATCTGACCGTAGAGGTACTTGATCATAGAGTGTGCAAAGCCTGCCTCGTATGTAATGGGAGCGATGTTTCCGTCCTGGTCAGCCCACTCGTCCTCTGCAACAAGGTGTACCTTGGAGCAGTCGATGCCGAAGTAGTTGATGAGCTGTGCAAGAGGAATGTAAGTATCGGGCTCGGGGTTGCCGAGGATCATTGTAAAGCTCTTGCCTGCCTCAGAAGCTGCTCTGAGACGCTCAAAGAGTGTTGCGATGAGAACGGGATGGGGGTTCATCATAACCTTTACATTGAATTCAGGATGCCACCAAGCCTCTCTCTTCTCGAGATCCTTGCCGCTTAGGCTACGAACGTAATCACATACAGCCTTGTCCTTGAAAGGAACAAATTCATGAGGCTGGAAGTCAAACTTCGTTGCGGGATCAGTAATAAATTTGCTCATTTTTGTTTCTCCTTTGTAATTTATTTTTTTATTTTTATTTTAATTTATCTGCTCGCCGCCGAGGAAGACGTGCTTTACGTCAAATCGGTCGTCGACCATTACAAGGTCAGCGCGCTTACCCTTTGCGATCTCGCCTCTGTCACGGAGAGAAAGCATCTTTGCAGGGTTAGTAGACGCGAATCTGAATGCCTGACAAATGGATGCGCCCGTGTGGCACATCATATTACGGCAAGCGTTTGCAAGCTGGATCTTCGAGCCTGCGATCTCACCCGAGAAGTCAAAGTTGATATCATCAACTCCATCGTATCCCTCAGGCTTAGGACCGTCCCATACGCATGCATCGGAGATAAGAATGATTCTCTCATCGCCCTTGATCTTTCTTACAAGACGGAGCATATAGGGATCAACATGAATTCCCATCTTATCGCAGATAAGCTCTGCGTAAATATCGTTATTGTACCAAACAGCCTCGTCAACGCAAACGCCACGGCACTCGGGATACTTATTGAGTGTACCCGTTGCATTGGTGTGGTGAGTTGCAAGCTTGAGTCCGTAAGGCATCATCTTTGCTACCTGATAAGGATCAGCCTCACTATGCGCTACCGAGAAAACTACATTGGGATTTACCTTGAGTGCATCTTCTGCGAACATCTCTATATTATCACGCTCGGGAGCTATTCCCCAAACTCTTACGAAATCACCGAATGCTTCAAGAAGCGGCATATAATCATTGCGGTCTATTTCCTTGTTCCAAGGGTTGTTTTCGCGGTCTGCGCCGTACTTGGGATTCATATAAGGAGCTTCCATATAGAAGCCGAGAATATTCGGACACTTACCCTCATCTACTGCATCTCTTATAACCTTTGCCTCGCGAATAAGCTCGGGAGCAGGCTGAGAGAAATAAAGTGTAGGAAGAACTGTTGTAACTCCGGCATCAAGGACAGTCTTTGCGGCTCCCTCGGGATCGTCATAGAACCAAGCTCTTGCATCAGAATGAGTATGTATATCAATAAGTCCAGGACCGGTATAAAGTCCCTTGGCATCAATCACCTCAGCATCACCGATATCAACATTCTTTCCAAAGTCAACAATCTTGTCGCCATCAAGAAGGATCGTTCCGTCAAGTATCATATGATCGGGAAAAATAATATTTGTATTGATTATTGCCTTCATATTTTATCTCCTATGGTGTTTTATTATAAAATAATACATATATATTATATTGTACTATATTTATCCTCTTTTGTAAACACTTAATTTGATTTTTTTCAATATTTTTACAAAGAATCCCACGCAAAATGCGTGGGATTCTCAAAAAAATGATTATTTATCTATTACGAAAAATACTTAGGAGCTACAGGAGCGCCGATTGCAGCAGACTCAACAGCAGCGCGGCAAACAGCAACTGTGTTTGCACCCTCGATAACGTCGCACTCTACGGGAAGATCCTTGTAGATGATCTCGCAGAACTCCTCAATCTCTGCCTGCATATTGTGTCCCTTTATCTCAACGGGAATCGTTGTAGGAAGATAGTTTGTTCTATCAGTCATAGGATTGTAGAACTCCTTATACATCAAGAGACAGTTCTTGTCACTCTCGTAAATGATTGTTCCCTTTGTACCGTAGATACAAGTTCTCATGGTATAAGGTCTGTGGCAACCGATAGAAACCATTACCTTACCGATAACATTGTTAGGATACTTGAGAATAGAAATTGTGCAGTCGTCAACGGGCCAATTGGGAAGAGCCTTGTGGTTAGCGTAAGCTGTAACCTCTGTAGGATTACCTGCGATCCAACGAAGGAGGTCCATTGCGTGACATCCACCGCCAACTACGGGGTGACGAAGATGTACGGGGTCATGACGCCAGTTGTCGATGTCGGGAATGATATCGTAGTTGTGAGCATACTCGGACTCAACGAAGAAGAGTTCACCGATCTCACCTCTGTCAACAAGCTGCTTGAGAAGTGCGAAGGGAGGATTCTTTCTTGCTACCTGACCGACCATGAACTTCTTATCGGACTTCTTAGCTGCGTCAACGATAGCCTGGCAGTCCTCCATCTCCATTGCGAGAGGCTTCTCGCAAAGAACATGGTAACCTGCCTCAAGAGCTGCAATAGCCTGCTCCTTATGTACCTGGTCGGGAGTTGCTACGATTACAGCATCAAAGCCGCCTGCTGCGAGCATATCCTTGTAATCTGTGTAAACCTTCTCGATGCCGAATACCTTTGCGCAATCAACTGCAAAGTCCTCGTGAATGTCGCAAACTGCAACACACTTTGCGTAAGGAATGTTAGCCATTCCTCTGAGATGTACTCTACCGATACCTCTCTCGGCTGCGCCGATAACGGCAAACTTAATAATGTTCTGTTCCATATCTTTTTCCTCCAAAAAAATTTTTATAAATTAAAACCTGCTTCACTTACAGGATTTCTTGTACTGAGTTGGTGTCATGCCAACATACTTTTTGAATGTTGACGAAAAATAATGCGAGTTTGAAAACATAAGCATCTCGGATATTTCAAAAAAGCTTTTCTTTGTACATCTGATAAGCTTCTTTGCTTCCTCAATTTTCATCATATTGAAGTATTCAATCACCGAATATCCGCAAACACCTTGAAAATGCTTTGAAATATACGATTTACTGAATGACATCTCCAGACTAAGCTCATCAAGGTTAAATCTGTCATAGAGCTTCTCTTCCATATAATCAATAATTCTTATACAAAAGTCATCATCTATAACCTTCTTTGAAAAATAAAGCTTCTTCTTGGGGGCTTCAATAGTTATCTCCCTTACGAGATCTATTAGCATAAGCTCTACTCGCAAAAATATTGACTGCTCGCCGGCAAAGATTTTACTGTCGTAATCAATACTCTTTTGGTGAACAGTAAGATCTCCGAAGCACAGCATTGCCTCATGAATAATAGCGACAAGGTGCTGCTTTACATTCATTGAGCCTTGAAGTTTTCTGTTCTCGAAGCATTTAAGCACCTCGGAAGAGCTATTAAAGGTTATGATGAAAACATTAGTCAACGAATCCTTTGGAAATTTGAGCATATGCTTCTCAAAGGGCTTGTGAAAATATATCTCTCCCTGCTGGAGCAGAAAAATATTATTATCAGCAACGATACTGCACTGTCCTCTGTCAACATAAACCATTTCCCAATACGGATGAGTCTCGTAGTCATCTTTATATCTGTCGTCAAACTCAAAATAGTAAAGCGAGTGTATTGAATCAACCTTTATAAACTTTTCAAGCTCACGGCCCCTTACCTTGATCACTGAATTGTTCTCTTTCAAACCATCACCTCAAGCGTAAATTTGCTCTACAAGTACAATTATACATCATTTTTTTCATTTTTGTGTACAAAATATAATTTAGTTTGTACAATAAACGAAAAAGAACACACAAACAAGTACAAAATCATGTTTATTAAATCATAAATCTCTTGGAGTCAGTTATTTTCTTTGTTAATTAAAGACAACAGGGTGACATCGCCAAATGCGCGTTTCCAGTCATTCTTAAAGCCCTGGATAGATGTGTCAGTCGTTGTATGTGCCAAAAGTCTTCTCATAACATCAGAGCTTACAGTTGCACAATGGCATCCCTCCGCCGCTACATCAAGAACTTCTCTTGCTGTTTTAAAGCTTGCAGCAAGTATCTGTGTCTTTGTATCACACGCGCTGAACACCTTATAGATATCAGTCACGCATCTTACGCCGTCATCGCAAATGTTTTCAAGACGACTTACATAAGGTGCAACATAGGTAGCGCCTGCATTTGACGCAAGCATTGCCTGCGCTGCGGTAAGTACCGCTGTAACAGTGACCTTATAACCCTCATCACTGAGTGCCTTTGTCACCTTAAGGCCTATGTCACTAACGGGTATCTTTACAACAGTATTGTTTCCAAGAAGACTGATAAGTGCCTTTGCCTCTTCAATTATCTTGTCATACTCCTGCTCTGTCACCTGAACATGAATTTCCTTATTTTTTCCAATTATCTCACGAATGCCCTTAAGCAAAGCAATAACATCACCGCCCTCGGTAGCGAGGATGGTCGGATTTGTAGTAACTCCCTCTATGGGGTAGTATGTATTAAAGTACTTGATATCCTCAAGATTTGCTGTATCAAGTAAAATTCTCATAATAAAACCTCAATTCTTAAGACAGCCTTGGGGCATAGTATCCCCAAGGCTGAAAAATGTGTCAAAAATTATCTCATCTGCTGGAGATCGTAGTGAATGTCGTAAGCCTTTTCCTCTTCAGTGAACTTGTGCTTGGTGTCGATAACCTTACCGTCATTCCACTTTCTATCGTTGATATCCTCTGCAGTACCCATAATGGTAACATTTACCTGACGGCGGCGAGCAATAACATGGTCCCAGTCAATGAAGTAGATGTGAGCAAAGAGACCGAGGTCAAGCTTGCCATCCTTGATGGTGAGAGTCTCGCTTCTGCCGAAGAAGCAGCTGCGAAGGTGACCGTCTGTGTTCATGCTGGAGTAGTCACCGGGCTCGTTTACATATCTTCCATACTGTGCATGGATGGGGCCGGGGTGACGGTACTGATGCTCCTCTGCAAAGTCAGGGATCATCTTTCTCATGATGTCAAGAAGGTCGTGCTGAAGGAACTCGAGATCGAAGGAATCGATATCGTGAGAGCACTCCTGAACCATTACGGAGCAGGTCGTGTGGTGAGATACGATAGCAACTGTACCGTTCTTAATGCCCGAATCCTCTACCATCTCGAGGATCTCTTTTCTGATGTCATGGAATGTAGGGATCCAGCCTCTTGACTGAAGCTCTAATTCCTTCTGGTAAACTTTCATTTCCATAGTTTTTTCTCCTTGTTTATATAAAATTATTTGTTTTACTTGTTATTAAGGCGCTTGCCCACTGCTCCGCCCGGATGAATGAGAGCAAAGTCCATCTTCTGATAGCCTGTATACTCAACAAGTGCTGTTTGAAGTGCATCGAAGATCGCGCTTGTTACCGCAAAGCTTGTTGTTCCCTGGCAGTTATACTTATCGCATTCCTGTGTAACCTTCATTGCGAGCACAATATCTGCCTCGGTAGCAAGAGGAGACTGCATATTTTCGGTAACACCGATAATTGTAACTCCCTTTACCTTGCATACATCAATTATTGTCATAAGCTCATCGGTCTTTCCGCCGCGAGAAGCAAGAACCATAACATCTCCCTTCTTCATACAGCCAAGACCGCCGTGAACTGCCTCTGCGGGAGAGAGGAACCTTGCAGGACGCTCAACGCAACACATAAGGTGAGCGAAGTGTCTGCACGCGATACCCGAATGTCCGCAACCAGCAGCCGCAATTCTTTCAGCCTTTGCGAGCGCCTCTACTGCCTTTCTCATTTCTTCTCTGTCAAGCACCTTTGCGGTCTCAGCAAGAGATTCTGCCTCTATACGAAAGGCGTCAAATGCCTGATTTAATGCGCTCTCCATCATATACCGTGAACCTCGTTCCAAGTCTTGCGGAGTGTATAAAGCATCTCCTCTGCAGCATCCTCAGGAACATTTGCCTTCATGATTCCACTTGTGCAGCCTGTTGCCTGTGCACCCGCACGGATAACATTTGCTACATCATCAGGACCCGAAATACCTGCACCCTGAAGAACCATTATATCGGGATTTATCTTTCTTACCGCTTCGATCGTATCGCGAACATAGCCCATATCACTTGCAACACCTGTTCCTATAAGCTCGGTAGGCTCTGCAACGATTAGGTTCGGCGCGAGAAGTGCGATCTCACGGATCTCTTCAACGCTATCAGCACATACGATAGTAGCAAGTCCTACCTCGTCAGCGCGAGCGATAGTAGCCTTTATCTCATCAAGAGTAAGCTTCTTCTCTGCGTGATTAAGCATAACACCAACAGCGCCTGCCTCCTTGACCGACTCGGGAAGTACCGAGCCAAGACCTCTTCCGGGAGTAAGGGCATCCATATGCTGTGCATATACATGGATGTACTTTGTGTTCTCTGCGAGAAGTCTGATGTCGGCATACTGGGGAGTAACGATAACATCAAGGTCATACTTGTGTGCTATCTCATCAACTGCCTTTGCGAGCTTGAGCATTCTCTCACCCCACATAAAGCACTTGGGTCCTATCTCAAAATAGGGCGCTCTGATCTTATAATTCTTATACATCTCTTTTCACCTCTATGTAAAAATTAAATTAGTTCATAAGTTTATCAAGCGCACAATATCTCTCGTACGCCTCGGTATAGTCTGTTCCCGAAGGAGTATACTCTCCCTTGGTTTTAACAACTGCATCTGCTGCCTCGGACACGCTTGAATAAAGTCCTATGCCGACTGCCGCCATAATAGCGCAACCAAGACAAGCTGTCTCACTCTCGGCAACACCGTGAAGCACTCTTCCCGTAACATCGGCTTTTATCTGTGCCCAGAGAGGACTTGCCGCGCCACCGCCTGTAATTCTTATCTCGTTTATCTGTTCACCGCCAACATAATCAAGGTCCTGCTTAAGTGTGTAAGCGACGGCCTCCATTATTGATCGTGCGAAGTGACCGCGTGTATGTGAGAGCGTGATTCCCGAGAAAACTGCCTTTGCCTCGGGATTATACTTGGGCATGGTTGAGCCTGTGAAATACGGGAGCATTGAAAGTCCGTCACAGCCTGCGGGGACCTCCTCCGCAAGCTTATCAAGCTCGGAGAACTTGAAGCTCTCGGCAAAGTTGTTTTTGAACCATTTGAGTGCCATTCCAGCGGTTGACGACCAGAGTATAAGACAATACTTTCCGTCAATTGCGTGGAGGTGGCAAGGAATTATACTGTCAGGATTATAAGGCGGTATCTTATCTGTCATAACGCAGATAGCCATTATAGTTCCCGTCATTTCACTGATAACGCTCTCGCTTGTAACGCCACAGCCTATAGTGCCCGCAATCTGATCAAGTGCACCGCTCACGACCTTGATGCCCTTATACTCTCCAACAACGCTTGCAGAGGGTGCGATCCTCGGAAGCTTGTGCTCATCAATTCCAAGGAATTCAAGCATCTCTCCCCACCAAGCATTTTTAGTGACATCAAGATATATGGTTGAAGACTGTATAGTAGGCTCGGTAACGAACTCACCGCAGAGCTTGTACATTACCCAATCCTCAAGCATAAATATCTTTTCTGTCTTTGCAAATATATCAGGCTTGTGATTTCTGAACCAAAGAAGCTTTGATGCAGGCCATCCCGCAGTGATCTCGGGCTGTCCTGTTACCTCGTAAACGAGCTTATTGCCAAATTTTGCTTTGATAGCCTCTGCCTCTTGGGTAGCTCTGTTATCAAGCCATACTACTGCGGGACAAAGTGCATTTCCGTCGGCATCTGCAAGAATAAGTGTCTCGCCCTGTGTATCAACACAAAGCGCGTCAATCTTGCCGCACTCCTCTTCAAGCTCAAATATAACCTTGCGGCACATATTTATGTACTCATCAGCAGGAAACTCTATAAATCCCGTCTCTGCATCGGTATCAAGTGTATAGTCAACCGAACGGACGGAAAGGCGTTTTCCCTCGCCATCAAATACAGCCGCCTTGAGAGATGTGGTACCGATATCTATACCAAGAAGCTTACAGTCTTTTTTTTCAGTCATATCAACACATTCCTTTGTATTCTAACTATTGTTCTCATTCATAGTTATAATACCATATTTTGCTCATCAAGTCAATAGAATTTAAGGATTTTCAACGCTTTTAACCCTTAATTTCTGTCTTTATTTTTAAGAAAAATCCGCGCATTGAAAAAAGGCGACTTCAAGAGTCGCCTTTTAGATCATTTTTATTTAAATTATCTTTTTTTAGTGACAAATGTTACGCATGTGCCAAGCATCATTACAAAAGCTACTGCAACAGCAGATACCGAAGCACCACAGCCATCCTTCTCAACAAGAATTTCTGTATCTGCAGGCTCTGTCTCTGTATCGGATGTAGGAGTTGTATCTGTAGGCTCTGTATCTACAGGGTCGGTAACTACAGGATCAGTAACTACAGGCGCCTCTGTAACCACCTCATCAACATCGGTAGCTCCGCAAACCACACATGTGTAGGTTATCTCGTCCCCTGCTTCTACTCCGTCATCCCACTCATGGAAATTGTGCTCAACAGTTCCGCATTCCATGCATATTCCCATATGATGAGTCTCACTGTAAATGCTCCAATCATCAAAAGAGTGCTGGTGGTCAGGATCAATCTCAAATTCCTTCTCGGTAACATCGTTTACACCGTTAAGCTCAAACACATGATATTTCTTATCTGTATGAACATCAAGGGGCTCAACATCACTGATAACACTACAATATACAGCCTCACCCGAGGATGTAACGATTCCTCTGAAGCCTATCTCCTTGATATCAACTCCAGCATATGCCTCAAGCGCTGCCATGGAGAGCTTTAACTCAATAATGTTGTTGTTTCTCAAGCCGTCATCATACCAAGAAGCTTTTGCCTCCTTTATGTATGTGGCTGTTGTATCCTCTGTATAATCGCCATCAGCAGAATAAACACGAGGAGTTATTGTTGAAAGTATATCATGTCCCGTATTGGCAGTAGGTGTGCTTGCGCGGGTATATTCTATCGGGATAAGGATCTGCGTATCGCCAAGGGAGGGATTGATGTCAAGCGAGACAGTGGTCTTATAGCCGCCTCTTTCCTTGTATGCGATATAGAGATATTCCTCATCATAATTGAGAAGGAACTGCGAATAGAGCTGTGTTGCGGTATCGGAATGCTCTGTTATTACGGAGAACTGATTTCCGACATTTTCATTTCTGTCAAAGACATCGGAAGCAAAAGAATATTCATCCTCACTTATAATGCCGTCTATTGTAGTGCAAGACGATGATACAACAGGATTCTCTCCGTCATTATTAAGATTTATTACATGATAGCCATACTTTGTCCAGCCGGCAAATGCCTTAAATTCGCTATTCTCGTCAGCATAGTACACTTCACCAAGTGAGCCGTCTCCCGAGCCCTGCATAAGACCTCTGAAACCGAGCTTATCAAACTCACCGCCTGCATATTCTTCAAGTGCGGAGCGCTTGATCTTAATCTCAACGGTATTTGTATTTGCCTTGCCGTCATCATACCAGCCGCACTTTAACTCTTCAAGATATGTGCTGGGAGTAACATCGCTTTTTTCGTCTGCGGACTTGTAAACTCTTACAATGTTAGCGGCAGGAGCCACACTTCCTGTACTACCGCTTCCCTTCTTTGTTGTAACATAAACATCAACCTGACCTGCTGTATCTCCGCTGAGACCAACGCGAGGATTGAGTCTAAACCATACTATTGTTGATATGACATTATACTCCTCGTAAGCCATGTAGATATACTCATCGTCATAGCTCAAATAAAACTGTGATTTTGCATTATATTTTGGGGTTACTACCACACCAACCTTGCCAGGAATGTTTGACTGGGTGCTAAACCGTCCCGAGGTCCATGTATATTCTCCCTCTTCCACCTTGCCGTCGATAACGGGAGCTGTGCTATCACTCTCGCCTGCGTAATAGTCAAGTGCAAAGGCATAAGTAGACATAACACCAAGAAGCATTATTATACACAAAAGAATAGAAACGATCTTTTTCATATTTGTCTCCTATTTCATGAATTTATGATAAAACTATTTTATCATATCAAGCAAAATATAACAAGATATTTTATTTATTTTTTTCTTTTTTGTAAATTCTGTAGATAAATTTATACAAAAAGGCGGTCAAAGACCAACTTTTCATAAATTAATTATCTTCTTTTAGTTACAAATGCTACACAAGCACCAAGTGACACTACAAGTGCCAATCCAAGTGCCCCAACAGATGCTCCACATCCTGATTTTTCAGCATTGGGTGTTGTTTCGGGAGAATCGGTCACTATAGGCTCGCTCTCTGTGGGCTCTGTCTCTACAGGCTCTGTTTCAAGGGGATCCGTCTCTGTAGGTTCTGTCTCCACAGGCTCTGTCTCTACGGGCTCTGTCTCTACATCTACTACAGGAAGAGCGTCGTCATCGGTAGCTGCACAGACAGTGCAAGTGTATCTGACAGTTCCCTCTGCCTTTTCGGTTGCTTCCTTAACAACCTCACCGTTAGGATCCCACTCATGGAAATCATATTCTGTCATACCACACTCATCACACATTCCACTATGCTGTGTTTCGCTGTAACGAGTCCAGCTCGAAATATTATGAACATGATCTGGATCAAGCTCAAACTCCTTCATAGTAACATCGTTCTTGCCATTAAGCTCAAACACATGATATGCTCTGTCAAGATGGAAACCAATGGGCTTTACAGGGCTGAGAACGCTTGCAAAGAAGGACTCACCGCCCTCACTCTGCATTATTCCTCTGAAGCCTATCTCTGTAACATCTGCGCCTGCATACTTCTCAAGAGCTGCCACAGATATCTTAAATTCAATAGTGTTGTTATTTCTCATGCCGTCATCAAACCAAGATGCCTGCGCCTCGGTAACATACTTGTTTCCCGATACCTCTTCAAAGGTTCCGTCTGCCGAATATTCACGCGTTTTTATGAGAGACAGAACATCAGAACCTGTATTGGCAGCAGAACCAGATCTCTCGTAACTGATGTGAGACATCAGCTGACCGGTAGTATCACCCTTTCCGGCACAAGGATTGATGTCAAACCAGAAATTAGTCACATAGCCGCTTCGCTCTTTAAAAGCTAAATAGATATATTCACCGTCATAATTCATAAAGAACTGTGCAGTAAGCTTTTGATCGTCTGCGTATGGTGTAACAACAAACAATTCGTTTCCAACACCTATACTTTTGTCATATATGTCGGATGCCCAGATGTACTCTCCCTCACTAACTACACCGTCAACCTTGACCTTACCTGAATTTGTATCAGGGTTCTCACCGTTTCCGTTAAGGTTAATGAGATGGTGGCCATAACCCTCGTAGAACCAATAAGGCTTTGATGAGCTCTTGTCATCTGCGTAGAAAAGCTCTCCGTCTGCACCGCTGGCACGCTGAACGCAGCTACGGAAGCCGAGAACATCAAATTTTCCTCCTGCATATGCCTCAAGAGCAGAGCGATTAAATTTGATCTCTATATGATTGGAGTTTTTAACACCGTCATCGTGTCCGAGAGCAACGGACTGGGCAACATACTTTGCAGTTTGATTGCT
>JAZOSH010000074.1:0-4182 GCA_045656985.1 Eubacteriales bacterium | reverse complement strand
GAGTTAGTTGACGAGAAGGATTATCCAAAACCCTTTTTGAAAAAAGGGTTCTGGACTCCCAAAAACTTTCATTACAAAAGGTATAGCTCCCGCAGACCTTGCTCCGCCCTTGCGTGCTCACAACGGTCATAAACGAATATTGTCTGCACAAGTCCAAAGACAGGAGAGTTTTTGCCAAGCTTTTTGCAAAAAGCTTGCCGCCGGAGGCACGCGTCCTCCCCGATAAATCCCAATTTATTGTTTAAAATTCTGTTTGTCAAGATATTTTTGGTAAACACCTACTATGAACAAAAGGACAGAGAATATCTCTGTCCTTTTGTTTTTTATTCTTTACTGTCGTTCTCACCATCGTGAACGAGGGATATCTTGTTTACAAGAACTGTAAGTTTTGTGATTCGCATATCCTCCATCGCGGCAACCACGATGCAAAGCTCGGTGCGTTCTGTTTCGCCAAGCTCCTCGTCGGCATCATCGTCGTCCTCTGGGTCCTTGTCGGAGAGGGTGAAGCTGTCGCCAACATGTGGGTCTGCCTCAAGCATCTCAATAGCAAGACCGCCCATCGTTGAGTATTCACAGCTGAAGTCATCGGGCTCAAACTCAATTTCCTCAAAGAAATCGTCAATGTTCATGTCTCCCGACACTTCATATGTGTTCTCGCCTGTCTGTATGCATTCAGTGATTATCTCGTCAGATTCATCCCAAATGTCGCCAACAAGCTCCTCAAGAATATCCTCCATAGTAACAACACCAAGTGTGCCGCCGTACTCATCAATTACTATGGCGATATGTGTTTTCTTCTCACGAAGTGTTGAGAGTGCCGCAGGAAGCTTCATAGTCTTATGCAGCATGCAGGGCTTCATAAGAAGCGAGCGGATGTCAGGCTTTTTTTCGCCTTTTGCGGTTACTGCCTTGTAATAATGATTGAGGTAAAGTATGCCGATTATCTCGTCAATGGAATCCTCGTAAACTGGGATTCTTGAGTGTCTTGACTCATTTATGACCTGAATTATCTCGCTTTCATCGTCGGAGATGTCAAAAGTTGTCATATCTATTCTCGGAGTCATTATCTCTTCAACCGTTGTGTCGTTAAAGTCAAGTGTTGACTGCAAAAGCTCGCTTTGCTCCTCGTCAATAACGCCCTCCTCCTCAACCGTTTCAATGATAGAGGAAAGCTCCTCCTCGGTTACAGTGGGAGAGTCATCATCATCCTTGCCCCAGAGCTTTGAAAGAAGCTTTATAAGTCTCATTACTATCCAAACGAGCGGGTAGAGAATAAGAGTTATGGCTCTTATCGGGAAGGCAAAGAAGCGAACGAGAATGTCTGCGTTGCTCTTTGCAACTATCTTCGGCACTATCTCACCGAAAACAAGTATTGCAAGTGTTGTAAGTACAGTGGAGACCACGCTTCCAAGCGCGTCACTGTTTTCAACATTGAGCGAAGTGAAGAGGCTAACGGTAACTACTGTAGCAAGCGTTGATGCCGCGATATTCGCAAGGTTGTTACCGATAAGTATTGCCGAGAGTGCCGTGGTAAAGTCTTCCTTCATTCTGTGGGCAAGGCTCGCTGCCTTGCTTCCTGCGTCTGCAGCCTTTTTAAGGCGCATCTTGTTTGATGCATTAAAGGAAATTTCCGATGCCGAGAAATATGCCGACATCAATACCATAAGTACAATAATTGCTATCTTCATATACGCACCCCCTTAATCCTCGTCATCCGAGTCAGACTCGGGGCTATTGCCGTTATTCTCGGCGGCAATTTCTGCAAGGTCCTCATCAGAGAGAAGTCTTATTACCGCCGAAACAACTCGGTGGTTTTCAACTTCTTCAACAGAGAACTCAAGATTTCCGTATATAAAGCTTTCATCGTCATCCTCCTCGGGAATTCTGCCGAGGTGCTCAAGAATAACAGAAATTATCGGGAACTCTGCCGATCTTTCGTCGGGGCAGTCAACGCCTATGCGTTGGCAGAGCTCGGATAGCGTCATATGTGTATTTACAAGGAAACGGTTTCCTCCAAGCTTTACAAAATTGTCATCAACAACATCGTCCTCGTCCCAGATCTCGCCCACAAGCTCCTCAAGGAAGTCCTCAATGGTAACAAGACCAAGCGTGCGTCCATCGTCATCAGATACAACACCGAGATAGAATTTGTGCTGACGCATCTCGTCAAGCAGCTCGTCTATCATAGCCTTGGGCTTAACTCTGTAGCATGGCATAAGAACTGAGCGCAGACGGACCCTCGGGTTCTTGACATAGGCGCGAAGGAAATGGCGTATCTGTAGAGTGCCTATGATATTGTCTATATTGCCTCTGTATACGGGAAGTCTTGAGTGATTTGTGTTTTGCACATACTCAAGTATCTCCTCATTTGACATTGCGATATCTATGGCACAGATATCGTCGCGCATAGTCATAACATCCTGTGCGCGTGTGCCCGAAAAATCAAGCGCAGATTTAAACAGGTCTCCCTGTTCCTCGTCCATAACGCCTTCCTTTTCAATCGTGTCGATTATGTCGTAGAGCTCTTCTTCTGTGATAGAGGGCTCTTCCTTTGGCTTAAAGACCTTTGATATCATCTTCGTAAAGAGAGAGGATATCCACGAAAAGAATGTAGCAAAGGGATAAAAGAGCTTCATAAAGAAGCGTAAGGGCTTTGCGGTTGCCGTGCAGGTCGTCTCGCTTCTATCGGTTGCAAACGCCTTTGGTATCATCTCGCCAAAGAGAAATACTATAAGGGTGGTTACCACCGTACAAACTGCTGTTACGGTATTTGATGTACCGAACAGGCGTGTTGCGATAAGCGTTGAGACCGATGCTGCCGCAATATTTACAATATTGTTGCCGATAAGAAGAGTGGTCAGTGCGCGTTCAAAGTTATTGGAAACATACATTGCAACTTTTGCCTTTTTGTCACCCTCGTCGGCTCTTGCCTTTATTCGTATCTTGTTCATTCCCGAAAATCCGCACTCTGTGCAGGAGAAGAAGGCACTTCCTATAAGAAGGCATACGAATAAAACGATAAGCCATACAACACTGCTGTCAATTTCAGCCAGAAGCGCCGTATCCTTTACCCTTAAAAATCCAAACAGGCTACATAAATTCCCGTCCGTGTCCATGATTAAAATATCAACTCCTTATTAAAATAATTCACCCTACATTATATAGCATTTTTTAAAGAAAGTCAAGGGATTTACCTCATTTTGCTCTTATTTGCTCTCCTCACTTGTTGACAAATGTTCCATTTTCTGCTATCATTGTATCATTGAGTAGACAAAAAAGGAGACAGTTATTATGGAAAATATCAATAAATACATTGAGCATACAGTGCTCTCGGCATTTGCGGGTGAGGCTGATGTCCGCCGTGTTTGCGAGGAGGCAAAAAGATATGATTTTGCTTCTGTTTGCATCAATCCCATGTATGTTTCACTTGCAAGTGAGCTGCTTTCGGGCTCCGATGTAGCTGTTTGCACCGTTATAGGATTTCCTCTCGGCGCTAATACCACCGAGACAAAGGTTGCTGAGACTGAGAAGGCGTATGCCGACGGGTGTGAGGAATTCGATATGGTTATAGCAGTGGGTGCACTCAAGGAGGGCAGACTTGATTATGTCCGCAGTGATATTGCCGCAGTTGTCGCCGCAGCGAAAGGAAAGACTGTTAAGGTGATAATAGAGACGGCATATCTTACCGACGAAGAAAAGGTGACTGCCTGCCGTCTCTCTGCAGAGGCGGGGGCGCATTTTGTGAAGACCTGCACAGGATTTTCAAACGCCAAGGAAGCAGAAAATCGTGCAACGGTGCACGATGTTGCTCTTATGAAAGCAAATATCCCCGCAACGATGCGTGTCAAGGCATCGGCGGGAATTCGCTCTTATGAGGATGCCGCGGCGCTCATTGCCGCCGGCGCAGACCGCCTCGGCACCTCGGCAGGTGTTAAGATAGTTGAAGGAAAATAAAAACAAGGTGGAACTTCAAAAAGGTTCCACCTTGTTTTGTCAAATTATTCAAACATTGTAAGCTCAAATTTTGTTCGTTCAGCCTTTGCGCCACGGATTTCTATTATGTAATCAATAAATATTTTGTTTTCGCTGTCAAGACTGTTGTCCACCTTGAGGGTGTGAACGCAGACCTCAAAGGGCATATAAGGCGTTTTATAAACACAGTGATGGCGCTTGCCCGTCTCA
>JAZOSH010000073.1:0-4754 GCA_045656985.1 Eubacteriales bacterium | reverse complement strand
ATTAAATTCTACTTCGCGTCCATTTGTACCATTAGAACCGTTAGTACCGTTAGAGCCATTGGTTCCGTCAGCACCCTTAAGATCTGCAAGTGCGATGAGATCCGTCCATTCGGTTTCTCCTTTGTATCTCCACTGAATGTGAGTTTCACTTACGTCGAACTCAACTTCGCGACCAGCCTCGCCCTTCAAGTCATCCGCAGTAAGGAAGTGCGGGTAAATGTCGGTATTTTCGGTAATGGGTTTGGTGAAGATAAATGCGTTTTCAAACGCTTGGTCAGCATACCAGCCCATGAAGACATATCCAGCCAGCACAGGAGTTTCAAGAGAAATCGTGTCGCCCTTTGCAATCCTGATCTCTTCATCGGCAACTCCGTCAATACCGTAGTGTACGGTAACTGTGCAGGCAGGCAGGATCGCAACGTACTTGTTTGCGTAGGTGGCATCATAGTCCTTGACATCATCGCCAACGGGGCCGGCAGTGTTGTCATCACCTGCGTAAACCACATAATTGTCACTGCCGTCGGTAAAGTAAGGGGATATAGCTTCTTGGCCTCCACCACTTCTGCTCTCAATTGCGAAACCATCTGTCGTGGTTATATCTATGAAGCTGTTTGTAACGTGTACGCTACCCATACTAACGTTTATACCGTTACTTTTAACAGAGGCGGTCAACATGCTGTTGTTGATAGTTAGATTTTGATATGAGTCGTAAATAAAGATACCATCGCCTGATGGAGCCTTTGCAGTAACGCTCGAATTTGTAATAGACACAGCTTCCGTGCTGTATATGGCATTACCTCCGTTTCCTACGGCATTAACGATTGCGTTATTGATGGTCATGTCGCCGTCATCGCAGGAAAGACCGCTGAGGCCTGTGGTATTTACGGTTACATTCTCGATTTCCAGATCGCTACCACATACACCATCTCTTTCGGCACCTGTCAGAGTCAAGCTGCTGCCAGAGTCGCCGGTAATGGTCAATGCACCCCAAACATTAAGTGCTTCAGCCGTATAGCTGCCCGTCACGGAAGCGGTAACCGTATTGCTGCCCACAACTTTGACGGTAAGGTCGTTTTCAGCAAAGATTGCGGCGCACCACAGAGAATCGTATACATATCCTTGTCCCGTGTAGCTGAAATTGTTCAGCGTGAGGGTGCTTGTTTCAGGGTTGTAGGTTGCCAAGCCGGTTGCACCGGGAACGACAATGTTATCCTTGTTGGCGCTCGTAACCTGCACACCGCCGACCCAGAGGTTGTACTTTACGGGTTCGATCTTGACATACTTGTTTGCGTAGGTGGCAGCAGAAGAAGCAGCTGCTTTGGTTGCACTTCCCGCATCGTCACCTGCGGTAACGACAAAGGTGCCGGTGAAGTCGGGGACAAGACCATTATAGATTGCGTTCTTTCCACTTCCCGCAGTTATTTCTACGGTGCTGTCAATAATACGTATTGTTTCATTTTCGTGATAAACAAGCACACCGATGTGGGATTCGGAAGTCACCGTAACATTAGATTTTTCTATCGTTATACTGTCATATGCATAAAGCGCTTGATTGTTATTCGATGATATATCAACGATTGCATTATTGATATTTACTGCATTTTCGCAGTAAATACCGTTACCGCCTACACCTGTGGCTTTTACGGTTACATTCTCGATGGTCAAAACACCCGCACTGAACAAGCCCTCTCCGTTGCAGCCTGTAAGATTCAAAACGCTGTCGGTCTTGTCTGCGGTGTCATCGGTAATGGTCAGCGCGCCTTGAACATGGAGCGCAACGCCAATTGTATTGTTTCCTGTGACAGAAGAAGTGACGGTGTTCGCACCTGCCAGTTTAACGGTAAGATCATTTGCAGAATAGATAGTGACGTAAGAAGGATACCCCGAGCCGTCGTACTCATATCCCTCGCCCGTGTAGCTGAAGTTATCCAGCGTGAGGGTGCTCGTTGCGGGATCGTAGGTTGCCGAGCCGGTTGCACCGGGAACGACAATGTTATCCTTGTTGGCATCGGTAACCTGCACGCCGCCGATACTGAGGTCGTATTCAGTTACCGTCTCCGCACTTGCGCTGACGCTCATCACGGTCACAAGACTGATCAGCATCACGAGTGTGAGTAGTACACCTAAAATTCGTTTTTTCATGTTTCTTTCCTCCAAAATTTATGTTGCTTTTTTATTCTTTTCGTTGTGGCATACGCTGTAGAGTACGCCTTTTCGGGCATCGGTTTTCACCTTCTCAATGTATTCCTGCTTGCGGAAATCCGAGAATTTGCAGAAGAAGCAATCGTCGCCGCAGCAGGGCTGCGAGGCTGCTTCGCCTTTTTCAAAAAACGGACATCGGTCAAGCTCGGATACAATGAGATATCCATCATCTGCATATCTCTTTTCTGTCAATCTCATCGCCCCTTTCGCGCACTTTGATATTGCTTACATTATAATAAAAAAACTCCCCAAAATGGGGAGTTTGGCGTAGATTGTATCTGATTTGGCGTAGATTGCAGTTTTTACCTCAAATTTAAGATGATTTTGGCAGAAAAGACGCCATCCTCGGCGGTGAAATCATACATACCTTCATACTTGCTTGTAGTGGAGATCACCGAGCGAATGCCAATGCCGTAGAGGTTTTCGTCGAAGGTCAGATTTGCCCTGCACGGATTGTCTATTTTTATGAGCAACCGTTCGGGGCTGTCTTTGATCTGAATATCTATGTAACCTTCCTTACTCTTCAAATTTGCTACCTCGTTGATGGCATTTTCAAAGAGATTGGCGATCACCACAACGAGATCCTGCGGAGGCACGGCAAGGCTACCACTTGCTTTGGCGGAAATTTTTACGGAGATACCGTTTTGGCTTGCTCGCCTTTTATACATGGTCAGGATCATATTTACCGTGTTATTCTCACAGTAACGGGTTTCGCCCCACACCTTGTTGTCGTCATCCACAAGATTTGTCAGATGCTCCGTCAGCGTTTCGAAATCGCCGCTTTTCGCCAATCCCAGCATAACGAGATTGTGATGCCGTCTGTCGTGTCTTGATTTGCTGTCCGCGGCAAGCAGGGCACTTTCCGCTTCGATCTGCGCCACAAGCAGCTTATTTTGCGTTTCGACCTCTCTTTTTTCGGCGGCTTCGGACATACTCTTGATGTTTGAAAAGATAACAGGATACACCGCCATGATCGAAATACTTAAAAATACAAACGTAATAAACGCGGGATCACGAAAGCTTGTCAGTCTGATCGGAAAGACCGAGGACAGTATGATCGTGATGATAAAAACAGCATTTACAAAGATCAACGGCGCCCAACCTGTCGTAATGTTCTTGGATGCCGCCCGACAAAGGGTGCAAACGTAGCGAAGGAAATAGGTAATGATAACCAACAGCAGAACGGCTTGAATGAGTGCCATGAATACCCAGTGCAAATCATGGAATGTGCCTCTTATAATGGTAAAGAGTGACATGACGATGCAGAAGAAGATCGAATAGGTCAGCATGGTAAAGATTCGTTGAGCAAGTCTGCCCTTGGTGGTTGCAAAGAATATCACATACTGCCCCACAAGAGAAAGAACGAATCCAACGAAGAATTGCAACGCCCAATTTGTCAGCACAAATTCTGTGAAGAACAGAAGTTCTGTTTGAAGGACTACCCAAGTCCCCCATACGATATAAGTAATCTTTTTGCTGTATTTGAGAGTAGAGGAATAGATGCCGGCAGCAGCATGGGCGATAAGTAAAAGTATAAATTCAACGATAGTTCCTGTCATGCTCGTTTAATCCTCCTGTCCTTCGCATTGAAAATTCCAAAAGGTGTTCTTGATCTCGGTAAATTTTCCTCTTGGAATTTGAATTTTGAAATTGCTGTATAGGCATACATTTGTCGGAGTTACATTCTTAACGTGCCTAAGATTGACAATATACGCACTTCCGATACGAACAAAACCGCCGTATCTGCTGAGCATCGTAAACAGCTCCGTGACGGTCATTCTGACCTTGATCTGCGTGCCATTATACATTGTAACGTATTGGTAGTGGTCATGTGCCTCCGAACACATAATGTGACTTGCATTGACACTCTCTAAGCCGTTTTCGGTTTTGAACTTGATCAGCCGCTGACCGACCTTTTCAGCTTGAGCGATAGCCACACCCATTGCTTCATAAAACTTTTCGGGGTTAATTGGCTTTATCAGATAACGCAGCGTTCCTGTTTCATAGCTCTGCGGAGCGTGTTCGAGCGAGGTCGTTGCGAAAATGATGGGGCTTTCGATCCCAAATTTCCGAATATCGCGAGCGAGTGCCGTTCCCATTTCATCACCAATGTAAACGTCAAGCACGAAGACGTCGAAGGACTTTCCATCCTCTAACGTGCTGATTAGAGTTCTTGCGGAATCGAAGCGAAACACCTCAATGTCAAGATCGTTTTCCTTTTCCGCGTAATTCTTGATATATCCCTCTACTTCGTCGAGTATCTTTTTCTCGTCATCGCATATGGCAATTCGTATCATACGTTGTCCTCCTTTTTGGACTTGACAACAGAGCAGATGTCACCAATGTCACAATCTAAATATTCGCATATACGGAGAAGCACCGACAAAGCGACTTCTTCGCCCTTGTTAAGCTTGCTCATCGTACCCGTGGCAATCTTCAGATCTCTGCGCATCTGCGCCCTTGTAATATCCTTCTCAATAAGGAGAACCCATAGTTTTTTATAGCTGATACCCATATCTATACCTCGCAAGTGCTAAAACTTAAATTTACTC
>JAZOSH010000072.1:0-26911 GCA_045656985.1 Eubacteriales bacterium | reverse complement strand
CCTCCTGTAACCGAGCCTCCTGTAACCGAGCCTCCTGTAACTGAGCCCACTGTAACTGAACCTACTGTTACTGATCCTTCCAACAACACAGGTTGCGGTGCCTCTGTGACAACAGTCGGTATATCGATTCTTATGCTTGGTCTTTGCACTGTTTTTGCAGCAAAGAAAAAAGAAAAATAATTTCAAACTAAAAAGGTAGCTATTTTAGCTGCCTTTTTTTACGGAATTTTTGTGTTTTAAAATGTGGAACACAATAGACAAAATGTGTATATAAATATTGGTCATTTTACCGCTTGAATTCATTCCAATAATTATGGTAAAATAATGATGTGATATTTTCACAAAAAAGAGGAAATGAGGAACCTATAATGAAAAGAATTTTGGCAATAGCAATTTGTGTAATTCTTCTTTGCACTATGTCTGTTACCGCATTTGCTGACTCTTTTAATCTTGGCAAATACGGACAAAAGACAGTGACTTTGTCTGAAAAGGCATCTCCCGTTGTTGACGGAAATGTTGGTGCTAGTGAATATGCGTGGTCATATGAAGCAGTTCTTGAAAATGATGCATCAGATGACAACTTCTTTGTTACAAGAAGAGACTTTGAAAATGCTAAAAAAGCATCCACAGCTACATTTTACATTTCATCCGATGCCGATAATGTATATTTTGCATGCGTCACAGAGGATTCTCTTTATACTGATTTTGAAGCGCTTTATATTCAGATCAGTGCCACAGATGACACTTCAAAATATCTTCAATTCTATGTCCCTATGGGAAATGTTGAAGTGCTTTCACATAGCAATGATAAAGCCAACTGGTCAAGCTATTACAACAAGAAGGCATCCCTTAAGAGCTTTGATCTTACAGGAAACTTCACAGGAACAAAAACCGAGATTTCTGTAAGCCGATCAAAAATTCAAGAAATCTTTGGGGCAAGCTCGCTTGATAAGCTTCTTGTTTCTATGGCACACAGAATCCAATACGACGCAGATACAAAGGATACATCTATGGTTGTATGGGGATTTCTTAATGACGAGCTTGTAAATCAAGGAGTTGTTAAACACCCGGCTTCAAGTGCCTATCCTCATGTTGTAAAGCTTACGGGCGGTAATAGCACAGGAGATACCGATGATACCAAGCCCGAGACAGATCCCTTACCCGTTGAGCCTGAAAATACTACAGTACCTGAAAGCGCATTTGAACTTGAAAAGTACGGACAGAAAACCGTTACACTTGCCTCAAAAATGACTCCTCTTGTTGATGGCAATATTGAAGACGGTGAATATACTGTTGAAATCCCTGCAATGATCGCAAACGATGCGTCCGATGACAATTTCTTTGTTTACGGAAACAAAGCTGTTATTAGTGATGCAGAAGGTGTTACATTCTATATAGCCGCAGACAATGACAATATATATTTTGCTGTTAAGCAGAAGGATCCTAGCCGCACCGGACATATTGATGCACTTTATCTTCAGGTGGGAGCCGCAAATGACACTGCTAAATACATACAGATATATCTTCCCTACAATGCAGCTTATGAGGTTCTCACTCAAAGAGGCAACAGAGATGTTTGGCCTAAGTATGTTGACCTTTATAGTACATCTTATTTAGACGATATAACTATTTACGAGATTTCTATGCCTCGTAGCATAATCTGCGAGGAATTTGGAATAGATAGCGTTGATAAGCTTCTCGTTTCTATTTCGCAGAGAATGCATCAAACATCGGCAGATGGTTTAGTTGCTATAACATGGGGCTTCACGAGTATGGAACTCGCTAACAGTCAACACACACTTCACACCTTCCCCGCAAACTGCTATCCTAATATTGTAAAGCT
This sequence comes from Eubacteriales bacterium, assembly GCA_045656985.1. Classification (GTDB taxonomy): domain Bacteria; phylum Bacillota; class Clostridia; order Oscillospirales; family CAG-272; genus HGM12713. The sequence continues at coordinate 25,068 of JAZOSH010000072.1, read as the reverse complement.
TTATTCCGATGAAGCTCTTGAAGATGATACAATTGTAACAGAGCCTGTTGAAATGGAGCCTGTTACAAATGATTCCTCGGAAGCTGAACCTGTTATCATCCTTCCTGCCAATACAGAGCCAGCAACGGATACAGAGCCTCTCATCGATCCTGTTGAAAAAGGCTGTGGAGCGTCGCTCGTATCTTCAGCAGTCATTCTCATAGTTGCGCTCGGCATTTGCATAATCAAGAGAAAGGAAAACTAAAAATATATATAATTTTTTAGTGAAAGGATACCGAAAATGAAATTGAATAAAAAGCTTAATATCATTTCCCTTCTTCTTGCGGTAGTTCTCTTATCAATTGCTCTTGTGGCATGTAGTGAATGCGAGCATGAGTTTACTGTAAAGGAAGTTATAAATCCAACATGTTTGGCAGATGGCAAGCAGATTCTTGCCTGCTCAAAATGTGATGCAACTACAAATGTCCCGTTATCCTCTACCGGTGAACACACCTTTGGTGAAGTTAAGATGGTAAAGGCCCCCGGATTTTCCACAGTTGGTGAACAGCAAAGCGTTTGCACGGGATGTGGCGCAATCAAGAGTGAAGCCATACCTGCGTTCGGCAGTTATTCAGATATTATGGTTTCAAAATCCCACACTGATATTGTCCTCTCCAATTATAAAATAGTTCACGAAAACAAGGCGACAGGCTATCCATCAGTAGAACACGCATTGCTTCTTGCAAGCACTATAAACGAGCTCACAGGTATCAAAATCGCTGCAGAAAAGCAGTCTTATGTTCCTTACGATAAAGACTCGTATGAGATACTTGTTGGAGATACAGGGCGCGCAGAATCCTCTTTAATTCTCAATGAAATTGAAGGAGACGGATTTGCTATACGCGTTATTGGCAATAAGATAGTCATCGTTGGTTCAAACGATCTTCAGACCTCTACTGCTGTACAATACTTTATAAATAATTATCTTCCATCTGTCAGCAAAGATGGTAAAATCACTCTCTGTGACAGTACCACTGCATACAATGCTCCCGCGGTAACTCTCATGGATTCCAATGGCACTGATATTTCCTTCGTATATAGTCATACACTTGACACAAATAAACACCATGAATACAATGTTTGGCAAATGGGTGACATTATGGTAAGTTATCCCGTACAGATAGCCGAATCTTTCCAAAAAACTTTTGCCTCCCTTGCAAAAATAGACACAACTTCTTTTGGAATACACGACGATCTTACTACATCAGAGTTTGAACTTATCATTGGTGCTACCAATCGCGAAGATGAAATATCATTCCGCGCTTCGCTTGATGCAGATGAATACGGAATTCTTGTCACCGAGGGTAACATAATCATAACTGCTCATAGTGATTATGCACTTGATAAGGCTATGGCACGATTCAAAAAATTGATGGTTGCATCAAGAACCTCAACAGGCAACAAAAATTATGAGTGGAAGCTTCCTGTAGGCTTCTGCATTATTGAGAGTGCTAACGAAAATTGGAAAACCGATTTCCTTCGCCCTGACGGACACGACATTTCTCTTACCAATGCTATGAGCCTTGGTCACGACACACTTCAGTTCCTTTATAGCGGAAGCGGGGTTACCACAGAGGCATATGAGGCATATTGTAATAAGCTTATTGAGTCAGGCTTCAGTGTTTACTACAAGAGTGATATTGAAGGAAGCATCTTTACTACTCTTACAAATGATGAAATGATGCTTTATATTGCATACAATGCTTTCGCACATGCTGATGAGCCTCACAACACTGACGATTCAATTCATGCAACAATGAAAAAGAATGACGACCCCAAGGACCCCTATGTAGCTACATATCCTTACCTTGACTATGAGCCCATTATCCGTGTTATCTCCTCCCCCATTGAAATATCCTATCTTCCTGAGAAAGAATATTTCACTGCAAAGGATTATGAAAAGGTAACAGAGTCTTCGATAACACAGGTACGACTTGATAATATTGACATCGGAATGTGCTATATCGTAACTCTTGAAGATGGAACATTTGTAATTGTAGATGGCGGTTGGAACAGAGCCACAGCCGTTTCTGATATATGGACTGCCCTCAATTCAGTATATAAAAATGTATGGGGCAAGGAGCCCACAAAAGAGCAGCCTATACATATAAGAGCTTGGTATGTAACACACTCACACTCAGACCATATAATGGGCTTCCAAGACCTTTATGGACAATATAAGGATACAGGTCTTATCGTGGTTGATGAGCTGATAGGTAACTTCCCTGACAAGTCCTCTCTCCTTAACGGAGCATATGATGTTCTCTGGGCAAATGACAATCTCAGTTATCTCACAGATGATCTTGATCTTGATTATAACAAGGTATTTGCAGGTCAGACTCTCCATTTTGCAAATCTTGAAATGGAAGTTCTTATGACATTCAGCGACCATGCACCTCGTGCCATTGACAACGCAAACGACACAAATACTGTAATTAAGTTCATTATTCATCACAAGGATGCTCCCGATGTAACAAACACGATGTTGGTGCTTGGAGACTCAATGCTTTACTCAAGCCGACACCTCTGCGCTATGTACGGAGACTACCTTAAGTCTGATACAGTACAGCTTGCACATCACGGAAATGTAGGCTGTGATCAAGCTGTTTATACTCTTTCTCAGCCCACAGCAATATGGTATCCTCACCATTCAGGCGGATATAACTCGTATGTCGACGCTTCAAAGGCAAGCATTTGGCCTTATAGCGTTACAGACTATGTTGCTCGCAAGCTTGACTCCGTAAAATACATCTATGTTGCCGGAATTCCCGGCAGAGCCGGCACAGAGGCTCTTACACTTCCCTGCAATGCTGACGGAACTCTTAACTACGAGGGTATCTATAATCCAATTACAGGCAACGCAGTAGAGTACAATGATCGCACTATAACAGTGGGAATTACACCTGCTCTTAAATTGCGATAAACAAAAAACGACCCGTGCAGAACATCTGCACGGGTTATTTTAATTGCCGTTTATAAGCTCAAAAAGCTCTTTAAATGTCATTTTATCAATATACGGTGACACATCAAACTCATTTATCTTGGAAAGCTCTTGACCCTTAAGTTTCTCCTCAAGTTCTTCTATTGGAGCAACACCGAAAAAATCTCCCGAAATAACGATATCCTCAATAACATCTTTATTAAGCTTTATATCGAGATTAACTATCCCAAAGGGATATTTTTTATGTCTGTAAACGGTGTAGTTTGTCAGGTATCTCTTGCTTGAGTATATCCACTCATCGCCCGAATTTCGCCTACAGAGGGCATTTATAGCCTCATTGTCGGGAACAGCACATCTCTCTGCTGAAAAGCGCTCTACAACGAAATTTTCAACACTTTCCATGAATTCATAAACATTAATATCTTTGTTTATCAGCGAACGGAGATTTGTAACTCGGCTACTATGCGATTTTACCGCACGGTATTCAAGCTTTTCTCGGTCAGCACGCAAAACTCCCGACATCGTAGCAACATCAGCATCAAAAAGAAGCGTTCCGTGGTGAAGTATACGGCCGTTCTCGGCAAATTGTGCGTTACCGGAGAATTTTTTACCACTGCACTCAAGATCATTTCTGCCGCTTAATTCGCATTCTATGCCGAGTGAATCAAGTGCCTCAATTATAGGTCTTGTAAAATAAGCATAATCAAGCGATCTTGCCTTGTCACTTGAGGTTATAAATGTATAATTAACATTTCCAAGATCGTGATAAACAGCGCCTCCACCTGTTATTCTTCTTGCGATGCTGATACCGTTATTCTTTGCATAATCAATATTTACTTCGGCAAAGGCATTCTGATTTTTACCTATAACTACCGTTCGTTCATTCTGCCAAAGCATGAATATATCCTCGCTCGTACTTTTGAAAAGATATTCCTCAACGGCAAGGTTATAATATGGATCTTTTGAATTTAATCTTATAAATTTCATATCTTAACAAATTTCGGGCATATTACTATGCCCGAAATATTTTTCTTTAAATTTTAGATACCCTTCTTAGCGCGCTCGATCTTCTCGATGTCTGTGAAGTTCTGCTGAGGAACATATCCCGGAATAGGCATGATCTTCTCAGCGAGTGCATCGATTATCCAGCTTGCCTGCGGGAAGAAGCTCTTCTCAAGCTCAAAGGAAGGTGTGATCCAGTTGCGCGAACCAACAACAACAGGAGGTCCATCAAGGTAATCAAATGCCATCTCTGTGATGTTGGAAGCCATATCTCTCATTACGGAGTTGCGCTCGCAAGCATCACCAACGAAGAGAATCTTTCCTGTCTTCTTAACAGACTCAAGAACCTTCTCGTAGTTAAAAGGAACGATGGAACGAGTGTCAATGATTTCTGCAGAAATTCCGTACTGCTCCTCAAGGATCTTTGCAGCCTCAAGTGCGCGGTAGAGCGAAGCACCGATGGTAACGATAGTTACATCCTTACCAGCTCTCTTGATATCGGGCTCTCCGAAAGGAATCTCAAAGTGACCAACCGGTACTCCGTCCTCAACAAACTCCTCGCCGAAGCCGTAAACTCTCTGAGACTCGAAGAATACAACGGGGTCAGTGCCGTTAAGAGCACTTGTCATAAGACCCTTTGCATCTGTAGGAGTCGAGGGGAATACAACCTTAAGTCCGGGAATGTGAGCACAAAGTGCTGTCCAGTCCTGAGAGTGCTGTGCACCGTACTTCGAACCAACCGAAACACGGAGAACGATAGGCATCTTAAGAATACCTGCAGACATTGCCTGCCACTTAGCCATCTGGTTGAAGATCTCGTCGCCTGCACAACCGATAAAGTCAGCGTACATAAGCTCAACTATTGCTCGACCGCCGCACATTGCGTATCCAACTGCCGAACCAACGATAGCAGACTCGGAAATAGGAGAGTTGAAGAAGCGGTGGTAAGGAATAGCCTCGGTCATCTTCTTGTAAACTCCGAATGCTCCACCCCAGTCACGGTTATCTTCACCGTAAGCGATAAGTGTGGGATCCTCATAGAATTTATCAATGATCGGCTCAAAGAGACCGTCGCATACATTGTACATCTTCATCTTGGATACGGGCTTGCCGTTCTTATCCTTTGCTGTACGAACCTTGCCTGCGATCTCCTTAACTCTGGGACACTCCTCCTTGGGCATCATAACATCAGGCTCACGGCTGGGATCCATGCTTACTACCTTCTCATTAGAGAACATAATGGACGAAATAGCGTCGGGCTCCTTGTTAAGATCCATACGAGGAGAAATATCGTCGTTGATAGCAAGCTTCATGATCTCTGTCATACGAGCTGTGATGGACTCGTGCATTGCTGCGAAATCCTCTTCCTTCGCTACGCCGCCAAGAATGAGCTTGGTCTTGAAAGCAACGATAGGATCTGCAGCCTTCCAAGCCTCGATCTCCTCAGCTGTTCTGTAAGTAGACGAGTCGGAGGGAGAGTGACCGGAAACACGATATGTAACAACATCAAGAAGCGCAGGACCCTTACCCTCAAGAAGGAGAGCCTTCTTACGTGTAACGGCGTCGATAACTGCGAGAGGATCGTATCCGTTTACACGCTCTGCGTGCATCTGGCTGGGATTGAAGCCTGCACCAAGACGAGCAACCATATCAAAGCCCATTGTCTCACCGCGTGTCTGTCCACCCATACCGTAGTGATTGTTAAATACATTGAAGAGGATAGGCATACCGCCGTCGCTCCACTTGCCGTCCATACCCCAGAGCTTTGTGATCTGGTCCATAGAAGCGAAGTTGAGTGCCTCAAGAACGGGTCCACGGCCTGTAGCACCGTCTCCGCAGTTGGAGATAACGATACCGGGCTTGTGGTTAGATCTCTTATAAAGAGCTGCACCAAGTGCTATGGGAGCAGATGCACCAACGATAGCGTTGTTGGGCATAAGTCCGAAAGGAATAAAGAATGCGTGCATCGATCCGCCAAGACCACGGTTGAAGCCGGTCTTACGAGCGAATACCTCTGCAAGTGCACCGTAAAGAAGGAAGTTGATAGCAAGGTCCTTGATGTTCTCGGACTTCATATGCTTCTCAACAACTGCGAGTACGGAACCGCCAAGGAACTCCTTCATTATGTCGTAAACTTCCTCGTCGGTAAGCTTCTCGATAGAGGAAAGTCCCTTTGCAAGAATCTCGCCGTGGCTACGGTGAGAACCGAAGGAAAGGTCGTTGATGTCAAGGCAGTAAGCCTCACCAACTGCAGATGCCTCCTGACCGATGGAAAGGTGAGCAGGACCGGGGTTGTTGTACTCAACGCCGTTGTAGTTACTCTTAACCTTAACCTCGTTAAGCATTGTCTCGAACTCGCGAATGATTGCCATATCGCGATAGATTCTCATCATATCCTCTTTAGAATAGATCTTGAGCTCTTCCTTGAGGGTCTTATTGTACTGACATACGGGGATGTCCTCAAAATGAATGTAACCGGCGTCAAATGCTTTGCCGGGATCTACATATTGACTCTTAGGCATTTTATATATCTCCTTTATAATTTATTACATAAACATTGATTCACGGATAACCTCACATACTGTGGGGTGCGGGAATACCATCTTCTGAATATCCTCAACTCTCATCTCGGTCTCTACCATTATAGCCGCACCGTAGATTATCTCGGACGCATAGGAACCGAGCATATGAAGTCCTACGATATTCTTATGCTTCTTATCGGTAATTACCTTGAGAATTCCGTATCCATGCTCATTCTCTGCAACATATCTTCCACTGTACTTGAGAGTTACTGTCTTAACATCAACATCAAGTCCCTTCTCCTTTGCACTCTCAGTAGTCTCACCGACAGATGCAACCTCAGGATTTGTGTAGATGACCGAAGGGATGGAGTTATAATTTACTCTATCCTTCTTGCCGAGAATATTGTTTATACAAACCTCTCCCTCTCTGTATGCGGTATGCGCGAGCATTGACTTTCCGTTTACATCGCCTGCCGCCCATACGCCGGGAACGTTTGTCTTGCCCATCTCGTTTGTAACGATAGCGCCACGCTCAAGCTTGAGGCCTATATTTTCACAACCAATACCTGCAGTTCTCGCACGTCGTCCGATAGAAACGAGGGCGTAATCAGCGGGAATCTCAACTACCTTACCATCCTTTTCATAAGTAACGGTCTTATTCTTTATAGATGTTACTCTTGCACCGAGAATGAACTCAACACCACGGGAAGCATAGTCCTTCTGAAGAAGGGTCGACATCTCTCTGTCAACTGCGCCTGCGATATGATCGAGCATCTCAACCACATAGACCTTTGAGCCTACAGAGTTGAAGTATGATGCCATCTCAAGTCCAATTACACCGCCTCCGACAACAACTATTGTCTTGGGGATATCGGTAAGGTCAAGTATCTCGCGGTTAGTAAGAGCGAAGCCCTCCTTAAGAGAGTCAGCAAGTCCGTCGATAGGAGGAAGCGCGGGAGAGGAACCGGTAGCGATAAGAAGCTGCTTACCAACGTACTCCTTGTCACCTGCAGTGACAACGAAGCCCTCTGCATTTCTTTCCTTGATAACAGCGCTTGCCTTTACAACCTCAACGCCGCACTTTTTAAGCTTTGCTCCAATACCTGAAACAAGCTGCTTAACAACGCCGTTCTTGCGGTTTACAACGAACGCGTGATCGATATCTGCCGAGCCGAAGGTTACGCCGTAATCCTTCGAGTGCTTTGCATAATCGTAGATTTTTGCCGAATAAAGAAGAGTCTTTGTGGGGATACAGCCTTCGTTAAGGCAGACACCGCCGAGTGCTCTTTCTTCAATTACAAGGGTCTTAAGACCTGCATGGCCTGCGCGCTCTGCAGCGTTATAGCCTGCGGGACCTCCACCCAAAACTATAAGATCATACATTTTTATGTCCTTCTTTCGAGATTATTTTACGAGGAGCAGATCGATGTTCTCAAGCGCGAATGCGAGATCCTTAAGGATTCTTGCAGCGTCAGCGCCGTCGAGTGCTCTGTGGTCAACTGTAAGAGAAAGTCCCATTGCGGGGTAGATAACGTCCTCACCGTTAACTTCCTTGATTCTCTTGGTTACGCAGTCAACGCCAAGAATACCCGTCTGAGGAGGATTTACGATAGGCGTGAAGGACTCGATACCCATAGATCCGAGGTTGGATACCGTAAAGGTAGCGCCCTTGAGAAGATCGGGGTTGATAGTTCCTGCCTGTGCCGCAGAAATAACCTCCTTAGACTGAATTGCGATCTCGTTGAGCGAGAGCTTTTCAGCATGGAATACAGTAGGAACCATAAGTCCACGAGGAGTATCAACTGCAATACCGATGTTTACTGTATTGAAGTATCTCATTGTGTCATCAAGATAATGTGCATTGAGGCCCTTATGCTTGAGAGCTACGCGGGATACTGCGTAAAGAATGATATCATTGATGGTGATATTAGCAAGTCCCATCTTCTCCGCACCTGCCTTGAGAGTCTTACGAAGCTCAAGGATCTTTGTTGCGTCGAAGGAAGAATTAAAGGTAAGCTGTGCCATCGAGGTAAGGGATGCGCACATCTGCTTAGCAATAATCTTTCTGATATTGGGGATCTTAACATCCTCATACTCTGCTACGGGAGCTGCACTTACAGTCGATGCTGCAACGGGAGCCTCTGCAGGTCTGTTAAGGTCAGCAAGAACTACTCTGCCGTTAGCTCCTGTTCCCTCAACTGCCGATGTATATGTAGCCGAAGCTGCGCCCGAAACAGTAAGTCCGTTATCAAGGAGAGTCTGAACATCGCGCTCAATGATTCTTCCGTTAGGTCCTGTGGGCACTGCCTTAAGAAGATCAGCACCTGTCTTCTCAGCGAGATTCTTTGCTCTGGGAGATATCGCACCAGTCGCTGCAGCTGTTGCAACCGCCTCTGCTACTACTGCTGCAGGAGCCGCAACTGCTTCTGCCGTGGGAGCTTCCGCTACAGGAGCCTCTGCTACAGTTCCCTCACCTACGGGAGCATACTGTGCAAAATCCTCACCGTCAGCGCCTATAACACAGACATTCTGGAGGCAAGGTACATCGTCACCCTCCTCGCTGAATATAGCCAATATCTTTCCGCTTTCGGGAGCAGGCTCATCAAAAGAAGACTTATCTGTCTCGTAGGAGAAAAGTATATCACCCTTCTCTACTGTATCTCCAACCTTTTTGTTCCATGCGGTGATGATACAGCTTTCAACGCTCTGTCCCTGACGCGGCATAATTACTACTGTTGCCATTTCTTTCATTCCTTTCAGTTGTAAAATTCTTAACAGTCTCATTTTATCACTTTAGACAGTAAAAGTCAACCTATTTTGGTATTATTTTCTTTAATTATAATATGAAAATTTTCAATAAAATAAGGATGTCGCAGTTATTCGCGTACATCCTTATTTTCTGTATTAAAGCAAGGTGCGACGAAGCTCCTCATCATCCTTTGGAGAAAGATATGCGGGCGGTACATCAAGAACCGTCTTACAGCCCTGCATTCCCTCTTTTTTCATTCTGTATGCTGCTCTTGCATAAGCAACAAGAACAGAAGCAGTAAACTCGGGATTTGAATCAAGCTTCAGGCTATACTCAATAATGTGCTTGTTTTCACTGTTCGCACCTGTTTTTCCGCTTCTTATCACAACACCACCATGAGGAATTCCCGAATGGTCGCGCTTTAGCTCCTCTGCCGAAATGAAGTGAACTATTGTGTCATAGTCGGCAAAATAGTTTGGCATTGACTTAATTTCATTTGCTATTCTTTCTTTATCTGCACTATCTTCCACAACAACAAAGCATTCGCGAGTATGCTTCTCACGGGTATTAAGCTCGGGGGATTCACCTCGTCTTACCGCATCAAGTGCCTCGGGCACAGGAATGGTATACTGTCTTGCATCTATAACTCCCTCTATTCTGCGGATAGCATCCGAATGTCCTTGGCTTACTCCTCTGCCCCAAAAAGTATAATCCTTGCCCTCGGGAAGAATTGCCGAGGCATAAAGCCTGTTGAGCGAGAACATTCCGGGATCCCAACCGACAGATATCATAGCAATATTGCCGCCCTCTCTTGCTGCCGCATCGACCGCCTTAAAATGCTCGGGGATTTTTGCATGAGTATCAAAGCTGTCAACAACATTAAAAAGTTTCGCATACTTTGGAGTCTGCACGGGAAGGTCTGTGGCACTTCCCCCACAAATAATGAGAACATCTATATTTTCACGCATCTCTTCTATTTTATTGATGTGTAATACGGGAACGCCCTCGGTAAATATCTTTACTGTCTCGGGAGCGCGTCTTGTAAATACCGCTACAAGCTCCATATCGGGGTTCTGCTTTATAGCACATTCAACTCCACGGCCGAGATTTCCATAGCCCAAAATTCCGATCTTCATATATTTTCTCTCCAAAAAACAAAGTTCAAGATAGGTTTATTATATTACAAAAATCCTTGTTTGTCAATGAATTTAATATGCTGCATCACATATTTTTATCACAAAGATTGTTGGTTTCCTTATGTGGCCCATTCAGACTTCTTGACATATACTGATATGGGTCACCCTAATATTGACATCAAGGAGAATAATAATGGCAACATTTACAAATGTGGCAACACTTTCTTACAACGGGAGTGTTACCAATTCAAATATCGTAACAGGCACTATAAATGAGGTACTCACCGCAAGCAAGACTGCTGTGACTGACAGCTATGTAGCCGGTGATGACATCACCTATGTTATAAATCTTGTTAACTCTGGCAGCACGCCACTCACTGGCGTTACCGTAAGCGATGATCTCGGCGCATATCAGAACGGAGATACAACCCTTGTCCCCTTAACTTATACCGTGGACTCTATCCGTTATTTTATAAACGGAGCGCTTCAGTCAACTCCTCCAACAGTAACTCTCGGAACAGGACTTGTAATAAGCGGAATCACTGTACCTGCAAACGGAAATTCAACTGTAATATATCAGGCTACAGCAAATCAGTATGCACCACTTGCCCCCGACGCTGTTATCACAAACACTGCAATTGTGTCAGGCAACTGCCTCTCTCCTGTTGAGATAGGCGAGACAGTAAGAGTGCGAAACGAAGCAAGGCTTTCAATCACAAAGGCTATTTCTCCTTCCACTGTAACCGAGAACTCGCTTCTCACCTACACCTTTGTTATACAGAATCTCGGAAACACTGCAGTTGAAGCAGGAAGTGACATTCTTCTTACCGACACCTTTGATCCCATTCTTAATGACATTACTGTAACCTTCAACGGCGAAGTATGGTCGCCGGCAAACTACACCTACAACGAGACAACTGGAGTATTCTCAACAGTTGAGGGAGCGATAACAGTCCCAGCAGCGACCTACGAGCAGAATGATGACGGAACGGTCGTAGCAAGTCCCGGTGTAAGCACTATTGTAATAAGCGGAACGATATAAAAATTTATTTTTAACTTGTAATTGTACCGAAATAGTGATATACTACTCTTGAGAGTAATCTCTCGCATATCTCATAAGGAAGTAAAAATATGAATGATAAGCCCATTAAAGCTTCCGTATGCAAGATGAAGGACTTCTGGGTCTCACTTTCAAGGTTACAGCTTAAGACAGATTATGATATGAAGGTCTCTGTATACCGCGATGGCATTTGCGAGCGTCCCTCCTACTCTCAATCAATACAAGGCTCGCTAAAATGCAGAATTATAAAAATGGCAGCGGTGCTTTCTCTCGCCTTTGTCTTTATGACGGCAATCTGCTCTTTGGTATCCTGCATACGAGATTAAAAAAATAATGCCGCCCGCATATTGCTGACGGCATTCATTTATAAGAGGTATATATGATAGAGATTTTATACGAAAATCCTTCCCTTGTCGTTTGCATAAAGCCATCGGGAACGATAAGTGAGTTTTCTGAAGGCTCTCCAATTTCACTCCCCTCTCTTTTAATAAAGGAGAAGGGCTATCCTACACTTTATACAGTTCACAGGCTTGATAAAGAGGTCAGCGGTGCTATCGTCTACGCAAAAAACACAGAGACCGCGGCAGAGCTGACACGCCAAATAACAAGCGGTATATTTCAAAAGAAATACATAGCAGAGATCCATTCTCGTCCAGAAAAGGACTGCGACACCCTCGTGGATCTTCTCTATCACGACAGATCGAAAAACAAGACATATGTTGTTAAGCGCGAGCGTAAGGGTGTCAAGCAGGCAGAGCTTGAATACAAGCTCCTTTCTTACTCCGACATTACCAATACTTCCCTCATCTTGATAAAGCTGATAACGGGAAGAACGCATCAAATACGCATTCAATTCGCAGCAAGGAAAATGCCTGTCTGCGGTGACCGAAAATACGGTGCCGCTGATGAAATAAAGCCAATACATCTTCATTCCTCCTCACTTTCATTTATTGATCCCGAAAGTAAGGAGAATCTCTCATTTACATCTGACCCCGATTGGGTATGATACTTCAAAGCCGTTGTTTTAACAACGGCTTTTTTAGTATATATTTCCTTTTATTAAAAAGAGTTATTTTCATAGGTACAGGACATACTTCTACTAAACTGATTTTGTCCGAGGTATTATGAAAGCTATATCAAGTCTTATAAAAAAGCAAGCTCCTATTTTTATCATCGGTGCTTGCGGATATGTTTTGATAGAACTACTCTATAGAGGCCACTCACATTGGAGCATGGCTCTCTGCGGAGGTATTTGTCTTTGCGGAATTTGTTCTGTAAACAAAAGACTTTCTGCGCATACACTTTGGCTTCGTGCAGGTGTTAGCACTGCGATAATAACTGCAGTTGAATTTGTCTGCGGCTGTATTGTAAATCTTCTTTTCGGACTGAATGTATGGGATTACTCCGATATGCCACTTAACCTTTTAGGGCAGATCTGCCTTCCCTTCTGCACAATATGGTTTGCCCTCTCCGCCGTAATATGCAAATTTATCTCCTTATATACAAAGAGCGAGAACATAAAAAAGCTGTCAAAAAATTGACAGCTTTTTTATAGCTTTTTAATGTACATTCTGCTTTTTTGCTCCTCGCCGTCACAACCGACAGGGCAAAAGAACACCCATCCGTGTCGCTCATAAAATGAGGTATGATCAGTCACAAGATACAGTACATCATGCCCTTTTTTCTTCATATCGTCACAGATAAAATCAAGCAACTCACCCGCTATCCCTTGCGATCGGCGATCCCTCTCAACATACACGGCACAGACATTTGGCGCAAGGTCAGGTCTATCGTGAAAATCATTTTCAATAACTCCCGCGCCGCCTATTATCCTCTCGCCCTCAAGCACAGCATACCATTCGGGCACAGAATGTCCACCCGAAAGGCTTTCTTCCATGCTTTCAAGATATGCCTCAAGCGGTATTGACCATTTCTCATGAAACCACAATGCAAGCCTTTTCTTGATGATCGGTTTATCCTCAAGACGAATTATTTTATACACCTTGCTCATCTTACTTTTTTGAAATATACTCGTCAATTGCCTCAGCGGCAGTTTTTCCCGCACCCATTGCGAGAATTACCGTTGCGGCTCCCGTTACAGCATCTCCACCCGCAAAAACACCCTCGCGAGAGGTCTGTCCATTTTCACCTGCAATAATTCCGCCCCATTTTTGTGTTTCAAGGCCCGAAGTGGTATTTTTTATAAGAGGATTTGGTGAGGTTCCAAGTGCCATAATAACACAGTCGGTATCAAGTGAAAAATCGCTACCTTCAATTACTACAGGTCGCGCTCTGCCCGAGGAATCGGGCTCGGAGAGCTCCATTCTTTGACACATCATACCCGAAACAGAGCCGCTTTCATTCCCAAGTATTTCAGTGGGATTTGTGAGAAAGAGGAATTCTATTCCCTCCTCCATTGCGTGCTCTACCTCCTCGCGACGCGCGGGAAGCTCCTTCTCCGTTCTTCTGTATACTACGGTAACATCAGCGCCCATACGCCTTGCGCAACGCGCCGCATCCATGGCCACATTGCCACCGCCGACAACCGTTACCCTTGCACCGCGCTGAATAGGTGTTGTACTATTAGGCTTATATGCCTTCATCAAATTTATTCTTGTCAAAAATTCGTTTGCAGAATAAACACCCTTGAGCGACTCGCCTTTAATATTCATAAACTTCGGCAGACCTGCACCCGAACCAATAAATACTGCCTCATATCCCTCATCAAAAAGCTCGTCAACGGTGAGTGTCTTTCCAATAACAACATTAGTTTCTATCTTTACACCGAGTGCCTTAAGCCCCTCAACCTCCTTTGCCACAATAGACTTTGGAAGTCTGAATTCGGGAATACCGTAAACAAGCACACCGCCCGCAGTATGAAGCGCCTCAAAAACAGTGACATCATACCCTTTGCGGGCAAGGTCTCCTGCACAAGTAAGACCCGACGGTCCCGAACCGACAACGGCAACCCTATGTCCGTTTGAGTCAATCTTTTCAGCACTAAAATTTGAATGCTCATTGTGCCAATCGGCAACAAATCTTTCAAGACGACCTATAGCCACCGGTTCATATTTAATTCCAAGAGTACATTTGCTTTCACACTGTGTCTCCTGCGGACAAACTCTGCCGCATACTGCTGGAAGTGACGATGAAGCGGAAATCACATCATACGCCCCCTCAATATCGCCGCCCTTAAGCTTTAATATAAAATTAGGAATATCTATATTTACCGGGCAACCCGCAACGCATGGCTTATTTTTGCAATTCAAACATCTTTCAGCCTCGGCAATCGCTATTTCTCGCGTATATCCAAGGGCAACCTCATCATAATTTTTCGCTCTTATTTCGGGCTCTTGTGTCGGCATTTCATGCTTTTTCTGAACTATAGCCATATTGCCGCCTCCTTATTTATTAACGAAGAGATTACAAGTCTCTTCATATGCGTGACGCTCAAAATCGACATACATTCTGCCGCGCGACATTGCCTCATCAAAGTCAACCTCATATCCGTTGAAATCCGGGCCGTCAACACAAGCAAATTTTGTAATACGCTGTCCGTCTCTATTGAGGGTAAGTCGGCAACCGCCACACATTCCCGTTCCATCTATCATGATAGGATTCATTGAAACAGTGACGGGCACTCCGAAGGGCTTTGCCGTTGCCACAACGAATTTCATCATTACAAGCGGACCAATTGTGATTATCATGTCAAAGTGCTCCCCACCCTCAAGCAGTTCGCGAAGAGGCATGGTCACATTTCCCTGCCTTGCATAAGAACCATCATCTGTCATAACAAAAAGCTTTTTTGAGCATGCCTTGAATTCATCCTCAAGTATAACAAGGTCACGGTTTCTAAATCCAATAATACTTGTGACCTCGGCACCAAGCTCATTAAATTTCTGTGCTACAGGCATTGCGATAGCACAGCCAACTCCGCCACCAACGATGCATACCTTTTTTATTCCATCTGTATGAGTTGCTACTCCGAGAGGTCCGACAAAATCCTCTATATACTCGCCTTGCGCTTTGTTGTTGAGCTTTGCAGTAGTAGCGCCGACTATCTGAAAGATTATCTTGACGCTTCCTTCCTCGACATTGGTTCCTGCAACTGTGAGAGGGATTCTCTCTCCGTCAGCATCAACGCGAAGAATGATAAACTGTCCCGGTTGAGCCTTTTTAGCAACAAGAGGAGCTTCAATTTCCATCTGCGTTACTGTTGGATTGAGTATTTTCTTGCGAATTATTTTAAACATAACGGTCTCCTGCATCAATCATTAACTGAATTTTAATTATACAACTTTTTTATTCCTTTGTCAAGTTAGATAGCCCTTTTTGGATGTATATACCTGCGAACCGAAAAATTTTCTGTTTTATGTAAAAATCTTGACAATTATAAGACGTTTTGATATACTAAAATTACCAAAAACCTTTAAGATGAAAGGAATTATTTATGAATCAGAATATCCTTGATTTCGGCGCTATCGGCGACGGAAAAACGCTGTGCAGCACAAATATTCAAGCTGCCATTGATGCTTGTACCGCCTCCGGGGGAGGTCGTGTAACAGTTCCCGCAGGCACATATATCACAGGTACCATTTGGCTCCGCGACAATGTAGAGCTTCACCTTGAGCATGGCGCTGTACTTAAAGCAAGCGGCTGTATGGATGACTATAATGAGGTAGACGCATATCCACAGAACGGCTCTAACCCCCAAGGCGAAAAGTGGGTTGGTCGCCATCTCCTTATCGCTCTTGAATGCAAGAATGTTGCACTTACAGGACTTGGAACAATTGACGGAAGCGGTGAGCTTTTCTATGCTGATCCCATTCATCATGCAAGATTTTGCTGGACAGAGGGCCTTTCATGGGCAAAGGACCTTGTAAACTATCGTCCCGGCCAGCTTCTCTGCTTTATTGAATGTCAGCATATTCATGTTGAGAATATCACAATCCGCAATATGACTTGCTGGGGTCTTTTCCTTCACGGATGCGACTTTGCAGTTGTCAACGGAATAAAGATATACAATAATGTTACTTATGCAAACACAGACGGTATTGACATTGACTCCTGTAGCCATGTTACAGTTACAAACTGTATCATTGAGACAGGTGACGATGCTATCGCTATCAGAGGTAATGCAGGTCAGCTCAAGCAGCCCGACAAGGCTTGTGAGTTTGTAACCATCAGCAATTGTGTACTTGGATCTGCATCAAGCGTCTTCCGTATAGGCGTAGGATCAACTGTTATCCGTCATGTAAACATCTCCAACATTGTTGTTACAAGAGGTAGCTCCTGCTTCACATTTATGGCCGATTACCTTGGTCGCGGACATGTTTCAATGGAGGATGTAAACTTCAGAAATGTTTCGGCTATAAACCTCTCCTACTTCTTTGAATTCTTTGAGCACAGCGGTGCATACATAAAGAATATCAACATTGAGAATGTAAGAGCAGAGGCGTGTGCACACGGATATCTTAAGGCAACAAACAAGGGGGCTATTGAGAATATTTGCTTCCGTAATGTTGAGCTGAAAATGACAGACTACATCACCGCAAGAAACGACGGCGAGATCGAGCAACGCGGAAGATATATGCTCGAAGCAAAGAACATTGTTGGACTTAAGCTTGACAACTTCAAGGTTACTGCTACCCCCGAGGTACGCGCACTTTGGGATGATGTTCTGAAGCTTGAAAATTGTTCTGATGTTGAGATGAACAGAGTTTCACTTCCTAACTAAATAATCTATTGCGGACACCGAAATCGGTGTCCGCTTTTTTGTAAAACTAAAAGAGAGAGTTCACATTGTGTACTCTCTCTTTTTATTAAAAGCCTGTAATATCAAATCTCGTAAGTGTTCCCTCTCCGAAAAGCTTTATAAAGCTCACTCCGTCAAGCGACATAGCTCCGTCTGATTCCACTCTGATAAGCATTCCATCGGCATCGTAAAGCATGACTATAACGCCGTCATCTATCTCAAGCATGAGACTATCGGCTTCTCTGTTTTTATATATCTCAAGATACTCCCTGCCCGCATCAAGTCCTATATAAAGATCGCGGTATAAAAGCTCTCCGCAAAGCGAATTCAGTGTAAAATAAGTGTCACCCGCGAATGTCGGATATATATTTATACTCTCAACCTCACGAATATCAATCGCTTCACTTACCTCAAAGAGCGCCTCATTTGCCTTGAGCCAAGGGTAGAAATTATCAAACACATCCTCTCCGTAAGCCATTGTAAAGGCAAGAAGCTCCTCATCTGCATAAAGCGAGGGACTGCCATATCTTTCCGATCCGCAATAGGGTGCATAAGACTCATAGGCATATATCCAATCGGTAAAATTGCCGTAGACCTCGTCGAGATACCACATAAAACGGAAGCCTATGCTGTAATTTTTTTCATAGGAATAATCAAAGGTATTCTCCATCCAATACTCAACAGGCTGCTCATAAAGCTTTGAATAATCGTCAATTTTGTAGCTTGCAAGGGTACCGTTTGAGTTTCCTGCGAGCTCTGTAAGCTCAGGATGATTTTCCTCTATATATTTCTGTACCTTGTAGGTCGTATATGTAGCAACGCCCTCCATAGCGAGCTGACAGTAAAACCAATTTGACTCGCGGTAATGCAACGCATGAGTTGTTTCGTGTATAAGTACAGATAAATCGAGAATATCACCGGGGCAAATGGTAACACCATTTGAGGTAGCATAAGATGATCCAAACTCGGCATCACTTCCGTTCTTTCTTACCACCCTGACCTTTACTGTTCCGTCGCTATAGTTTGGATTTCCTTCAAGGGAAAGCCCCGAGCTTTCTTCAATAATAGGAACTATTACCTCAAGGCTATTACACAGACCGTCAACGAGATATATCCCTTCGGGAATTTCTATTTCAAGCGCAGAAGCTTTAACAGTCATTTTATTAGAGGTAACATATCCGCCAGAGAAATCTTGCGGCTCGGCAGGCACAAGCGGCGTTTTCTGCCGCTCCTTTTTTGAGCAGACCTCACAAGTTCTGTATTCCCTGCCTTCCTCAAAGCTTGTAGCATATTTTTCTGTATGCCAATTTCCAAAGCTGTGTTCACAGGGTGCGCAGGAGGTTAGACATAAGAAAAGAAGCGCAAGCATAGCTGTGCAAAATCTTTTGATAAATCTCATTTATGCACCTCCTTAAAACTGTTATGCCCTATTATAACACAGACGGTATAAAAAGTCAATCTATGAATATACACCTTGCTTTATCCTGACAAGAAGAGCAAATAAAGGTATAATAAGTGGTAGTAAAATGCCAAAAGGAGCATTAAAATATTAGCAGCTTTGAAAATCTTCGCATTGTGGATAACTTTTATCAGATCTCTCTGTTTTTCCCGATGCCAACAGTTATTATCAGCACACTTTGCGAGGACGGAACTACAAATCTTGGTCCGTATTCCCTCGTTCAGCCTTACTATGTAGCGGGAAAGGATTATTATGCAATGCTTTTGTGTTGCCGTAATTCCTCAAATACCGCACAGAATATTCTCCGCAACGGAAAGTGCACCCTCAATTTTATTGATGATAAGCCGAGGACCTTTAAAGAAGCTGTAAATCTCTCATGGTCCGGCGACAAGCCTTCAGAAAAGATGCCCAAGTGCAATTTTAAACTTGAAAAGAGTATCATTGAAGAAGAAACGGGCGAAGCAAGACCGATGGTCCTTACCGATGCCATTGAGGCAATTGAATGCACATGGATGCGAGAGCTTGACGGTGCTGACAAGGACACTGCGGGCGAGCTTAACGGATATGAAGGACCCTATCATGATTTTAACGGAATCACAAGCAAATTTGGTGCACATTTTATCCTTCGCGTTGACAAAATCCTTATGAAAAAGAAATACCGCGATGCCATTATAAACGGTGTTAAGGCAAAGGACTTCCCCGCTCTGCCCGTTGATTACGGTTATCGCGATTCAAAAAATTTCTGGTTTCACCGCAAAACTTGTATGCGTGCCGAGCTTTTGCAGATGCGTCAGGCTTCTCTTGAGTCCGTTCGCTATGCAGCAGACCGCGTTGATGACAAAACAAAATTTACAGATGAGGCACTCAAGACAGTTCTTGCTGTTCCGCGTGTATTTCTCCCCCTCGTGCTCAAGGGCTGCGTTGATTGGGCAAGAGAAAATAATGTTTAACTCATTACAGAGGAGCACATGAAGATAATCAACG
Source organism: Eubacteriales bacterium (assembly GCA_045656985.1). Classification (GTDB taxonomy): domain Bacteria; phylum Bacillota; class Clostridia; order Oscillospirales; family CAG-272; genus HGM12713. The sequence continues at coordinate 5,421 of JAZOSH010000072.1, read as the reverse complement.
ACAAACGCGCAAAGGAAAAGAATAAAAAGTAAGCGCTCTACGAATTTAAAAACTCAATGTAAATAACATCAGGATAAAAAAACAGTAAACTAAACACAAGGTTCGGTTTACTGTTTTTTGGTGCGAGTAACAGGACTTGAACCTGCACTAAATTTGAAAGGATAAATCGTCAAAATTGTATATCATAATTTATCCCCTCTGATTTATTATAGCGCATCTTGACTAAAAAGTCCACCCTTGTGCATAAAAATGAGGTTTTTCTTTTTTTCATTTCATGCTATACTACATTTATACCACCTGGCTATGCTTCATTGGGTATGCCGTACGTTACTCTTATGGGAGTCAGCGGCTTTGAGAATGTTGAATCGTATAAAATAATCAACGTAAGACCGTACATAGCCGCTCTGGTTCGCAAGGTAATGCCCATAAACGGATATTATACAAAGTTGGGCTGGGCTAAATTTGATGTTGGTAATTTTAAAATATAAATAAAGGGAGAAAAATTATGTCTATCAAACACACTGCTGTAAGCTATTACGGACTTAACTACGTAGAACACGCGGAAAAGGATTTCATCGAAATGAAGGAGCACGGCTGTGATACAGTCATTCTTGCTATTACCGAATTCGATATGGATTTCTGGTTTCCCAACATCAACAATATCGTAAAGACCGCGCACAAGGTAGGTCTTCGTTGTATCGCGGACACCTGGGGTATTGGAAAATACTTTGGCGGTGAGCAGGTTAGTTTGTTCTTGCAGAACAATATTCACCACAGACAGGTATCGGCATACACAGGAGAAGTTCTTAATGCCGCTTGCTTCAACACAAATTCCTTCCGTGACTATTTCACTAACATCTGTTTGAAGCTCGCAAGAGAGACCGAGGTCGATGGATTTTTCTGGGACGAGCCTCATTATGCATATCCGAAAGCTTACGCTTCTATCACGGGTGGTGCGGGTGACGACTGGGCATGCAGATGTCCCGAGTGCATGAAAAAATTTGAAGACTATTACGGATACGAAATGCCCAAGTTCATGAACGATGACGTTAAGCAATTCCGTTGGCGTGAGGCTCTCAAAACTCTCGCGGATTGCTCCAAGGCGCTCAAGGAAGTAAATCCCAACCTTGAGATTACCTGCTGTGTACACGCAACAAAGAATACGTATTATGTGACCGAGCTTCGCGGCTATGACAATTGGGAAATGGTTGCTGCTTGTCCTTACTTCGACGTATTCTCTACAACTATCATCAACTGGTCTCTTCCTGAAAGCTTCTTCAAGGAGATCACCGAGCGAACCGTTCGTATCGCAAAGAAGTACGGCAAACAGTCTGAACGTTGGATCATGGGATACAACGCACAGCCCGAGGACTTCTCTCAGATAGATAAGGTCGTTGATCTTTACGAGAGCATGGGCGTTGACCGTCTTGCAACTTGGACATACCGCGGAGGTCTCGGCACGAGCGTAGCCGCGCCCGATCCGATCAAGCTTTGGGATAGAATAGGTGAGAATTACAAGAGAGTTCTCAAAAAATAATATAAACTCACTTCATTTTAATGGAGGGCATATGTCAGAGTATTTAAATAAGATAATCGATATTTTATACGATATCGAAAACGAGGAAAATGAAAAAATAGAAAGTGCTTCAAGACTTGTTGCTGAAACAATAAAGCAAGACGGCTTGATATTCGTGTTCGGGTGCGGACACTCACATCTACCAGGGCTCGATGCATTTTACCGTGCGGGCGGTCTTGCAAATGTTTCCCCAATGCTCGACACCGATCTTATGCTTCATAACGGAGCGGCAAAATCAAGTCGAATGGAAAAGATGTCGGGTATTGCGCACGAGGTGTTCAGAAGGTACGTTCCCAACGAAAAGGATATTATATTCATTTTTTCCGCATCGGGAAAAAACCAAGTTCCCGTTGAGATGGGAGATGCGGCGCGTGAGGTCGGAGTTAAAAGCATAGGCGTATCATCCTCGTCGTATTTTGGACACGGTGGCAGACTTCACGAGCATGTTGATATCGCTATCGACTGTAAAGTTCCATATGGTGACGCCTGCATCGACGTGGGTGGTGCAAAAATGGGCGGACTCTCTACTGCAGCGGCTTGCTTTATACTCAATTCCTGCCTTATAAAAGGAGCAAAGATCGCTCTTGATAATGGCGTTATTCCACCAATATATCTCAGCGGAAACGTAGACGGCGGGCGCGAACATAACATTGAGCTTGAAGATCTGTATTTAGGACGGGTGAAACATTTATGAGTAAAATAGCAGTAATAGGAATAGTCGGAAATTCAGTATTCTTGCCCGTGAATGAATTTCACGTCGGCGGAGAGACGATCGAGGCTTCTTCAATCCACTTTGAGTTTGGCGGAAAAGGCTTCAATCAAGCGGTCTGCGCTGCAAGATGCGGTGCGAATGTGTCGTTTTTAGGAGCGGTAGGTAAAGAATACAGAGATGAGATCACCGAGTTTTTCGAAAAAGAAAACATACGCCATACTCTTGTTTTCAAAGAAGGTTCGACAGCGTTTGCTTCCATAGTTACAAATAAAAGCGGAAGCAACCACGTTACCGTATATCAAGGAGTCCAGCTCTCAGCAGAAGATGTAGATGAGTTTGAAGAAGAAATAAAAAGCTCCGATATTCTTCTTCTTAACAACGAGGTTGACGAAAAAGTAAATATCAAAGCCATCGAGATAGCAAAGCATTATGGCGTAAAATGTGTTCTAAATCCCGCCCCCGCAAGAAAAAGTGATAAGTTTATTCTTGACAATGTTGATCTGTTTACGCCTAACGAACATGAAACGCTTGGCATAGAAGACAAGAAAAACGTAATAATGACGCTCGGTAAAAAAGGTTGTCTTATCAAAGCCACGGGACAGATCATTCCTGCGATCAACGTCGGCAAGGTCGTTGACACCACAGGTGCGGGAGATACCTTTAACGGTGCTCTTACGGCGATGACCGCAAATGGCTATGACTTGGCATTTTCGGCTACGGTAGCAAACAAAATTTCTTCTGTTGGAGTTACAAGAAAATACGCAGTCTCATCTATCCCCTCAAGCGAGGAAATCAAAAAAATAATATCAGAAACGGAGAAATAAAAAATGCAAAAGGGTTTGAATTATTTGCTTAATAAATATTCCATATCGGTAGACGCAAAGCTTTCCGATGACGGAAAATCACTCACCGTGAATGGTGAGTTTGTTCCCACGCTTCCATGGGAATCCGAAAGAAGGTTTATAGAGCTTCGCAATCTCGTGATTCTCGGCAGAGTTGGAAATATGTGTACTTACAGGATCGCTCATACATCAAAAAAAGGAACGGATCTTTTCGAACTACTCTCTCGTGAGATAGGCATACTTGAATTTACAGTCGATTCCAAAGTAAAGGAGATCTTTGCGATTTGCGGAAATAATACTATGAACTGCATTACCGAAACAGCCAATGGCTGTGTTTGCACTATTGAATTAGGAGCTACGCTTGAGGACGGTGTATCTGACATAGACAAGCATGAAATCATCGCCGACAACGGCGTTGCTTGTGACAGAGTTGTTGATACTCAAGTACCTCAAAGCTCGGTCTACGTATTCGGAAAGAACGATTCTGTCTACTGCGACACAGATGCAGAGCTCTATGGCTATTCCGAGATAGAGATAAATACTATAAGAAACGCGTTTGCTTTGGCTAAAAGTGCGGAAATGAGAGCTGCCGAAAAGGAAAAATACGCTCATATCACTGCGGTGATCGAAGCGGCAAGAAAATCCATATCCACTCTTGAAAATGTTAAGGTAGGTGAATGATTATGAAAAGACTTAAGATAGCAATGATGAGCATGACCCACGGGCATACAAGAAAATATTACGATGTTTTGAAAAACAATCCAAAGCTTGAATGGATAGCTGTATCTACGGCAAATGACGAGGTAAAAGAGATATTCTTAAACAGCGTTCAGGGTATTCCCTGCTATGACTCCGATGAGGCTATGCTCGATGCTCATCCCGAAATAGAGGCGGTGGTTCTTGCGAGTGAGAACAGTGAGCATCTCCGTCAGGTGCGTCTTTGCGCTGAGAGAAAGGTAAACATTCTTTCTATGAAGATCCCCTCATTTGATATGGAAGAATATGCTGAAATGCAAAAGCTCGTCAAGGAAAGCGGTATCACATTCCAGATTGAGCTTGAGCTTCACTACAATCCCGTTGTTATGCGCATGAAGGAGCTTGTAAAAAACAAAGCAATTGGAAGTACCGATGCGTTCAATGCGACAAACATTACCCTCTCTCCTGTTTGGGCATTTCCTTGGCAGGGTATTCCCGAAAAGAGCTACGGTAAGCGTATCCCCATCAAGGAAGGTCACGAAAAATTCCGAGGTGGTGCGCTTTGCGACCACCCGCACATTTTTGACCTTATCAGAGAGGTTACCCAGAGCGATTTCGATATAATTTTTGCAAAGGTCGCTCCTAATATGCGCCACGATATCGAGGAAGAAGATATGCTCGCGGTCGTCGGAAGAATGAAGAATGGTGTTATATTCTCGCTTGACCCGAGCTGGTCAAGAGCGGAAAACAGGCTCAAAGTCCCAGGGCCAGGTTGGGAGGTGTTCCCCAAGAGAATGGAAGTAAACCTTGTTATCCACGGAAACGAAGGCAGTATGCTTGTTGACTGCTTTGGGCCTAACACCTATCACAATGGTTCTCCCGAGAATAAATATACCGTTCAGTATACATATTTTGACGAGTGGGTAGGACTTATCGATGAATTCGTTGATAATATCAACCAAAAGAGATTACCGAAGATAAACCTTGAATGGCACAAGGATACTATCAAGGCTATGAATGCCGTCTATGAAAGCATTTATACAGGTAAGGCTGTAAAGCTTTAAGACCGATTTAAAGCATATAAGATTGTTCATATATAAGCAAAATGACCAATCAAAGGATTAAAACACTTTGATTGGTCATTTTTAATTTAAAAAGAAGTTAAAATTATGAAAAATCCAAATACCAAATACGGAATACCGAGAAGTATGATGTTTCGCACGATGACTATATGAATTTTGAAAAGACAGAAAAAGCCACATCATGACCGACCGCAACACGCCTCGCCAATAGCTGAACATAATGGTAAACGACAGCTTTGCGTCCCTTGTGGGAAACGATGGCTCCGGCTTTACCGCATTAAACTCGTTCTATCTTCGTATCACAAAATACCGTAGCTTGTCTGCCCGGTAAATGCAAAATCGGGGGAGTAAAGTCCGTTATGTTCGGTATAAATAATTTTGTTTTTCATTGTAAGTATCCTTTCTTAAAAATATTTTTCTTTGGCATCAACTATCAAGGATATTTACTTAGGCGGTGCTCGAGCGTGATGCCGACAACAGCAAGTCAGCATCACGCGTCCCCGAACAAAAAAA
>JAZOSH010000071.1:0-4815 GCA_045656985.1 Eubacteriales bacterium | reverse complement strand
GCCCCGAAAAATCTATATCGTTTACATCGGTCTTAGAATAATTGTGAGCTATACTGCCAACTATCACCACTTTACCGCCGCGTGCCTTAAGAGTCGGCAAAAGGGCGCGAGTGATATAATACGGCGAAAGAAAATTTATGCAAAAAACATTGTCAAATCCGTTTTCACACTTTCTTCTTGGAATACTGTACGCCCCGGCGTTATGAATGATAACATCTATCATCTCGTTCTTAAGCTGCTCTGTCGCTTCTCTGACCGAGGACATATCCTCAAGATCAAGACGGATACACTTTACTTTTATCGCAAAGCTCTCCTCAAGTGCCCTTTTATGGGCCGTAGAACGCTCTCTGTTTCTGTCAAGTAGAATGAGGTCTGCACCGAGACGCGCGAGATATTCGCAAAGCTCACCGCCAAGGCCTCCTGTGCTGCCGCTTATAGCGACCGTTTTGCCTGCGAGCGAATGCGTATTTTTTTCTAACCATTTTTGAATGCTCATAACTGTGTATATCCCACCATTGCTATCATTTAGTCTATTATATCATACATTTTCACATTTTACAACAAAAAAATCCTCCACACATATGTGCGGAGGATATATTTTTTATCTGTTGTTGATAAGCTTTGTAAGCTCAGTGGGAGCTACTATCTTGCCGTCCTTGTAAACACGCATATTGCCCGATGCGATCTCATCAATAAGAACTACCTCACCGTTGTTATAGCCGAACTCAAACTTGATGTCCCAAAGGTCAAGGCCTATTGACTTAAGGTCATCGGCTACGATCTTTGTGATAGTGAGAGTCTGCTCCTTGAGGCTCTCAAACATCTCCTTTGTCATTACCTTAAGAGCAACAAGTCCCTCGCCTGTTACAAGCGGGTCGCCCTTCTCGTCATTCTTGAAGGTGCACTCAACATAACCGCCCTCAAGAGGTGTGCCATCCTTTATGTACTCGCCATATCTGCGGATAAAGCTGCCCGTTGCAACGAGACGGCAAATAACCTCAAGTCCGCCACCGCCAAGCTCCTTACCGAAGCACTCTGCAGGAAGCACCTCCATGGTTGCGTTCTCTATATCTGCGGAAATATAATGAGTCTTGATGCCTGCCTTCTTGAGCATCTCAAAATAATAAACAGAGGTTTCAAGATTTGCCTTGCCGATACCGTCAATAGTAAGACCTACTGTATTCTCACCGGGATCAAACACTCCGTCCTTGCCTGTGCAATCATCCTTAAACTTAAGAAGCACATTGCCGTTCTCAAGCTCGTAAACATCTTTTGTCTTGCCTTGATAAAGCTTTTTCATATTCCTTCTCCTTATGGGAAACATTATTTTTACCTCTTAATTATAAGCATATTTTCTCTTTTTGTCAATAGTTATTTTGATCAAGTATAATTTTTTCCTTTTACTGTTACCGCATTTTTATATGTGAAAATATTTCTTGATTTTAAAGTGTGTATATGGTACAATGAATTATAGGAAATGCCAAAAGAAGGAGATGAATATATGAATATAGCACTCATCGCACACGATAAAAAGAAGCCCGAGATAATTGAGCTTGCAAAGAAATATCAGGCTGTACTCGGAGAATATGAACTTTACGCAACGGGAACAACAGGAACTCTTATTATGGGCGAGACAGGTCTCAAAATACACAGAATGAAGAGCGGCCCTCTCGGCGGCGACCAGCAAATTGGAGCAATGCTTGCAAATGGCGAGCTTGACCTTATTATTTTCCTTCGCGATCCTCTCACCGCACAGCCCCACGAGCCCGATGTATCGGCTCTTCTACGCCTTTGCGATGTACAGAAGATACCGCTTGCAACCAATGTTACAAGTGCTACGATAATTCTTGAGGCTCTTAAGAATAAATCCTTTTTTGAAATGGTGAAGTGATATGAAAAACATTTGCGTAATTACAGGTGCCTCAAGCGGAATTGGCAAGGAATTTTTCTTGCAAATTACAAAAGATAAGGATTTTTCCTTTGACGAAATATGGGTCATAGCAAGAAGCGCTGAAAGGCTTTCGGCACTTGCTTCTCTTACGGATATTCCCGTAAAACCAATTTCCCTCGATCTCTCATGTGAGGAATCGTATGAAGAGTACGCAAAGCTCCTTGAAAATGAGGAGGTAAAGGTAAAGCTTCTTGTAAACTGCTCAGGCTACGGCAAATTTGAGTCGACCGAAAAGGTGGGACTTCCCATTAGCCTTGATATGATCGACCTCAATATCAAGGGCACGGTTGCTATGGATATGGCGACACTTAAATATATGGACAAGGGCTGCGGCATCATAAATATCGCGTCTGTGGCAGCTTATCAGCCTATTCCCTATATCAATGTTTACGGAGCGACAAAGTCGTTTGTGCTGAATTTCACACGCGCTCTCGGAGTTGAGGTAAAACCACGCGGAATTCGTGTAATGGCTGTCTGCCCCTTCTGGACAAAGACCGAATTCTTTGACAGGGCCATAAATAATGAAGCAGATCCTGTTGTAAAGAAATACGCCGCGATGTACGATCCGAAGGACATCGCGCGCCGTGCACTCCGCGATTACAAGCGCGGCAAGAGCGTTTCCCTCTTCGGTTTTGTCACAAAGCTTCAGCTTCTCGGCGTGAAGCTCATGCCTGTCAGCGTGGTTATGAAGGTCTGGATGTCACAGCAAAAATTAAAGGGTAGAAAATAAAATTAAGGGAGGCGAAACGCCTCCCTTACACTTAAATAATATTGCATTTCGTAGGGGAGTGATCTCCCCTACCGAAAAGTATCCCCCGACGGATTCCGTCGGGGGACTTTATTTTATTTATCTATCTTATTTCTCTGCCTTAGGCTTGGGAGCCTTGATACGGTTGAGCTTCTTATTGAGCTTGAGGAGGTCTTCCTTGGTAAACTTTGCGTTCATCATACCGCCTGCCATTGTAAGCAGACGAAGAACCGTGAAGCCGTTCATCATAGCCATCATATCGGATGACATCTCAAAGCCTGCCGCCTTCTTGGGCTCGCCCTTCTTTCCGCCGCCCATCATCTTGCCCATGAGCTTCACAAAGATAAGCTTTCCACGGAAGGTACTGATGACCTCACCCATCTTGGAGTTGAGGGAGAGTCTGCCTTCAACCTCGTTAATATCGAACCAGTTAAGAATAGCGCCCTTCTCAACGAGAACATAGTCCATATTTCTCTCTTCAACCTTGCGGATCTTGCTCTCGTCGGTAAGCTCGCCTGCCTTTGCAACGATAGTGCTCTCGCCAACATTCTTTACATCAAAGTAGAAGAAATGGTCGGGGGCCGTCTTCTTGCCAATGCTCTCGCCGTTAACGAAAAGCTCAACCTCGGGAAGGTTAGAGTAAACGGTAACCTTAGTTACATCCTCAACCCTGTCAATGTATCTCTTCGAGCAGAGGTGAACGAAGGGATCAACCACAGGAGACACGAGCCATGCCTTGTAAGCATAGAAGGAGTCCTTCTTATACTTGCGATCAAAGGTAACAAGTCCCTTATGGTTCTGTCCGTTCTCGCCACCCTCGGCTCTTGCGTCAGCACCGAAATCAAACATATTCCATACATGTGTTGCCCACATATACTGTCTCGTAAAGAGCTGTTTGATGAGCTCCTCGTGGTAGTATGCCTGATATTCCTCGGTGTAGTCGCCCTGCTTGGGCTCGGAGGTATGCCAGTTAAGAGCCTCACAGCCGTACTCAGAGCAGCCTATCGGAATATTCGGATGTGTCGCATGGAACTTATCGAACCAAGGTCCGTTCATGCTTGTATCTCCGCCATACCATCCAAAGTAGTGATTGTAGGAAACAACATCGGGAATCTGGAGATAAGGATCATCCATCTTACACATCGAAACTGCCGCAATAGTTGTAAGTCTTGTCTTATCCAACTCGTGACAGAGATCGTTGAGTATTCTGTGATTCTCAAGAAGATCCTCGCTCGAGCCCGCGATAGAGATCTCGTTGGAAAGTCCCCAAACAACTATCGAGGGGTGGTTGTAGTTCTGCGCAACAAGCTCCTTCATCTGCGAGATGGTGTTCTCACGGCCTGTAGGCATATGCTTCGAAATATAAGGAATTTCAGCCCAGATGACCATTCCACGCTCATCGCAGAGGTCATAGAAGAACTGATCATGCTGATAGTGAGCAAGACGGATGGTGGTAGCACCGACCTCGCAAATAAGGTCCATATCCTCGGTGTGGTGCTCGGGAAGAAGTGCATTACCAAATCCCCATCTGTCCTGATGGCGCGATACGCCGCGAAGAGGATATTCCTCGCCGTTGAGGATAAATCCACGCTCTGCGTTTATCTCAAATGTGCGGCAGCCAAAGCGGTTGCATACATTATCAAGCACCTCGTCGCCCTCTACGATCTCAACCTCACAGCAGTAGAGGTAAGGATCACGGCGTCCGTGCCAAAGGTGAACATTTTCTATCTTAAAGCTTACCTTTGTATCGGTGCTCTCTATCTTCTGAAGCTCGTTTTCTTCCTTATCATAGATAGCGTATACAAGCTTCTGACCTTCCTTGAGGTTCTTTACGAAAACCTCGACCTCAACAGTTGCATCAGCTCCCTCAACCTTAGGAGTGATCATAAGTCCGGGAGCGCCGTAGTAATCAAGATCAAAGTGCGCGTCATTTACGCAGATGAGATTTACGTCACGGTAGATACCGCCGTAGAATGTAAAGTCTGCCATCTGAGGATATACCGTCTCATTGGGCGAGTTATCAACTATAACCTCGAGGTCAGTCTTGTCGGTGAGCTCCTCTGTGATGTTTACTCTCCAGGTCGAGTAACCGCCGTCGTGGTGAGCGAGCTTCTTG
>JAZOSH010000070.1:0-21462 GCA_045656985.1 Eubacteriales bacterium | reverse complement strand
TTCACAAGTTATATATTTGAGAAATGAAAATCGGAAAAAATCACGTTGTGTTAGAACAAATGGAAGTATAGAATACTCTGATATTAAAGATTTTCGATATATAGGTGCTAAATTCGAGGGGTATTATCCGAGTAATAGAAGCATTGCCCCACCAAGAGTTGTCATAATTGGTGATGATTTTGAAGTAGAGATCTACGCATATAAAAGTTTGATAAAAAGAATCAAAGAGTTGAATCTAAATCAAAGGCTTGATTCTGTGGGATAAACTCAAATTTTTAATGACAGACAGTTTTTGGGGCTTAATTATTTTTAGTAAATCTGTTTAATTATGAATGTTGATAATGGTTTAAAGAAAACTTATGTTGCGATTGATTTGAAATCATTTTATGCTTCGGTTGAGTGTGTTGAACGAGGCTTAGATCCTCTTACAACTAATTTGTTAGTTGCTGATGTTTCGAAAACGGAGAAAACTATTTGTCTTGCGGTTACACCAAGTTTAAAAGCTTATGGGATTTCGGGACGTGCCAGATTATTTGAGGCTGTCCAGCAGGTAAAATTGGTCAATATTCAAAGAAAAAATAATCTGCATGGCAAGGACTTTATTGGTTCTTCTTTTGATGATAGAGAATTGAAGAATAATCCGAATCTTGCAGTTGATTTTATTGCTGCGCCTCCAAGAATGGCACACTATATGGAATACAGCACACGAGTATATAAGGTGTATCTCAAGCATGTCTCTCCCGAGGATATTCATGTTTACTCTATTGACGAGGTCTTTATAGATGCGACCTCGTATCTCAAAACACGCGGAATGACAGGTCACGAATTTGCAAGAATGCTAATAAAGGATGTCCTTCGCACAACGGGCATCACAGCAACAGCGGGCGTGGGCACGAACATGTATCTCTGCAAGATAGCGATGGATATTGTGGCAAAGCATGCGCCTGCCGACGAGGACGGAGTGCGAATTGCCGAGCTTGACGAAATGTCCTACCGCAGGCTGCTCTGGGAGCATAGACCGCTGATAGATTTTTGGCGCGTTGGTCGCGGCTACGCGCGCACCCTTGAAGCAAACGGACTTTACACCATGGGCGACATAGCGCGTTGCTCTATCGGGGATGTAAATGCCTATTACAACGAGGATCTTCTCTACAAGCTCTTTGGAGTAAATGCCGAGCTTCTTATAGATCACGCGTGGGGCTATGAGCCCTGCACCATTGCCGAGATAAAGGCATACAAGCCTGCGTCAAGCAGCATATGCTCTGGGCAAGTGCTTCACACGCCCTATGATTTTGAAAAAGCAAGGCTTATCGTCCGCGAGATGACAGATCTGCTCTCGCTTGACCTTGCCGAAAAGGGTCTTGTAACAGATCAGTTGGTGCTGACCGTTGGATACGATATTGAAAACCTGACCGACGCCACCATCAGCGCAGGATATAAAGGCCCTATCACCACCGACCACTACGGAAGACGAGTACCGAAGCACGCACACGGCACAAAAAATCTTGAGAGATACACGGCATCATCAAGACTGCTCACAAGTGCGGCAGTAGAGCTTTATGAAGATATAGTTGATAAAAGACTGCTTGTTCGCAGACTGAACATCACAGCAAACCGCGTAATTGATGAAAAGACGGCAGGGGAAAGGCCCATCGCGGCAGAACAGCTTGACATCTTCACCGATTACGAAGAGATAGAGCGCAAGCGCGCCGAAGAGCTTGCTGCGCTTGAAAAGGAAAAGCTGCTTCAGTCAGCCATAATCGGCATTAAAAGAAAGCACGGAAAAAATGCCATTCTCAAAGGAATAAATCTTGAGGAGGGTGCAACGGCAAAGGATAGAAATTCGCAGATAGGCGGTCACAAGGCATGAAGGAGAAAAATATGTATAACGAAAAGGCAGGCAGATATGACGATATAATAGATATGCCCCACCATGTCTCCAAAACAAGACCGAGAATGGCGAGTGCCGACAGAGCCGCACAGTTTTCGCCCTTTGCCGCCCTTACAGGCTACGAGGCAGTGGTTGAGGAGGCGGCACGCCTTACCGAAACCAAAAGCGAGCTTACCGATGACCAAAAGGCTCTCCTTGACGAAAAATTGCGAATGATCGCTGAGCACATTGACAAAGCGCCTTTACTGACGATAAAGTATTTTTTGCCCGACGCGAAAAAAGCAGGCGGTGCTTATCTTGATGTCCACGGCACAGTAAAGCACATTGACGCCATAGAGCACACCGTGATCATGAGCGACAAAACACGCATTCCGATTGAAAATATTCGCTCGATTGAAGGCACACTTTTCAGAGGATACGATATATAAAAAGAGCATCACGCTTTGCGTGATGCTCTTTTTATTTTTTAATTTTCTTTATCAAAATGAGACGAAATAAATTCATATATTTCGGTATTATCTATAACGGCACCGTCAAAGATCTGTGTTCCGCCACCTATCGCATAAATAGGAACATTAACATTGGTGTGTGCCTCTGTAGTATAAGTATAACCACTCTCTGCCTCACTATCCTCAACAAGTCCACCTGTTTCGTGGTCTGCAGTAACGATCAGCGCTGCTTCGGGATTCATCATAACGAAGCATGCCGCGTACATTATTGCCTTGTTAAAGTGCTTGACCTTTGCTATAGCCTGCGGAAGCTTATTTGAATGCGAATAGCTATCTATCTGCCCTTCCTCCGCCATCATAAAGAAGGCAGCATCGCTATAAGCAATTACACCTATAGCCTCGCGCATTTTCTCGGGCAATTTTCCTGTGACATTACCTTCACAATACTCAATAACTTCACTCGCGATAAGTGCATCTATATCATTTTGTATTTCTTCGGTGTTTGTTCTTGAAATATTATGAACCAAAAAGCCTGATGGTGTAGCTCCCGTTATATTGTCGGTTGTCACCACAGCCGTTTTTGCCCCCGACTCGAAGGCGAGCTCTCTTACATTCTTAATATCCCTGCCTCGCTCATCCTTGCCAAGATATCCGTTTATTGTTTTGCGCCCCGTCGACATTGCTGTTGATGACGCCGCACTGTCCGTTGCAACAGCATCGCCATTTATAACAGATTGTGACTTAGTAACAACATATCCCGCACTTGTAAAGCTTTCCGCCTCAAAGCGCTCAAGTCCCGAATTCAGGGCCGCATTTATATGGTTTTTACCCATTCCGTCGCCTATCATAAGTATGACATTTTTTGCACTTTCGGGAGATACATACTTGACTATCTTTTTCTCTGCGGGAATATCTGAAAGATCAACAACGGCTGACGAGCCATCAAGCTTGCTGTCAAGGTATTCTCCAAGTCCGGCACCAACATATATGCCATATCCCCGAAGCACTATCTTTCCGTTCACCTCGGCAAAAAGGTATTCTCTTTCGGAAAGCTCTCGGTCTATATCGTCCTCGCTACGATTGGTGTCTCCTACGAGAATCTCGTATTCAAATACGCCCTCATCATCGTCAGCTATCCTTATCTCATAACCGAGCTTATGCATAAAAAAGTCGGAAATATTAAGTGCAGTATAGTAAGCAAAGAGATCATCAAATGAGGGTATGACAATAACATATTCTGTTACATCTTTTTTATTTATCGTTATCTCGTCGTATTCGTGATCAAACTGATAATGATAGGAAAGATTGCGCGGAACTGATATGCTTGCCGTTTCTGCGTCAAGGAAATTATCAAGAAAATAATTGAATGCCGTTACCACAAGCTCGCCCGTGCTTCCCGAAATAATTATTCTCTTGCTTTGGTCATTGTACTTTACCGAATATTCCCCGTACTTTAATGCCTTGTTTGCCTCTATCGACTCTGTGTGGTTGAATTTTCCAACAAGGATCTCGCACGCTTCGGGAACATCCTGATCTTTACTTCCCTGAAGCCTAAAATCAATGGCAAGTCCGTATTTTTCCTTGACATCATCAAAGGCAAGCCTTATTGCCGTACGCTCCGATACAGACAGCTCCGACGAAATAAGCACAACATATTCTGACATTTCCGCATTGGAAATAAGCACTCTCTCTTCAGACTCCTGTTGTCCTCCATTTATCCTATCGCCTCCAAAAGCACATGAGGACAGCGAGATCAATACAAAAGACAACAAAAGGATACCTGCAATAATTTTTTTCATATATTACCCCACAATAAATCTATTATCACACTTCATCAACATATTTCCGAAGCGCACTGCCGGCTGTTCTTCCCAGCAGCTCATATCCGCGTGCGCTGTAATGCCCTGCAACATTAGGATTCATATACTCGGGCTTGTCGCAAAGCTCTGCGGCAATTTCGGTAAGCATGATAAATTTCTCACTCTCACGGCACACCTCATCCTGCGCAGAGATTATCTCGTCATCACGCGCATCGCGTGTAAATCTTCCAACACGGATGACGCAGAAGCTATTAATCCCGATATCATTTTTAAGTGCGGCACAAAGTGCCGTGAGCTTTTCCTTATAATACGATTTTGATCTGCCCGCGATAGCATCGCTCTCGCCCTGAAGCCAGACAAAGAATATCCTATCTATTTCATATTCCTTATTAACTCTTGCGATTGCCGCGCGCGTCTTGTCAACAATAAAGCAGTAAGCCTCACCGTCAGGCTGCCAATATGCTATCTCGGTGCTTCCCTTTGCAGCATGAACGGCAACAACCTCTCTGCCCGTTTCTCCTATATAGGCACGGCAGAATTCGGGAACAAGATTTGTATATCCATAGCTTGCGCTTCCTACAACATGAGAGGCAAGCCAGTCGGCAAGCACCTCGCGAAGCGGCACATCCGCACGCAGTGCAACACCCTCGCTTCTGTCAAAGCGTACAGATTCGCCAACGGGATTCTTCAGAGGCTCAAGTCTATCCGAAAGGAACCGGTATTCATACGCGCCATCTACTACCTCATTTTCAGAGAGGCACTCTGCTTGACCCTGCATATTGCTCTGCCCGCTGAAAATTATCAGATCAATTCTTTTCATATATAATCCACAAGCACTATTTCTTTCTGTATTCCCTCATCTGCACCTTCTATTGAAAGCTGCAAAGTGACCGTGCAGCTTATTCTTGCAGCAACAGCCCCATCCGCCGCGATCTCGTATGTATCAGCGCTGTTACCTCTTACCTCAAGCTCACGCTCGCCAATGCTCTCTCCAAGCGAATTAAGAAGCTTAACTGTCACCTTTGAGGGTCTGTGGGTGCGGTTCCTTGCAAAAAGAGAGAAGCTGCCCGAAAGGCCCGAGAACTCCCATTCAAAGGCTCCGCCCTTTTTAAGTCCCTCAACAAAATTTCTTCTTATTTCCTCTACTCCACCCTCGCACGCTGTATAAGGCAGGGTGAGTGTCCGTGTTTTGTCACCTGTGATAAGCTCATCAATTCCCGCCTCAAGCATAAGAAATCTTGATGAGGGAATATATGTGCAGAAGCTTGTATAAGCATCGTAATCGCACACAGGGAAAAGACAGACGCTCGGTGCTATTAGCTTATATGCGGCGATCTGTCCCACAGGTCGCGCGCCGCCAAAACCATGGTGAGGAACCTGAAGGATGTCCGATTTAAGATACTCGCCATGCTTCTCTGCAAAACGGATATATTCAAAATAAGAGTCGGACCCAAAAAGGATAACCTGACCGCCAAGCTCCATGCGGAAAACTGTTGATGTAATGTTGACATCGCTCGTTACGCCGGGAGCAAGATGAATAGCATCGTCAAGCGAAGCAAGCACCTCAAGGCTTGCATCCCCGATGCGATAGCGCTGCCCCGTGTGAAGTATGTATATCGGAGCGCCGACCGCTTCAATATGTGCGTACATACGCGGCACGGTGTCGATCGCCTTGTCATTCGGCCGCTGAAGCGCAGGATAGTGATAGCTGTCGTCTACCTCGGGGAAATTGAACATAAATCTCTCTATTTTTGTCGCGGTGGGGAACCTATCCATAAAGGAAAGAAAGGCGTGGAAATGGTCAAGGTGCGGATGGGTGAATATCCAAGCGGCGATAACTATATCCTCGCCTACCTGACCTGCCTTGAGCGTTGATAGGAGCGAGTCGCTGTCAAAATCATGCTCATTTCCACCGTCAATCACTATAAATCTGCCATCTGACAGACGCACAACATAGGACATTCCGAAATCAATGAGGGTAAGCTGAGAAAGCTGAGGCTCGCATATTGCGGGAAGCTCGCTGTCGCAAAAACCGAAATATTCGGTCTTTGCCTCCGTTGTGATATAAAGCTCACCAATACTCTCAAAGAAATTGATGAATATTCCTCCCTCTCCGAGCGAAAGTGCGGTATAAAAATGTGAAAGCACCCTTCTTTGCTCCTTTACGGTTGCGCCACACCCCTCAAAATACGAAATATATGCACGGTAAAGTGCTTCATCGGCGTCAAACACCGTTACAACATCAGCATACCTGTTCTCGGTTTCCCTTGAAAAATTCTTTTCGTCAAAGGCGGGTATCTTCAAACCATTTATATTTAACATTTTTCCTCCAAGGCTTATGCCTTCTTACGCTTTCTTGCAAGATATTCATCAAGCTTTTCCTTTATGTTATCGGGAATCTTACGCGATACGGGGCACATCTTGGCGTTTGCCATGCGCGAAGCAAAGGCGATAATGAAATCGGTATCCTTCTGAAGCTGTGTTGCCTTCATTACCGCAGCAGTGTCATAGCTGTTATGTATCGGTGCCAAGTCACGACCTGCAATTCTCGCAAAGGAGATAGCAGGAACACCCTTATCTGCAAACGGAGTGGAGTCGCTTGAATAGACATCCTGATACGCACTGACCTGGAAGCCCTGCTCACAGCCGAGATAGGAAATATAGTCCACCACCGCACTCTCGCAGGTCGCACAGGCAATAAACTTACCCATAATGCAGCCTATCATATCAAGATTTATTACAAGAGCCACCTTGTCAAGCTCCTCTGCGTGCTTCTCACAGTATGCCTTTGAGCCAAGCAGACCTCTCTCCTCGCTTCCACAGAAGATAAAGCGCATGCTGTATCTTGGCGTATTAGCCTTGAAATACTCGGCTATTCCGAGAAGTCCTACACAGCCCGACATATTGTCATATGCGCCCTGTGAAAGAGATGTGGAGTCATAATGTGCGGTGAAAACGATCTCCTCATCGGTCTCACCGGTGAGAGTTGCTACGACATTCTGTGAGCAGCCCTTATATTCGTCCTGCTTAAGAGTGATCTTTGCCGTTTTGGCATCGCTCTTTATAAGTTCAACGGCATCCTTTGCGTTTATATTCACACCGAGGATCTTCTCTCCCTTTGAAACATAGGAGCGAAGCTCTCTCTGGTCAATATCGTTATCAACAAAATTTACATTACCGTCATAGCTGATAAATCCTACCGCTCCGTTTTCAAGCAGGTCGCGGTATTTCCAATAACCAAGATAGCCGTCAAAGATAACTATCTTTCCACGACAAAGCGAGAGTGAATATCTGCTATCGTCGGTGAGGTAATAAAGAGGTGCCTCGATCTCACCCGAGCCCGAGCAAAGATAGCCCTTACAAGCAATCTGTTTGCCGTCAACGGTAAGCGTTGCCTCATTCATTGTTGCCATATCAACCTCAAATTCCTCAAGATATGCCTCAAGACCAAGCTCGCCGCAAAGACCTCGCAGATACTCCGCCGCACGCTTCTCTGCCTCACTTCCGCCCATGCGTACATACGCAGTATCATCAAAAATTTTGTCTATTTTTCTTGCTTCCATGATTTTCTTCCTTTCGGTTGACAATTTACTTTATAAAATGATTTTATCACTATAAACGGGGAATGTCAATATCAATACCCAAAATGCATATACTAATAAAATAACAGGAGCCACCCTTTCGGGTGGCTCTTATCAATTATTTTTTGATGTTATTGGAGAGAATTTCATCTATCTCGTTACCCTTGAGATGGTTTCTATCCATCAAGGCATCCACAAGCGCATCTACTGCCGACTTGTTTTTGGTTATAGCCTCAACAGCCGCTACAAGCTCTGTCGATAACATCTCATTGACTCTTCTGCGAACATCCTCCACTACCGACTTTGATGATGTGAGATCAAGATAAGAAAGTCCTGCTTCCTCGTCCATTCCGTAATTACAGATCATCTGCTCTGCAATTCTTGTCGCCGTGTGAAGATCACCGCTTGCTCCGGTGGTAACTCCCTCATCATCTCCGTAATATACAAGCTCTGCGGCACGGCCCGCAAGCGAGACGCGTATCCTGTCAAGAAGCTCCTTCTTTGTATATGTTCCCTTGCCTTCACTGTCGCCGTGCTGCATATATCCACCGTGGTCGCCTCTTGCAACTATAGTGAGATATGAGGGCTTGTCACCGCTCAACCAGCAAAGAAGAGCATGTCCTGCCTCGTGGCGAGCAGTCTTCCTAAGTGTTTCGTCATTCCACTGTTTAGCCTCGCCGTTATTGAAGGTCTCAAATGCCTTTTCAAATGCCTCGTCGCCAACAATTCCGTCGTCAGAGCGAATAGCATCTCTCAAAGCCATTTCAAAGACCGATTCAAGCTCTGCAAGACTCATACCCGTTGAGCGAAGAGCTATGTTATCTATCTGCTCTGCACTGAGCTTGACCGACTGATGCTTGCCTACCTTCATCTCGAGGTATCTCTTTCTTTCATCCCTGTTGGGAAGGTCTACATATATTCTTCTGTCAAATCTGCGGAGCAGTGCGGGATCAAGACTTCTGCCCCTGCCCGGCTTCACCTCGTAGTTTGTAGCGGCGAGCACAAAAACAGGCTTTGTTGTGTCGGTATTGAAGCCGTCCATCTCTGTAAGGAATGCTGTAAGGACATCTCCTGTTGATTCGCCGGAAACTGCGGAATTTCTATCCTTGCCTATCGCATCTATCTCATCGATGAAAAGGATCGAGGGGGCATATTTGCGCGCTGCATTGAAAAGATCATGCACTGCCTCCGTTCCCTCGCCGAGATATCTCTTAAGGAACTGGTTTCCCTCTGCCGCAAGGAAGGTAACGCTTGATTCGCCCGCCATTGCCTTTGCGAGCAATGTCTTGCCTGTACCGGGAGGGCCGTAAAGCAAAATACCCTTTGGCGCCCTGACACCTTTGCGCAAATATTTTGTGGGGTTCTTAAGATACTCAACAAAGTACGCAAGTTCCTTCTTCGCATCCTCCGCTCCGATGACATCCGCAAAACGCAAGTCAGGTCTTGAGGAGCCCTCCACAATGCTCTTTGAATCCTCTGTATCTGTAGCAAGAGACATCTTGAAATCAAAGAGTAATATGGTCGCGCTCTTTCCGTCAGCCGATACTGTCTGCGAGGTCTTATATGAAACAACCTTATTTTCACGCGCAAGCTTAAACATATTTCCTTGCTGATATGCAATATTGCACTTTTCATCAACAAGCGACGATAAGTCCTTTGAAGCAACGGTCAAAACCCCTCTTGTGCCAAGCTTTGCAAAAGAAAGAAATTCCTCTCTGCTTATTTCGCCTTCATTATTCTGTATGAGATAAAGTGGCAAAGAATGCTTTGAAAGCACATATGTAAGAAATTCACGACCATCGGAGGCAATGTCTTCTGCGTTCAGCACCTTCACATCGGGATTCTTTACATTGCAACTTATGTCGCAAAGTATGATCGAAATATCATTTTTGAAAAGAATATCCTTTGCTTCATCAATGCTATCAGTAGTATGGCAAATCACCGTATCGCCTATGCGACGGGTGCACTCCTTTGATAGTGTGGGCGAGGCAAACACCAGCACCTCTGCCTTCTTCTCATTCACGAACATTCCTGAAAGCTCGTTCGCCGAGCCGTCAAGCGACACATCAATCTTTATTTTTGAAAGAGCGGTAACCTCGCCAGATACCTTCTCCGATGACAGAAGCCTGAAAAGCTCATAAAGCTCCTCGTGGAAGAATGCATTGGCTCTTCCCTTCACTGTGCGAGCATCAGCCTTTCCTCCCTCGGAAAGCATTATCGCAGTAGGAACCTTTTCATTTATCTCAATGTCTATTCCTGTTGAGCCACTGAAGCCCTCAACATTATTCTTAAGCTCTCTGCTTGCTATCGTAAAGAGATTATTAGCATCAAGATGATCAAACATCACCACATTACCCGATGCAAAGCGCGAGCAGATAGCCGCAGGGAACAATGGAGCGCCCGTCATAGGATTAATATCTGTTGAAAGGGCCTTTAGTATCTTCTTTCTTGAAAGTGAAGAAAGGTTTGGAACGGTGGGGTCATCGTAAAGATTTTTTCCTGCATTGGTAGTGAATATTATTACAGCATCGGAGAAGGAGACCTCCTCATCACTGTAATTATCACGCAAACGACCCGCATCAAGCATTTGTAAAAAGAGATAGATAACATTAATATGCGCCTTCTCCACCTCATCAAAAAGCAGAACGCAGCGGGGGTTCTCGTTTACAAAGCTTGTTACATTTCCTTCCTTTCCGTTTTTGTATACCTTGTCACTTCCGCAAAATTCGAGAGTAGCCTCCTTATCGGCATACTCACTCATATCAAAGCGACGGAAAGGAAGCTTGAGCGCCGATGCAACCATTTCGGCAAGGAAGGTCTTTCCCACACCGGGAGGGCCCGCAAACAAAAATGTGGCCTGCGGCTTTTTGTTGCCCTTTCTGGACTGCGCCATAAGCTCTGCCTGAAAATATCCTGAAACAAAAGCGTTGATAGCGTGATCCTGACCGAACACACTTTCAAGAAGAATGTTCTGAATTTCACGGGTAGACTGGACTGTTTTTGCAAGGCGCTCCAATCCCGAGGGCTTATCCTCTATTACAGGCTGCTCTGCCTCCTCTACTTCCTCTGCATCTTCGGCTTCCGTCTTTTCTTCAGACGGCTTCTGCTCATCAGCAACACCAAAATCAAAGTCAAATTTCTTGCGTTTCGGTTCTTCGTCATTGCTGATTTTACCCTTTAGCTGATCGGCAATGGCCTTCCTCAAGGAGTCTTTTCCGTCATCGGTGCTCTCTGCATTCTCGCTTGTAGCATAGACAATTACCTTTTTTATCTCATAGGTCGCGTTATCAAGCATAGCACTTGCGTAATCAAGCACATCAAGCACATCCTTTTTTGCGTCCTCGGCAAGCCCTACTGCCTTTTCCTCTATCACTGCAAATGCAAGCTGATCAAGATAACAGCTATATGTTTCAAGCCCCATTTCCCCCGGCAGCTCACCGAGAGACTTGTCTATATTTATGCCTCTTGTCCCGAAGAAATCCTGAAGCATATTATGCTCCCCCACAGCCTGTTTCCATTCCTCACCCTTGAGCTCAATGGCACCGGGAATGCCTGCAGAAGCGAGCTTAAGCAATGCAATGCAAAGATAGTTTGCAGTAATCAGACTGCCGTTTCCTTCCGCCTGTTCCTTTGCAAAGCGCAATGTATATTCCAACAATTTGCTCTTTTTAATCATCTGAACTCTCCTATTTGTCAATTTATATATTAATTTTACTATACATTCCATTCTTTGTCAAGAAAAAGTGCGCTTCTTGACACCAACTAAAAAAAGCCCCACGAAATTAATTTCGCGGAGCTTTTTTACTGAAGTTCACCGAGAACGGCATCAGCAAGAGTCCTCATACCGTCTGCGTTCGGATGAAAGCCGTCGATCGTGTCATAGGGGGTGTCGCTATTGTAAAGATCAATAATACGGCATCGGTACTCATAAGCACAGGTGCGGATCACCGAACAGTATGCCTCAATATGCTCTCCTCCATATCTGTAAGGAAAGCTGAAGTCCTCTCTTCTTTTGCAAGTGCTTACCGGCAGCGTAAAGCACCAAAGCTCTGCCTCAGGATAGTTCCCTTTCAGCTTCTCAAGCATAGTGCGGTAGGCGGCCGAAAAGACCGACAGATCCCTTGTGTTGGCGTCTTCTCTCGGCAGTATCCTTGCCCCGTTGCCCCAATCGTTAGTTCCTAAAAATATCATTATTACATTCGGGAGCTTCTCGTCAAGCGCAAGCGACGAGGTGCGCTCATCGCTGCAACCGTATGACTCTGTCTCGCAGTGAGGGTGCTTTATGACCATACTTCCCGAAATAGAATTATTGACAAGCAGCCTTCCGCCAAGTGACGAAATCACTTGTCCCCACCAGGTATCGCCCGGAGCAAAAACGCCCGACTCATACTTTCGTGATACATCATAAAATGCCGCATCCTCCGGCTGACTATATCCTATGAGCGTGCTTATAGAGTCACCGAGGACAGAAAAATATTTATCCTTATAGACATCTAACTTTTTCATCAAAGCACCTCCGCTTCTTCTGAAATTTAAAATCTTTTCATCTTCTTTGTATCGTCTTTTCTCTAATTGATTATTGATTTGTTGACACTAAAAAGGCGGAGCTTTTATGAATGCTCCGCCCCTTAAAGCCAAAAATCATCTTTCGTTCTTGTAAATTTCCTTAAAATATTTGTATGTGTCAACCTTCAGTTCTCCGCAAGCGGCCTCGTCACATGCGATGATGCCGTCCTTATGAAGCTGTAGCGCACTGATTGTCCACGCGTGGTCAACTCCACCCTCAACACAGTGACGGAGCGCGCGCGCCTTGTTGTGTCCGCTGATCAGCAAGAGTACCTGTTTAGCATCGCAAACAGTGCCTACGCCAACGGAAAGCGCAGTCTTCGGAACCTTATTCATATCATTGCCGAAGAAACGGGAATTAACTATCAGGGTGTCCTCTGTAAGAGCACGAACACCCGTTCTTGAGGTAAGCGAGGTAAAGGGCTCGTTAAAAGCGATGTGGCCGTCAACACCGCTACCGCCGAGGAACAGGTCAATTCCGCCATAAGACGCGATCTTGTCCTCATAACGCTTGCACTCTGCCTCAAGATCCTCTGCCATACCGTTGAGAATATTTACATTCTCCGCAGGAATATCTATATGGTTAAAGAAGTTATCGTGCATAAAGTACCAATAGCTCTGGTCGTGCTCTCTGGGCAATCCTACATATTCATCCATATTGAATGTAACTACATTCTTGAATGTGACCTTACCCTCTTTATTCATCTCGATGAGCCTTCTGTAAACGCCGAGAGGCGAGGAACCTGTAGGCAAACCAAGCACAAAGGGACGGTCCTCCTTGTGATTATTTATAGCGTCGGCAATATGCTGCGCCGCCCATTCGCTCATTGCTTCGTAATTATCTTTAATAATTAATTTCATATCTTACTCCTTAATAGTACCAAAATTTGCACTAACAATTTTATACTGTTATTATACAATTTATTACATAATTTGTAAATATATTTAAACTGTTTTTGAAAAAGAGGTCCTTTTCACACGGGCTCTGCCCCATACTTCAACATTTCTTATTAGTGAGCGCTGAATAAAATTACCTTGTCATGCTTTTCAAGCTTGACCTTGCATTGCGTCAAATCGCCACCAAAGAGCTTCAATATACCACCCGGCTTAATATAGCCAAGCATAATAGTCGGGTTAGAAATTCCCATCCTCGCTACATCCAAGGACGCCTCATAAACTGCACGAACGAGCTGGTCGGCTGTAGTCTCCTCGGGAATCTCCTCAAAATAGCGACCGACTTTCTTGACATACACTTCTTTACTGTCGTAGCCCTCTGTATCTGCCTCGTCATACGAAAGTATATCATTGTAAAAATCAAACAAAGCGTCTTGTTCGCTGAGCTGTGTCACCATTTTACTGATATATCGATTACTGATAACGACATTATTAACGCTGTAACTATTTACAATGTCATGGTGCTTGGGATCAATGATTTCAACGATGAGGTCAATACTTTCCGGATCAAAGTCAGAATTCTCACGAATCTTGCTATCAATAATGTCTCTCACATAGATCAAATTAGCCAATGCTCCCGCATCAATATTCTCGTTAAGCGCAGAATCATCTGAAAGGATAAGAACGCTGGTATCCCCCTCATTATCAGAAACCACTCTGTTTATCGTGGAACAGATGAGATCCTTATCATAAATGTTGGCCTCAACCGTTTCAACAACAAAAGGATAGTCCTTATAGTAATTCATTTTTTCAAGATTTTTCTTATCGTCAACAACAACGATTCGCACGATCTCCTCGTCGCCGTGCTTCCATTCGTTGCTAAAGTTTTCAAATCCCGCCATAATGTGCTTGCACTTGCTATTATGACCCAGAATAATAACATTTTTGCGTTCAATCCAGTAATGATCATTAAGCTTCACATGATAGTTTAGCGGAGGGACCGCAGACTTCTTTGTAATATCGGTTTCCTCTTCGGCAACATAAATAGCATACGGTTCATTCTTATGGGACATCACAGTAATTGGCAAAGCATTATTATGCTTTTTAAAATAATTCTCAGCAAAGGTCACTTCATCTTCTGCGCGGTGCGGAACAGCATAGAACTCAACTCCGCGATGTGAGAAGAGCTCGCTATATGCTACATTAAGCTCTGGCATCAGGCAGAACTGAGAAAGTATCTGTCCCAATACCTCATTGATTTTAACAGGAATAATATTGCATTTGCCGCCAACTTGCTTAGCATCAATGATTTTCTTTACAAGTTCAAGTGTCCAAGGATCAGTGACCTCAACAATGATCTTCTGGTTATCAGCAGATTGCTCGCTGGCAGTGATATCGGAAACCTGCATTAGCGTTTTGATAGTTTGAACATTGCCGCGACCGCTTTCCTCAATTCTTTCCTTGTGCTCGAATTTACAGATGGTATTGTTGATGTCATTGCCAAGGATAATAATCGAGTTTGCTCTTTCCAATGAAATATCGCTCAACTGCTTGCCTGAAAACACATCTCCCTCGCGCACCATAACAACTATATTTTTCTTAAATTTTTCTCTGTGGATAGCTATCTTGCGAGGAAGGAAGGGGAGGTTTTCGTATTTGCGCTGAACTGCCAGATTTTCTTTGGCGATTGTGTCGGAAATTCTCTCCTCGATCTCCTTTACTATTTCGTCTTTTCGGGACTGCACCAAGACAACGATCTTTTGCTTTTTATCGCCATACAGCATATCGTTGATGATCTCGGAAGCACGGCTGTTCCAGTTTAAAACCACAAAATGATCGCGAAGATGCAATTTCCTCTTACCAGCATTAGCATTCTCAATAAATTGGGAAATATAGTTGGTGACATAACCGATCACAGCACCTGTGAATGAGATCATTCCAACAAGTACCACAACCAGACAGAACATGGTAATAGCAACGCCCGCCGTGCCAATATCCGCTATAACAAATTGAATACAGCCGGCGTCAAGAATCATCGTGATAGTACATACAGCAGCCTCAACAAAGCCCATCTTTTCAGTTCCGTTAAGGGAAAGCGCACTGATAATGGCCGCCGAGAACAAGAAGAAAATAATATTAAACAGTAAGATCACAACCAAAACCATTCGGCTGGGGTTCTTTACTAATTGTATAGTAAACCATTCTTTTATGCGTTTTTTCATAAAAAATCTCCCTATTATTGATGTGTACCAATGTTGATTGGATACTTATTATAGCATATATACTCATAATTTGTCAAGATTATGAACAACAATCACGGTGAAATATAATGGGAACTATATCAAACATCAAAAGCTAAACTCTTCCGCGCCCCTGCTTGGCTTGAACCATGCGACAAGCTCCGTTTCACTACGCCACACGAACTTAAAAGTTCGTGTCTCAGCGCAATAAGTTGCGCAATCATGATATCGGATAGTCCAAAGCCTAACAAAGAAAAGATAACAAAAAGCAGACCGCACAAGCGATCTGCTTTTTTCTGGCTTCATAGTATAAAAATGCAACTTATATATGCGTACCAAACAGCACTTCTTTGAAAAGCCTTGCCGTTTTTTCCTCGCCGAGGGATCTCTTGAATACGTCGGTGGAGGGGCCGCCTTGAGACAAAAGTCCGTCTATGTAGAGTGAAGAAAGCTCCTTCTTTTTCGCTCGGTTGGCAACATCGGCGGCGGGGGCATTCAAATATGCCGCGAAATGCTGGATAGTCAGCGCATCGAAATCGGTTGCTTGAGATTTTTTCCCTTTTTTCGATATGCTCTGCGGCAACTTTATGTTGTCATACCAATGCGTCCCGGGATCTCTCTCGGGAAGGTGTGAGAATTTTGCTTTGACCCGGTCAAGTTCCGAGAGATCCGAGACTTCGGTCAAGGTATCGTACAGCTCTACGATCAGCGTATCGTTCCCCATAGCATAAATGCGGTCGTAAGAATAAAGGGGAAGATCCTTTTCGGCGGGTACGATCATCAGCGTATCCATCTTCATAAGGCCGAAGAAGCCCTTCGCTGTCATGACCGAAACGTGACCAAGCCCTTCGGCGTGATACGCCTGTATCGAGAACCTCATTCCATTTGCCTTCAGGGTTGAAAATTCGCCGGCATCGACTTCACAAAGAGAATATGTCTCCCGGATGGCATCCAAAAGCTTATCCGTCATGCTTCCTCTCCTCCCCGGAGCTTCAGAGCGGCCAGACCATTCTTGTGGAGCAGGACCACACCCACAAGGAACGTCCCCTGTCCTACCACATTAACTCCCTCCGCTATCCAGTTCATGGACGCCTCGGCAAAATTCTGACTTGACAGATAGCCCATGCAGAGTGAGCAAACGAATGACAGGGCAAACAGCGCAATCAGCCACGGCTTTTTGAGCTTAGCGGACAAAATGCAAATAACGGTGTCCAGAATACCGAGTCCCGCAACCATCAGTCCCACGAAAAGGAAGGTTCCCGAGACAATGGGAGGGGCGACCGCCATAAGAGCGGTTTTGGATTGCTTATGTATAAGCATCGCAAGAATACCAATGCCCGCAAGCAAGAATCCGATGGACTGAACCGGGAAGAACATGTGGTCGAGGGCTTCAAAATTACAAGTGCCCGCCGCGTAAAGCAGCTTCCACGTGGCCTTGAGAGCACCCGCCACGGCCACGTCAATGACACCTGCCGAAAAGAGAGCGAAGGCGCCCTTGCTCATTTTGTTGTAAAGATCGCGAAGAAGGATAACCGATGCAATCGCGAAGAAAATCACGGGGATATAATCTACCAGGGCCATCGAGATGGAAAAGTCGTTCATAACCGCATCTCCTTTGTTTTTTTAGTTTTTCTTATTAAGATGGTAAATGGGAACGAGTGGAATGATAATGGGGGTTTTATTTGCGTAGGTATTGTACTCCTCGTTTTCACCGTAGCGAGCCATCTGGCGCTTCTCAAGTCTCTGCGCTCCGTTGAACATGATGTAAACGATGCAGATATAGGCGAGAACGGCAGTGATCCACTGACCGACGGTCCGATAAGCGGTGACGCCGCTGACAAACACACCCGTCCAGAAAAGGATCTCACCGAGATAGTTGGGGCAACGGCACATTTTGTAGAGTCCCTTGGTTGCCACCATATCGGGTCTTTCCTTCTTCTGCGCAGACTTCTGCTTATCCGCGATGGATTCAAGAACAAGGCCGAATACCGAAATTGCAAAGCCGACGACGGGGACAATGATGTCGATCGAGGCGTTGACATAGCGGAAAAGCATGGGGCTGACCTGCGCGGTATAGAGAACGGCAACCGATACCCAGATAGTTGCAAGGACGAACACGGGCATCTTCTTCTCGCCGTTCTTGGCGAGCGTATCCTTTGCAACGTCTGTCTTTTTAAAAGTGACGTTTTTAAGCTCACGGACAAGGAGGAAACCTGAAAGACGAACGCCGTAAGCAATAAAGAGCGCAGTCTGCACGAGAACAATCCAAAGGGGTGTTACTGTGGGGTTGATCAGATACAACACCAATACAGCAACTCCGCCCAGGGCTACGGCAAAGCCGTAACCGATCGAAAGGAAATACACGAATTTATAAAATCCTACGGCGCAGGCAACGGCGCAGACCGCAAGAAGAATTCCAAGCAGTGACCAAGGCATATCAGTTGTTCTCCTTTCCGAAGTAGGACTTTATGTATTCACCAAAGCTCTTGTCGCCAACCACGGTATCGCCAACGAGATCGTGGGAAAGCGTCCACTTGGAGAACAGGATGATATCGTGCTTCCCTGCCTTCTTGATCTTGGGAAGGTTGGCCAGAACGCCAAAGAGCCAGATGGGCGCCCACTTAATTGCGAGAGGCTTCTCTGCCGCGTCAAAGCACATTTTTGCCATTTCCTCGTAGGTATAGGTCTCTTTGCCGCCTACGTTGTAGGTAACGTTGGTGTCGTTCATGTGGTCAACGATAAACTGCGCGAAATCGGGGCAGTCCACTACGTTCGCCTTGACACCGCCAAAGCCCTTAAGAAGCTGCATCTCTCCCTTGTCCACGTAGGGCTTGAATACCTTCGCGATATCGTAGAAATAGCCCGTGGGACGGTAGATGATCCAATCCATAGCTTCTTTCTTGATTTCCTCCTCAACGAGATACTTCGCGTGGAGCATCGGAACCTTTTCCGCGCCCTTCTCGTCACAGGAAATGACCGATACGTAGTTGAACTTCTTCACGCCCGCAGCCTTGGCCTCGGCGTAAAGATTCATATTGCCTTTATAGTCAATATCGTAGGAGGTGACCTTCGTGGATGCGCCCGTAAGTCCCACGGTCGTGATGACGACATCGGCGCCGTCGCAAAGGCCCTTCATGGTCTCGGGGTTGGTTGCGTCGATGGCCTTGAAGGTATATTTTCCCTCACAGCCGTCAACGGCTGTCTCGCGTAGGTCGGCGGCAACCACCTCATGGCCTGCCGCGCAGAGACATTTGAGAATTTCAGCGCCAAGATTTCCAAAAGCGCCTGCAAGTACAACTTTCATGTTTGTTTTCTCCTTTATATTTAATGAGTCTGATTTTTACTTTTTGCTTTTTTCTTTGGAACGCTTATCGTTGATGATCTTCATATGCTCCTCGGTGACAAGAGTCACGCCGTTTTCCTTGGCCCAGGAAACGCAGCCCTTAAGCACGACCGAAAGGAATACTCTCGGCACACCGAGAATGGTCATGAGCGCCTCGTCGGTAAACTTAACGGTATCGTCAGCGCGGTCTGCCGCATAGCGGACCGACTCAAGGGAAGCCTGACGCATCTGGAGAAGCTCGGCTCTCATCTTCGTCCTTCTATGGAACCAGAAATTCTTTGAGTCGCGATAGCCGTAATCAACGGGAAGTGCTGGGAAATCCTTTGCCCTGACACCATTGATGATGGCGTCACTATACTTCTTCTTCATCAATATCTTATCAACGCGAAGAATGAAATGCGCGCCAAACTTGGACGTAATACCGTTAAAATCGTGGTAAGGACCCTCGTATCCGTTCAGCTCGCCCGCGACGTCCTTATCCGCGCCGTCAAGCTCACGCATCCACGTGCATTCGATCGCCTCTATCGCATCGGTCAGCACCATGGGTCTCGCTTCGCCCGTTTCTTCCTCGATCATGCTCTTTTCAAGCTTGAAATTGCACTTGGGCATCTTCTCCTCGGGCTTGTCACCGGGCCAGGACAGCTTGACTGCCTCCTTGAAGGTCGCCGGCTTGTCATCAATGAAATTGAGGGTGCATTTGCCGTTGCGAAGAATGTTCTGCGCGGTGTTGGAGGAGTTCCGGCAACACAGAAGCATTGCGTAGTAATCCTTGCCCGCCACGTAGTAGGGCTGCACCAGGGAGTAGGGACCTAGCGTGGTGGATCCATCCTCACAAAGCGTCGAGATGATGACGGTGGGCATCGGGAAAAACAAGGATGTTTGATAGAAGTTATCCACGATGCGAAGATTTTCAAAGCTACTCATTTGAATTCTCCTTTTTTATATTATTTTTTATTATTTTTTCAAGCAAGGGATACACCGTCTCAAAGTCGACGTTCTCCATCGACCAGCAGATCAACGCCTCGGCAATGAAATCCGCGCAGAAGCTCGATTCGCATATCGGCGCGACAAACTCGGCTATCTGGCCTCGCAACATTTTGTGGCGTTCGGAAGAACCGACTGACACAAGCTTTGCGGCGTCACTGTCCGAAAACAGGCTTTTGTTATCATCGGCAAAGCGTTTGAGCGAAAGATATATGCCGCTCAACAGCGTATAAGGAGCATCCGCAGGTAATTTCTGCATATCAAAAAGCTGCTTTCTCCAATCCTCGTATACAAAGGTCGCGATCAACATTTCCTTCGATTCAAAATAATTATATACCGTACCCACGCCAACTCCGCAGGCTCCCGCCACCGAACGCACCGTAGTATTGGCGTATCCGTGCTCCGAGACCTGTTTTTTTGCTTCCGCAAGCAATTGCTCCCGGATGTTTTCGATGATCTTCGGCATTCAATTCTCACCTCCCAGAACAAATTTCGAGATAGAGTCAGCGCTCAAGCGTATCTGCTCCTCTGCGCTCAAGGCGGGCGTTCCGTCTCCGTCCTGCTCACCGTACATTCCGAAATACGCGTGACAACCGCCCTGAATTTCCATCTCCACAAGATCTGACGGCAGGTTCTTCTTGTACTTCGCATATTTTTCCCGATTCATAACCCCATCCTCGCTACCATAGAGCGAAAGCACATCAAGCGAAGTATCCGAAAGGTCCGCGGTCGAATACGAGCCGAGCAAAATGATGCCGTCAAAACGCTCAACGTGCTTCCCCGCATAGGACGCCGCCATGGAGCCGCCGAGGGAATGACCGCCAATGTACCACCTGGTTATCTCGGGATAAGCTTCACACACGCCGCCCGCGGCGTTCACGTCGAGAACGGCAAGATTAAAGGGCATTTCGATCAAAATGCAAAGCATCCCCTTGGAGGCAAGCTCCACCATAAGCGGCTCGTACGCCGTATATTCCACCTTTCCCCCGGGGTAAAATATAAACCCAACGCTTGCATCAGCGTCTCCGTAAGCAACCATCCCTTCCCATAGGACGGTCTTGTTGATAAGACGATCTGCGCAAAAGGTCTCGATGGCCGTTCCATCGGCGCGGTAATAGGTCGAAACGTACACGGCGCAGCCGCCAACGCATAACGCTACCGATAACAGGACCGCTGTGATCCATATAATGTGTTTTTTATTTCTGATTCGTTTCAATCTGCACTCTCCATTTTATGAACACGTTCATTTAATATTGTATCTCATTTTATACCCTTTGTCAAGCATTCCTAAAAAACAAATGTAGCGCACTGTCAAAAAAACAAATGTAGCCCACTAATATCGCATAATGTCTTATACAATAAGTAATGTTTTCATATTAAATATCCTTTTGTTTGAATTTTGGGCATCACGGTTACAAAAAGGATATTCGACGGTGATCTTGCAGGATGCCACAAATAGTGGCGCATCATGATAAATCACCGAAAAACAAAAGAAATCCGAAACCATCACCGATTGGTAATAATTTCGGATTTCTCTCTTTTTGGCTCCCCCTGCTGGGCTTGAACCATGCGACAAGCTCCGCTTCGCTTCGCCACACGAACGCTTCTCGTTCGTGTCTCAGCGCAATAAGTTGCGCAATCATGATGTCGGATAGTCCAAAGCCCAATAAAGAAGAGATAACAAAAAGCAGACC
>JAZOSH010000069.1:0-10129 GCA_045656985.1 Eubacteriales bacterium | reverse complement strand
CGCAAGGGCGGAGCAAGGTCTGCGGGAGCTATACCTTTTGTAATGAAAGTTTTTGGGAGTCCAGAACCCTTTTTTCAAAAAGGGTTTTGGATAATCCTTCTCGTCAACTAACTCTTCGATAAATCCCAATTTGAAATTACTTTCTTATTGAGCTGAACGCGAGGGAGAGGGAGACTTTTTGAAAAAAGTCTCCCTCTCCCTCTGCATATTTATATTAATCACACAATACCCTGTGCCATCATAGCCTCTGCAACCTTCTTGAAGCCTGCGAGGTTAGCGCCCTTACAGAGGTCATAGCCGAAGCCGTACTCCTCTGCAGCGGCTGCCGCGCTGTCGTGAATGTTTGCCATAATACCCTTGAGCTTCTCGTCAACCTCTTCTGCCGACCAAGAAAGTCTCATGCTGTTCTGCGACATCTCAAGAGCAGATACTGCAACGCCGCCCGCGTTAACTGCCTTTGAGGGAGCAACGGTAAGTCCCGCATCCTGAAGGTACTTGAGCGCCTCGTTGGAGGTAGGCATATTTGAAACCTCTATGTAATACTTAACACCGTTAGCAACGATTTTCTCTGCCTCAGCCATGCCGACCTCATTCTGTGTCGCACAAGGCATCAAGATATCAGCCTTAAGTCCCCAAGGCTTCTCCTTTGCATAGAAAGGAACGCCGAACTTCTCTGCATAGTCCTCTACCCTGTTTCTGCCCGATGCACGCATCGTGAGCATAAAGTCTATCTTCTCGGGGGTAGATACACCGTTCTCATCGTAAACATATCCGTCGGGACCAGAAATAGCAATTACCTTTGCACCAAGCTCTGTAGCCTTCTTTACAGCACCCCACGCAACATTACCGAAGCCCGAGATAACAACTGTCTTGCCCTCAAGGGTGTCACCCTCATGCTCAAGAACCTTCTTTGCGAAGTAAACTGCGCCAAAGCCTGTTGCCTCGGGACGAATGAGCGAACCGCCATAGGAAAGTCCCTTTCCTGTAAGAACACCGTTCTCAAATGCGCCGCGGAGCTTCTTGTACTGACCGAAGAGATAGCCGATCTCTCGCGCGCCAACACCGATGTCACCTGCAGGTACATCAACATTGGGGCCGATGTGACGGTAGAGCTCGGACATAAAGCTCTGACAGAATCTCATGATCTCTCCGTCGCTCTTACCCGAGGGGTCAAAGTCAGCTCCACCCTTACCGCCGCCGATAGGAAGGCTTGTTAAGCTGTTCTTGAGTATCTGCTCAAGTCCGAGGAACTTCATAACCGAAAGATTTACTGTCGGGTGGAAGCGGAAGCCGCCCTTGTAGGGGCCTATCGCGCTGTTGAACTGCACGCGGTAACCTTTATTTACATGAACCTTACCGTTATCGTCTACCCACGGAACGCGGAAGCTTATAGTTCTCTCGGGCTCAACAAATCTCTCAAGAAGACCTGCTGCCTCGTACTCGGGGTGCTTGTCAAAGATAGGAGCGAGAGACTCAAGTATCTCTGTTGCCGCCTGATGAAACTCGGGCTCACCGGGGTTTCTCTTGATAAGGTCTGCCAATACATTCTCTACATACTGTGACATAATATTACTCCTTTTGCAAATAAATGCATAAATAAAATAAGTATGGAACTATTCTATCACAAACGATCTCTCTTTGCAAGTCCTTTGGCAAAAAATTTCATATTTTTTTGATTTTTTATCATAATTGCCCTTTTTTGGAGATTAAATGACGGAGCTTGTCCTAAAAAACAGTCAAATTCAGAAATAAACAAGAAAAAGCGTCAAGCCGAAGCTTGACGCTTTTGTTTTTAGGAAAAGTCAAAATATATCCAGGCAAGCAGCGCTTGAACGAGAAGCTCAAGCGGGAAGCTGCCGCCCGCGAGTGCCATAACAAAATTTGCCGCGCAAAGCACGCAAACTATCACAGCAAGCACGCGAAGCACCTTGATGCTCGCTCCAAAAAGTCCAAGAAGTCCCATAACGAGCATAAGTATCGCAACCGCCGAGGAAAGCGCTATCATAACGGCACTTCCTATCTGGAGTGCCATCAGTTCAGTGACAACAGGAACCAACGCCTTGATGCCGTAAACTATGAAAATTATACTTATAAGTATTCTCGTTATCTTTCTTTTAGATGCTGCCATAGAGCCTCCTTTTGTTTAGAACTCAATTACCTTCTCAATGTAAGCCTTGAGCTCACTTACGGGAATTCTTACCTGCTCCATTGTATCTCTGTCACGAACAGTCACGCAGCCGTCGGTCTCGGAGTCAAAGTCATAGGTGATGCAAAGGGGTGTACCGATCTCGTCCTGACGGCGGTATCTCTTACCGATAGAGCCTGCCTCATCAAAGTCAACATTGAAGTACTTTGCGAGCTCGTCGTAGATCTCGCCTGCCTTCTCAGAAAGCTTCTTTGAAAGAGGAAGGATCGCCGCCTTAACGGGAGCGATTGCGGGATGGAAGTGCATTACGGTTCTAACATCGTTCTTCTCTGCATCAATAACTTCCTCGTCATATGCGTCGCAAAGAACTGCAAGCACGCTTCTCTCAACACCGAGAGAGGGCTCAACAACATAAGGAATGTATCTCTCATTTGTCTCGGGATCAAAGTATGTGAGGTCCTTACCCGAGGTGTTCTGATGCTGGGTGAGATCATAGTCTGTTCTGTCAGCAACGCCCCAGAGCTCGCCCCAGCCGAACGGGAAGAGGAACTCGAAGTCAGTTGTTGCCTTGGAGTAGAAGCAAAGCTCCTCGGGATCGTGGTCACGAAGGCGGATGTTCTCATCCTTAAGACCGATGGAAAGAAGCCAGTTGTGGCAGAACTCTCTCCAGTATGCAAACCACTCAAGGTCAGTGCCGGGCTTACAGAAGAACTCAAGCTCCATCAGCTCAAATTCACGCACACGGAAAATGAAGTTACCGGGGGTGATCTCGTTACGGAAGGATTTACCTATCTGCGCGATACCGAAGGGCATCTTCTTTCTTGTTGTTCTCTGAACATTTACAAAGTTTGTGAAAATTCCCTGTGCTGTCTCGGGACGGAGATAAACTGTGTTCTTCGCATCCTCGGTAACGCCCTGGAAGGTCTTGAACATAAGATTGAACTGACGGATGTCTGTGAAATTGTGCTTGCCGCAGGTGGGGCAAGGAATGTTATGCTCCTCAACAAACTCCTTCATTTCAGCATGAGTAAAGGCATCAATGGGCTTGGGAAGCTCAAAGCCTGTCTCAGCACAGAAGTCTTCAATTATCTTGTCAGCACGGAAGCGCTCGTGGCACTCACGGCAGTCCATAAGAGGATCGGAGAAGCCTGCAAGGTGTCCCGATGCCACCCATGTCTGCGGATTCATAAGAATTGCCGCATCAAGTCCTACATTATATTTATTTTCCTGAACGAATTTCTTCCACCAAGCCTTCTTTACATTGTTCTTGAGTTCAACACCGAGAGGACCGTAATCCCATGTGTTAGCAAGTCCGCCATATATCTCGGAGCCGGGGAAGATGAAGCCGCGTGTTTTGCAAAGGGCGACTACCTTATCCATTGTCTTTTCTGTATTAAGCATCTTTATATATCCTTTCTGCTTTATATCTGTCTTATTTTAGCACGGAAGTAATGTCTTGTCAAGTTATTTGCCCGCAACGCTCATTCCCTTGATAAGCACATCGGGAGAGCCGAACACCGTAAATCCTGCGGGAATTCCCCACTTGACCTCATTTGAAAGTGAGTCTATCTCGCCAAGAAGTGTAAAGAAGTTGCCTGCTATTGTAAAGGACTTAACAGGACCTGCCTTCTTTCCGTCCTTTATTATAAAGCCCTCACTCTCTACCGAGAAGTCACCTGTGATAGCGTTGGCGCCTGCATGAAGTCCCTTGACTCCCGTTACATAAACGCCGTCTCCCGCCTTTGCGAAAAGCTCATCAAGAGTGTTCTCACCCTTACAGATAGAAAGGTTATAGGGTGCGATATTTCCTCCGCGGCGACCGTTACCTGTTGTCTCCTTGCCTGTCTTTATAGCAGTGGTAATATCATAAAGAAGTGTCTTGAGAACGCCGCCCTCAACAACTGTCTTCTTATATGTTGCAACGCCCTCGTCATCAAAGTGTGTCTGGATAGGACAGCCCTCACGCATAGGATCATCGGTGATGGTAACAATATCTGCCGCTATTTTCTCACCCTCCTTGCCTGCAAGCTTTGACATGCCGAGCAGTGCATTCTTTGCAGAAAATGCAGGAGAAAATGCCGAGAGGAGCGAGCGCATCTGTGTACCGTCTATAACAACATTATATTTGCCTGTTGCGATCTCGGTAGCGCCTATCTTATCAAGCGCGCCTGCAACTGCCTTTGCGGGAAGCTTTGCAGCCTCCTCGCTGTTTATATTTTCCGCGAACTCAAAGTTGTCTCTTGCCTCGCCGTCCTTATTGACAACTGCGGCAACATAGCAGCCCGACATACCAACGCGATTAGAGAGCTCAAGTCCGTGAGAGTTATAAAGATACATCTCGTTTCTGAAGGACATAGCCACGGTCTGTGTTCCGTCAACTACCGCCTCGTTTGTCGCATAGGTTGCTCTCTGAAGCTCAAGTGCCTTATTCTTAAGCTCACCTGCATCTACCATCTGAGGCTCGGGAGCAGTTGTCTTTTCATAGGACTCTGAGCCCTTGAAGATAACGACAACATCGTCATTCTCAATTGCGCCCGCATTTCCCTTTGCGCGAACTACGAGGTCTGCAAGCTCGTCAGCTTCAAAATAGCTCGTTGAAGCATATCCCATATGACCGTCAACAAGGCAACGGAAGTTTATCTTTGCACTCTCGCCCGAGCTGAATGCGCTTACCTCGTCCTTGAGTGTTTCGGCGCTGATGTCCTCGCCGACAGTATAAAATATCTCGTACTCCTCAACGCCGTTTTTCTTACAAGCAGCGGAGATTATTTCCTTGATCTCGGTAAAATTCATCTTATCTACCTCCTACTGTTATCTTGGATACACGGATAAGGGGCTGACCCACATCGGTAGGAACGCTTCCGCTTGATGAGCCACACATTCCCTGCGCGGTTTCAAGATTCTGTCCGACCATATCTATATCCATGAGTATCTGTGACCCCGTTCCGACAAGAGATGCGCCGCGCACAGGCTCGCATATCTGTCCGTTTCTTACGATATATCCCTCGCTTACTCCGAAGTTAAACTCTCCTGTAAGAGGATTTACCGAGCCGCCGCCCATGCTTCTTGCATAAAGTCCGTACTCGATAGAGGAGATAATGTCCTCATTCCTATCGGGGCCGTTTGCAATAAAGGTATTGGTCATTCTTGAGGTGGGCTCATACATAAAGCTCTCTCTTCTGCCGTTACCTGTCATCTCCATGCCCATTCTGCGCGAGCCGAGACGGTCTATCATATAGCTCTTGAGAATTCCGTTCTCAATAAGCACATTTCTCTGTGTTGGGTGTCCCTCGTCATCAATATTGACAGAGCCCCATGCACCGGGGATAGTTCCGTCGTCAATAGCTGTGACCTTCTCGTTTGCTATCTGCTGACCGAGCTTGCCGCACATCTGCGAGGTGCCCGTGCCAACGCTTGTTGCCTCAAGAGAGTGTCCACACGCCTCGTGGAAGATAACGCCGCCAAAGCCGTTCTCAATAGCAACTGTCATCTGTCCTGCAGGACAGTAATCTGCACGAAGGTTTGTGAGTGCCTGCTCTGCCGCTCTTGTTCCAACTGCTACGGGATCAATGAAATCAAACATTTCAAGTCCCATTCCGCGTCCGGGAGAAGCCGAGCCCGACTGATTATCGCTTCCGTCGGGGGAAACTGCTACAGCACTTACAGCAATCCTTGTTCTCGCATGTCTGTCGGAGGTGTAAAGTCCCTCGCTGTTTGCAATAAGTATAGTGTGGTCAACAGAAGCAAGGCTTCCCATTACCTGCTTGATCTTCTCGTCCTTCTCCTTTGCTGCAAAGCACGCAGCCTTGAGAATATCTGTTCTTGTTGACATAGGTGTGCTACCTGCAACTATCTTTACAGGGTGGATGTTCGGGAATATGCGCTCTGTGAGATTGATGCTCACCTGTGCGCGGCTCTCGCCAAGTGCGTCTGCAACTGCCTTTGCGCAACGGAGAAGTCCCGATCGAGACATATCCGTGGTCGTAGCATATACTGTTCTTGTACCGATGAACGCGCGGATTCCAACGCCCGAAACCATCTCATCGCTTATAGTGTCTATCTTTCCGTCAAGAAAACGAATTCCGTTATTTCTCGTCTTTTCAGCATAAACCTCGGCAAAATCTGCGCCCGTTGACATCGCCGCCGCGAGAACATCCTCAAGTAAAATTCTTGAAATCATTTACTCTTCCTCTCCTTCTTAATCTATCGTTACTTTTTTAAAATAATAGGTCAGGGTTATATCTTCGCCGCTAAAATCAATATCACAGCAGGGCTTTTTCTTGCCCTTGCCGACGAGAAGCTCGAGATGCTCATCATCCTTCCATTCGCAGGAAATACCGCCCGTGCACGAAAGGAAGGAGAACTTACACTCATCGCTTCCACTCTTGGTGTATGCCTTTACCTTGACAAAGATAAGTCCCCTTGCCATATCAGACACGCCACTTGTGACAGACACAATATTATCCTCGTTGGGAGATACGAAATAGACCTCCTTAAGGTCGCGCTTTATCTCCTTTACGACCTTTGCAGTGACATATGCACCCGCTGCAGCCGCTGCGGCTGCGAGTGTGCCCGCTACTAAACCAATCACACACTGTTTTTTCATAATATCCTCCAAAAAATTTATATCTTATGGAATTTTTTCTTATCAGTCGGGATTTCTCTCACCCAGAATGACACGGTACTTCTGATAGAAGCTCTCAAAATATCCGCCCTCAAGAGCCTCGCGTATCTTTCTTGTGAGATTGTTATAGAAATAAAGGTTATGCGCAACGGCAAGTCTCATGCCGAGCGACTCCTTTGCCTTTATAAGATGTCTTATATAAGAACGGCTGTAATTCTGACAGGTAGGACAGCCACACGATGCCGAAATAGGTCTTGAGTCGCGCGCATACTTCTCATTACAGATATTCATCTTGCCCTCCCATGTAAAGAGGTTTCCGTGACGCGCGTTTCTTGAAGGCATTACGCAATCAAAGAAATCAACTCCCATATGCACCGCCTCAAGGATATTGCAGGGGGTGCCGACACCCATAAGGTATCTCGGCTTATTCTTTGGCATATAGGGCTCTACCGCGTCAATTATACGGTACATCTCCTCGGTCTCCTCGCCAACGGCAAGACCGCCTATAGCATAGCCCTCACAATCTATCTCGGCTATCCTCTGCATATGCTCTATGCGAAGGTCCTCGTATGTTCCGCCCTGATTGATACCAAAGAGCATCTGATGACGGTTTATAGTCTCGGGAAGCGAGTTGAGTCTGTCCATCTCCTTGCGGCAACGCTCAAGCCAGCGCGTTGTTCTGTCTATTGACTGTCTTACATACTTGTAGGGTGCGGGGTTTTCTATGCACTCATCAAACGCCATAGCAATAGTTGATGCGAGGTTCGACTGTATCTGCATGCTCTCCTCGGGACCCATGAATATTCTCTTTCCGTCAACATGCGAGGCGAACTTAACACCCTCCTCGGTTATCTTGCGGAGCTGGGAGAGCGAAAAGACCTGAAATCCTCCGCTATCGGTGAGTATCGGGCGCTCCCAGTTCATAAACTTATGAAGTCCACCCATCTCATATATAAGCTTATCACCCGGGCGAATGTGAAGGTGGTAGGTGTTTGAAAGCTCTACCTGACAGTCAAGATCAATAAGCTCTCTTGACGAAACTCCTCCCTTTATTGCCGCACAGGTGCCCACATTCATAAAAACGGGCGTCTGTATATCTCCGTGAACGGTATGAAGCACACCTCTGCGTGCTCTTCCGTCGGTACAAATTATCTCGTACATATCCTTACCTTTCTGTTGTGAAATCAGCAGCGCTCAAACTGCTTGTCAAGTGTCTTGTGGCTCATCTCCATCGCAACGGGTCTGCCGTGTGGGCAGAAGGTTATGTCGGGAAGCTCCATAAGCTTGTCTACTATCCATTTGACATGCTCGGGCGCGTATTCCCTGCCCGCTTTTATCGCCGCCTTGCACGATGCCTGATAAAGCGCTTTTTCAAAAATTATATCTCTTGTCAGCCGTGCGCTTCCCGTATTCTCAAGAATGCGCTCTGCCATAACCGTCAGCATATCCTCTACGGAATCTGTGTCAATCCCCTCGGGTATTGCCGAAACACTCACGGTGTATTTGCCTGCGCTGAATTCAAAGCCTACCGCCTCAACCTCTTTCCGGTACTCGCAAAGCGCGCGTGTCTCCTCGGAGGTCATCATTATCTCAATCGGGATAAGCAAAAGCTGTGAGGCCGTCTCAAGGGAAGCAAGGCTTGCACGAAGTCGCTCAAAGATTATCCTCTCATGCGCCGCGTGCTTGTCTATCAGCAGCATGGTGTCGCCGCGCTCGACTATGACATAGGAGTTAAATAACTCGCCAACTATTCTGTATTCAAGTGTCCTTGGCGCTTCCGCTCTCTCGGGCACTACAGGGGCACTCTCGACGGGCTCTGCCTTTGTTATCGGAGCATCCTCAACTATCGGCTCGGGCTTCTGCTCTGTCGGGCGCGCCTTCTCACTTGACTCTGTGTGAGCGGGGACAACCGATGAGGGCTGCTTTATTTCGGTAGGAGCATCTTCCTTTTTATCTGCCTTCTTCTCGGTCTTTTTATCGCTAAAACCACCGAGGTATTCCTTTACATACTGCTCTGCCGTGATATGCTCAAAGGCAGGCTTCTTTTTCTCCTCTGCGGGTGGCTCGCTCCTTGTAAAGAGCTCTGCCGTTATCTGTCTTTTCCCTAGGCTCTCGTCCTTCTTTTCGGGAATGGGAGAGGTCATATCGCTCACTCTCTGTCCGTGCGTAAGTCTTGCTGTGTCTATCGCAGGGCGTGATACATTTGCCTCAAGCGCATTTCGCACCGCGTAATATATTGCCTCAAAAACGGGGCGCTCATTTGAGAACTTGACCTCAAGCTTTGCGGGGTGAACATTGACATCAACCGCCATAGGGCTTATGTCTATCTTCAAAACACAGCAAGGAAATTTTTCAGGCGGGATATA
The DNA here is from genome assembly GCA_045656985.1 of Eubacteriales bacterium. Classification (GTDB taxonomy): domain Bacteria; phylum Bacillota; class Clostridia; order Oscillospirales; family CAG-272; genus HGM12713. Next base: position 993 of record JAZOSH010000069.1, on the reverse strand, counting down.
CGAGGTATATGCCTGCTCTATTGCCGCGCAGGCGGTCTTGCTCTTTATGTATCTGCCGTTTATAAAGAAATTCTGATAATTTCTGTTTGCCCTTACATTGTCTGTTCTTCCGACAAATCCGCTCACACGAATGCCGTCAAGCTCAAGCTCTGTCGGCAAAAGCTTCATTGCGAAATCCTTGCCGAAGAGTGAATATATGGTATTTTTAAGGTTGCCGTCACCAACTGTGTCTAACTTCTGATTTCCGTCAACGATAAGACGAAAGGCAATATCGGGGCGCGAGAGCGCTATCTTTTCAACATAAGTGCTGACCGCCATTGCCTCGGTGACATCCTTTTTGAGAAACTTTCTTCTCGCGGGAACATTTGCGAAAAGGTCCTCAACTATAACTCTTGTTCCCTCTGCCGCCGCGCGCTCGCTGACGCCTAATATATTTCCGCAATCAGCCTCAAGCATCGCGCCCATCTCGGCGCCGCGCGGCCTTGATATTATTCGCAGATGAGACACCGAGGCTATTGCCGCAAGTGCCTCTCCACGGAATCCCAAGGTGCATATACCCTCAAGGTCTGCCGCCTCGCGAATCTTCGATGTCGCGTGGCGTCGTATCGCCACAGGCAGCTCGTCTGCTTCCATACCGCAGCCGTTATCCGACACGCTCATAAATGTTACTCCGCCGTGCTGTATCTCAACGGTTATCCTTGTGGCGCCCGAGTCTATTGAATTTTCCATAAGCTCCTTTATTACCGAAGCAGGTCTGTCTACTACCTCGCCCGCGGCAATAAGGTTTGCCACCTCAAAGGACAATACATTTATCCTTCCCATATATGCTCCTTTCCTGTGTTATTTCTAATGTTCAAATTTTGATTTATCGGGGAGGACGCGTGCCTCCGGCGGCAAGCTTTTTGCAAAAAGCTTGGCAAAAACTCTCCTGTCTTTGGACTTGTGCAGACAATATTCGTTTATGACCGTTGTGAGCACGCAAGGGCGGAGCAA
>JAZOSH010000068.1:0-6879 GCA_045656985.1 Eubacteriales bacterium | reverse complement strand
ATCTGTATGAACATTTACTTCACGAGTCTTGCCTCAACCGTTGTTACATGTTGTATCCAGATCAGCGGTCCATGCGTGTCCAAGTGCTGCTACGAGTTCATCACCACATACTGTACATGTCTGTGCGTTTTCACAATCTGCTTCTGCACCGGGTGTGTGTCCCGTTGCGATTACATCTGTAATTGTTTCACGGCTAATCTCTTCACCACATACAGAACAGTAAACAACTTCGTCGTGTGTTCCATCTGTTGTACATGTTGCAGAAATTTCGTTTTCTACTACTGCCTCGCTTGCAAGACAAGCTTCGCTTACATCAATAATAACTGTAAGGTCTACTACTCCGTCACCGTTCCAGTCAAGACCGTAGGTTGCGGTTTCGCCGTACTTGGACATATCGGCGTAAACGCTTGCGTAATTCTTTCCGCTATCAAGAACATTTGAAAGTGATGTGCTTGTTCCGTTAGGACGGTAGTATACAGCGGTTGCTGCATCTACTCCGTCGGGAGTTGTTATTCTGAAGCCTACCCAGTTACCATAGCCTACGCCTGTACCCTTGAGCCACTTAACTACGCCCTCTGCCTTAATCGTTACTACATTACCTTCTACTATTGTTGCTTTTGCGTAAGAATCGCGGTTTACTGCGATTGCATCTGTATGAACATTTACTTCACGAGTCTTGCCACAACCGTTGTTACATGTTGTATCAAGATCATCGGTCCATGCGTGTCCAAGTGCTGCTACGAGTTCATCACCACATACTGTACATGTCTGTGCGTTTTCACAATCTGCCTCTGCACCGGGCTTATGTCCGAGTGCATCTACAAGTGTCTCACCACATACTGTACATGTCTGTGCGTTCTCACAGTCTGCTGCTGCGTCAGGCTTGTGGTCGCCAAGCTCGCCATCAACTATCTTTGTTGCGTCACAATTTGCACACTTATATGTTGTGCTTGCGAGAGTCTGGCAGTCGCCCTCGGTAGAAGTTACCTCTACAGTAAAGCTGTGACCAGCTGCGGGAATCTCTACATATGTTGTATAGTCATCACATGCTGTACAGTACTCGTATGCATTCCAACCAACTGTTGTACAAGTTGCTGCCTTAGCCTCAACCTGCTCTATTGTATGGCCTGCGGGAATCTCTACATATGTTGTATAGTCACATACTGTACAATACTCATATGCATCCCATCCCTTTTCTGTACAAGTTGCCGTCTGTGCGTCAACCTGTGTGAGATCGTGAGCTACTGCGAATGTAATTCCGCACTCACAAACTCCGGAGTGGGTTGCTGCGTCAACCATTGTATAGGTTGCTGCGCTGTGTGTCTCTACATCCTTTTCAGCGCCGCACATGTAACATACAGACTTGTGCTCTGTAGCACTTGCCTGAACATATCTGAATGTATCTGCGCCGTCAAGTGTGTGTTCACATGCTGTGTAGGTGTAGTCAAATGCTGCACCATATGTGTTGATTTCATCCGAGAAACTTTCCATCGTTCCAAGCATAATTGCATGGAAGAGGCGAGTGTCCTTAGATACATATCCATTAACATTGATATTAGTAGCCCAAGAAGGAGCAAATACTACATATCCAGCCTTAACACCAGAAGCATCAAAAATGTCAACAAGCGAACGAATAAAGAGCTTATTAACATCTGCTGCCTTATTTCCATTGTAAAGTGAAGCAAGTGATGCGCGGCTTATTGCTATCTCGTAAGTTGCGGTTGTACCTGTTTCATCCTTAACAAAGATAGCCTTTGCACCATTTCCTGCATCCTGCACTCCTGTTTTAGAAGTGCTACAAGAAAGTGTGTAGGACTTAGTTACATCAGACTCATAATCACCTGCATTAACCGAAATGGTTATTGTTTGATTTGCCGCAAGAGCTGTAAAATCAGTTACACTTGAATGAACTACATACGCGATATAGATGTTCTCATCATCATATGCATAATAGATTGTGAATGCATCGGTCACAGATGCATTTGATGTATTCTGATTTACTCTGTAATATGCGAAATCATCGTAATAAGTATCCCATCCACCGTCAAAAGCTCCTCCATGTCCATTTGCACTATTTGTTACAGCGCTAAATGAACCAAGCTTTGTAGCGTATTCTGTAGCATTAACAATACCGTCTGCCACAGGGGCAATTCCGTTCATTGCATTGCCAAGGTAGTAGCGTCTCATTGCATTCTCTGCTTCAAGTTCACCACCCTTAGCGTTGTACATATGGAAATATGCATCGTATACGCTGTAAGACTTTGTATAAGTTTCGTTACATATTGCACATGTATAGGATTTTGTACCATCCTGAACAATAGTTGCCGGTGTATCTATTGTTCCGTTAACGGAAGTAGACTTATGAAGTACAACCTCGGTAGCAGGACAGTACTTACATGTTGCTGTATGAACGAGATCATTTGTCTTTACGGGAGTACCGAACTCGTGTGCTGCATTTACCTCGTTCAGACATACAGTACATGTGCCTGTGTGAGTTCCGTCGCCCTTGTCGGTGTACTCTGTGTTATGCTCTTCAGAAACAACATAGTTACATACCGAGCAAGTCTTCTCGTGGTAATTGCCGTTTACTGTCCAAGTTTCGGGCAATGTACACTCTACAGCTGCCGTCTCATATCCACAAAGCGAACAAACATCCTTGTGTGCATACTCGCCATCAAGAAGTGTAACAACCTTTCTGTATGTGCTGACACCGTTTACCGCATGAGGACAACCCTCTGTATACCAGCCGGAGTGATCTTCATTATCAGAAAGGTATCCGGACTGCGATGTCTTATCACTAAGGAAGAGTACATGCGGGAATCTACCGTTTATGTAGAAATGATCCTGATACTCAGCAGATACATTATCATACTGTGCCAAGATATTAGTGTCTCTCCACTCATAGGTATGAGTAATGAAATCTGCCGCATTACCGCTAGCATCTATGCCACTTGTCATAGAGGAGAGGTAAAGTTTATCAAGCTTATTGTTTGTGCCGCAAGCTGCTGCGAGCTTAGCACGGTCAATAACAAATTCGTATACAAGGGCATTTGCGTCAGAATCAAGTCTTGCTGCCTTGCTTGTAAGACAAGCTTCTGCGAGAGCATCCTCTTCTGTGTCTGCCGCATATGCTAAAGGCGATGCAATCTTCCACTGACTAATTTTGCTACTGTATTTTTCTGTTACATCATAATACAGCATATCAACTACAAGGTTACCGTCCGCCTTTGTATATGTTGCAACTATCTCAACATTTCTTGAAATGCTGTCAGAACCGCCGAGAATTATGCGAGTATACTCGGAATCAGGACGGCCGACATTTGCATAGTTTCCGCTAAGCGAAGATACCATTGCAATATAAATATTATTGCTATCATATCCAACATAGTAGGTAGCATCATTTACAAGAGGATTATCTGCACTGTTCTTAGCATTAAGCCATGTATTGTAAATAACATCCGTTGTATTATCCTTATAATAAGCCCAAGGATATTTGCCACCCTTCATCGTGGTAGTCCAGCTGTACTCGGCAGGAGTAATAACACCGTCTGCCTTGGGAGCGATTTTCATTGCCTGACCTACGAAGAGATGGTTAGATCCTCTAAGGAAGTGTCCATCTTCTCCATAGGGTATATCAAAGTAGTCGCCGCATACACATTTAAATCTCTTTGTACCCAGTGCAGTAGGAGTTGACTTGGTCTGGATAGCGCCAACATACTCATGCTTAGTTGCCTCTACAACGGCATCACAAACCTTACAATCACCGGCGTGTGTGCCTGCTGTGGAATCAACAGTCCAAGCATAATCATGTGCATTTGTTGTCTCTGCGTGACACTTGGAACATGTTACGGTGTGAGTATCAGCATCATAAGAAGATACTGTACCTGTACATGTCTCTGTAGCGCCTTCATATCCACAATCGCTACACTTACCTGTGTGTGTTCCGTCACCCGCAGGAGTGTAAGTGTCAAGCACGTGAGCACCTGTTTCATAGCCATTGTTACAGAGACACTTTCTGTAGTGGTTAGAGCCATCCTCGGAAGGCGTCCAATCACTCACCTCACAAGTGGTGTGTCCCATTCCAACTACTCTGAATGTGAAACGAGCGGGAAGGTGGTCGGAATAAACCACAACATCCTTCATAACTTGCCACTCATCACCTGCTATTCCCTTCTCGGAATAGTAGCAGTGGTCGATCTGAGAAGCCATTTTTACACCGTCAGAATCACTAGTGAAATAGTCGCCTGTATCACCAAGAGAATAGCCGGAGTAAGTCTGAGTTGCATCCAAAACAAGTCCGGATGTCATCCAAGACATATTGATCTTGGAAAGCGCATTTTCTCTTGCTACCTTCATTGCAGCATTGAGATACTGCATTGATTCTTCACCCTTAAGAGCGTTATAGTCACCTACAGAAATAACGGGAATATTATAGGTGTTTTCAATGAACTGTACCTTGTTAAGAAGTTCCTTCATATAGGCCAGTCGTGTGTTTGCACTATCAGCTCCCGAAGGAATATGGGTGGATGTTACTGCAACATACTCACCTGTTGCCTTTGACTTGAGTATTGCCCAAGTAAATGCCCAAGGATCCTCAAACCAAGCATTTGTGCTATCACCGTAAGCAACAACACCTGCATCTACAAGTTCAAATACTTCCGTATTATAGTAGATGGGATTTCTGATTCCGCGACGGCAGTCATCAGAATTGTAGGTAACTGTTACTGCTTCGGTAAGCGCATACTGATTACCTTCGGCATCCTCTACATTAGTGTTAGCTTTCAAGTTATTAACAACAGTTATAGGTGCCTTTGCTATTACATTTTCATATTCGAGCTCGGACAGAGGATTTACACCCTCACTGTCAGCTACGCCGTCAATGTTTTCAAAAAGATCATGCCATCCAAGGTCACATTCCTGAAGTGCAAGAATGTCGGGCATCTCTGTTTGAAGTGTAGCGTAGAACTTCTTATATCTTTCAGTGGGCTTTACCTTATTTACATAGAAGCCCGTTGTAAGATCAAGATACTTTGTCTGATTTTCATTAATAGCACACTGCTTCATATTGTTCTGCCACAGTGTGTATGTGGTTTCACCCACTGCTGTGGGAACAACTGTTGTCTTTCCATGCTTTACGCATGTATCAGCGCTACATGTATAGGTCTTATACCAGCCATCGGGCATGAATATCGTGCTGCCCTCTGTCCATGTATGACCGTCAACAACCTCAACTGTATCACCGCAAACTGTACATACATTAGCATGACCTGTTTCGGTATTTACAGTAGTGAATGTTGTGCAAGTAGCGCACTTTGCTGCAGAATAGCCGGAGATATAATAAGCTGTCTCTCCATTAAGTGTATAAGCAAAATCAGGATTGTTGTTGAAGTAACTATCCTGCGATGCTCTGTCCGAAAGGAAGAGAACATGAGCAAATCTACCATCAAGGTAGTAATGCTGTCCTGCAATAGAAGTAAGCTCGTTAGCTCCTGTGTACCAGTCATGTCCCTGCCAAATAATACCGTTTTCTGCTGTAGACGAACTTTCTGCAACCGCCTTCAAGCCCATAGTCTTTGAAGAGAGGTAAAGTCTGTCAAGAACTTCATCTGCATCGCAGAGCTCAGCAAGCTTTGCGCGGTCAATAACGAACTCATAAACAAGAGTATTTTCGTTGTCTGACTTCTTTGCATAAGCAGCGATAACAGTCTTCTCTGCAAGAGTGTCCTTATCGGTTCCCTCTTCGTATGCCCACTGGTCAGAGTTATTACCATTTTTAGACGAAGTTGCATAAGCATAGTCTGCATCTACGGTGAGGGAGCCGTTTTGATAAGTTGCTTTAAATACCAATGCCTTTGCAATATCATCGGAGCCGCCAAGTCTTATCTCTGTCCACTCGGAATTGGGACGAGTATAGGAAGAATAATCTCCGTAATCATTTGAAATATTTGATTCAACTGCTATATAGATATTGTCATTATCATATGCAATGCTCAGAATTACATCATTAATAATTCCGGATGTGGATGCATACCACTTATGACCTTCCGTGCCTTGACCTGTAGTATATCCCTTAAGGCCTGTGGTATTTCCACCGGTCATAACAGTAGTCCAAGAATATTCGCCATCATAAACAACACCGTCATTTACAGGTGCCACGATATTGGCAGTACCTGCATAGAGATGCTTCTGTGCATGTCCATGAGACTTAAGTCCACATGTAGCAGTAAGGAAGTGTGCATCATGAACATATTCATAACGACCGCCAAAGTTTGCAGAGCCCTTTGCTCTTACCGCGCCGCACTTGGAACAATCATATGTAAGAGTACCAAATGCTGTGGGAGTGGTAGCTGTGATAGCGAGGTTTTCGTGGTTCTCCTTCTCACCCTCTGCGCCGCAAGCACAGTTTGTATAGTGGAAGAAATCATACTCGCCACCGGCTACACACTGATCGTATGTGTGGTCAACAAATGCAACCTCACCGCATGCAGAACAAGCGGCCTTGTGCTGTGTATCGCTTACTTTTCCTATAATACTATAGGAATGATTTTCACCGCAAGGAGTAACAGCTACACCGTTTGTGGTAAGGAAGCCATCTTCTGCTGTAAAGGTAGCCTGCTCACCAAGGAAGAGGACATGAGGATATGCCTCTGCATTGTGGAGAGTATTATAGCTACCCGCAAGCTCATCTGATTTAAATCCAAATGTAAGTCTTTCACCAACACTTGTGGTAGATCTCGCGGAGACCGCCAAGAAAAGCTTGTTTCCTGTCAAACCGTATTCTTCACGGCTGATCTTAACCTCATAGGTTATTACATTGCCAACAACCTTGTAGGCATATTCTGCCTCAGGAGGAGCAGTTGTAAGCTTATCTGTCTGAGC